>NC_011060.1:2713948-3018238 GCF_000020645.1 Pelodictyon phaeoclathratiforme BU-1
AGGTCGGGATGGGAAAGGAAAAAACAGCGCCGTTCGCATCGCCTTCGAGCATCACATCGGCATAGGCGCGATTGAACAGATCCATCTCGTGCTGAAAATCGTCGTATGTGCAATCCATCAGCTTGCCGCCTATAATGACAGCCCTGTCTTTCAGCATTGCAGGCACCCTGAGATCGAGGGTCAGATTGGTAAAGGGAGTCTGAAACCCAACCCTGGTCGGCACGTTCATATTGAAAAAGAACTCCTGCAGACACTGCCTCACCCCGTCATAATCGAGTCGGTCGTATCTGATGAAGGGGGCAAGCAGGGTATCGAAGTTCGAAAACGCCTGCGCGCCGGCGGCCTCCCCCTGCATGGTATAGAAAAAGTTGACGATCTGGCCGAGCGCCGAGCGCAGGTGCCTTGCCGGCTTGCTTGCCGCGTGCCCCTCAACGCCCATAAAACCGCTGATCAGAAGATCCTCAAGATCCCAGCCGACGCAATAGACACTCAGGAACCCCAGATCGTGGATATGCATGAGCCCTGAGGTATGCGCATCGCTGATCTCTGGAGGGTAAATGCGATTCAGCCAGTACTGGGCACTGACAATAGTCGAGATATGCTGATTGAGCCCCTGCAACGACCAGGAGGAGTTGGCGCTCTCCCTCACCCTCCAGTCTTCGATATCGAGATAGCTGTCGACAACGTCAATATTGCTGAACATCTCTTTCGCATCTCGCATATACTGATGCTGGTGCCGGTAGATGATATAGGCTTTAGCCGCATCGAACTCCCGATGCAGAAAAAGGGTTTTTTCCACCATATCCTGCATCTCTTCAACCGAAGGAACATTGCCATTCATCGCGCTCTCAAGCTCCCTGATGGCATCCCTGGCAATGCCCGCAGCTTTCGTACGATCAGCCTTTCCAACGGCCCGCAATGCACGAAAAACAGCATATACAATCTTTTCAGCATCGAACGGCACTTTACGTCCGTCACGCTTGATCATTTCCTGAAAAACAGTGGCATCCATGGTAACTATCTTATTGCTGATTAATAAAAACGTTTTCCCTGTCAGCGGCTGAGCGCCATCTGAACGCAAAAAGAGAGCTGCCACCCGAGCAGGGCGTAGCGTTCAGGAAATGCGCCGAACATAAAGATCATGCCTCTGGAGGCGCCGATACGAGGATAACCAAGTGTGTTTGTAAGCATACGTCTGTGGTGTATTGACCAACCGTTTTGTATGCTTACGCGGGGAAAAGAATAGTAAGAGGGATAAGAGCCTGCAGGAAGAAGAGCCTGAAGCTGTAATCGCTCATAAATGCTCTGGTCCGCGAAAGCATGTTACAAGAAAAGAAGCGGGACAGGTCTCCTGGCTTGCCGGTTGTGCAGCACCTTCCCATTCCGCATCAAACGGAACAGTGGTATAACGCTGCACAACACGTGATCGGCTTTACAGTTGCGCGTCAGCTCACGATTTTCACGTGATTCCCTATTAAACCCCTTGTAATGGGGTATCCTGCTTCATCAGTAAAAAAAGAACAGTTCAACCGAATCTAAAAAAATAATTCAATAACCGTCAATGATTTTAACGCTGTTTGAATAAAGAGCCTTTAGCATTCCTGTACACGAATGGAGCGTCTGAGAAGAGCCTTTTCACTCCACAGCCCAATCACCATAGCGATCTGTTCCATACCACAGCAAGGATACTCCTGCCGTAAGGCACCCGGCGCGGATTCGGCCAGTGCACTAACGATACTGACCTCTGTTTCCGTGAGGAGCTCGAAACGCTCAATTTCGAGCGGGTGCAAGAGATTTATTGGCAGGCAGCCATTTTTTTATCCCAATTGCACAACCGGGTCGGGATAGAGAAAATGATAGTGCAATGCACTGATCAGCTTCTCACTGTTCACCACTTTATAGGGTGCTGTTTCGACGGATTGGGAAAGGGGAATTGCTGGTAACCCGGCAATTTCAGCCGCCCTGCCGTAGTACTCCTTTCTCAGGGGATGAAGCGGGCTGCAAGCGTTGAAGACCTCGCCCCACTGTTTCAAACGAATGATTTCCGTGATGATCCTGATGCAATCGTCACGATGAATGAGGTTCATGGGCTGATCGGGATGCGCAATCTCTGCCATAGTGGCAAGATACTTTGCCGGATTACGGTCATAACCGATAAGACCGCCAAAACGCAGTACCGTTGTCTGAAAAGCGCTCTCCTGCATCAGCATCTCCTCGACAAGGAGCAGCGCCTGACCGGCAAGAGATTCAGGATCAACAGCATCCTCTTCGGTAACCTCCCGGTTGAGAGCCGGATAAACCGACGTGGAGCTGACCAGCAGCACAGAACGCACCGGTGACTGACCAAGTGCATCGATCAGTGAGGAAAACTGCTCAATATGGTACTCAACAATATCGTCGCGCCGCAGAGGGGGGATGTTAACAATAAGGGTATCACTTTGCAGAAAAGCAACAATATCGTCGCCGTTCACCTCCGGGTCAAGCCGTACAAGCCAGGGCTCAACGCCTGCATCATGAAGGGCTTCAAGCTTCTCCTCCCTCGTGGTCGATCCCTTGACCGAATAGCCCTCTTTAACGAGCGCTTGTGCAAGCGGCAGCCCGAGCCAGCCGCACCCGAGTATCGTGATTGTTTCCTTTTTCATGGCACATGTTTTGCTGTTACAGTTTCAATGACCTAATGTACATGATCAGTGACTGCATATCAACTGAATTCACATTGAGTTTCAAGCCTGTCAGAAGATCAGGGGCTTTCGCCCGAACCGGCCTGCTCAATAAGACGATCGAGGCAGGCGCTGCAAACACATGTTTCGTAACGACCGGCAAGATACTCTGTCACTTCTGCCGGAACCTTCCTGCTGGCACACCAGCATGTTGACGAAAGCGCACAGGTAAACAGCTCCCCGCATATCGGGCAGGTTACCGTTTTACCGCTTCCGACACCTTGTTCGATGGAATGTGTCATAATCATTCAATGGTCAATATTGTTGCATTATGTCGTGATCGTCTGGCGAAGCGCTTTCTGCCACTCCATAAGGAGCAGCTCTCTTGCCTCGGGCTTCATTGTGGGCATATATCTGCGTTCTACCTGCTGCAATGCTTGCAGCTCCGCGCCTGACTGCCATATGCCGGTCTGCAATCCGGCAAGGAAGGCGGCCCCGAGAGAGGTCGATTCAATATTCTGTGGTACCAGAACCGGGATATCAAGCAGATCAGCCTGAAACTGCATCAGAAAAGCGTTACTCACCGCTCCCCCGTCAACCATGAGCGCTTTCGGAAAGATTCCGGTATCAGCAACCATCGCCCTGAAAACATCGCATGACTGCAAGGCAATCGATTCAAGCGCTGCACGAACAATATGGTTTCTGTTTGTCCCTCGCGTCAGCCCGACAAGAGTGCCCCGCGCCTCCATATTCCAGTGCGGTGCACCAAGACCGACAAAGGCTGGAACCATAGAGACCCCTCCATTGCTCCCGACCTCCCGTGCCATCGCTTCAGATTCGGCGGCATGATGAATAAGCTGCAACCCGTCGCGCAGCCACTGAATCACCGCTCCGCCAATAAAAACCGATCCCTCAAGCGCGTAACAGGGTTTGCCTGCGGCATTGAGAGCAAGCGTTGTGAGCAGACCATGCTGTGACTGAATAAAGGTGTCACCTGTGTTCATCACCATGAAGCAGCCGGTACCATAGGTATTCTTGACGCTCCCCGGCTCAAAACAGCATTGCCCGAAAAGTGCAGACTGCTGATCGCCGGCAATTGCGGCAATCGGTAGACCGTCAAGCTCCTTCAGGGCCGTTACCCTGCCGAAATCATCCATGGAGTTTCTCACTTCCGGCAGCAAGGATTTCGGGATGGCAAAAATATCGAGCAGCTCATCATCCCACCGCTTCTCCCTGATATTGAACAGCAGCGTTCGGGAGGCATTGGTGAAATCGGTAGCATGTACCGCTCCGTTGGTCAGTTTCCAGAGCAGCCAACTGTCAACGGTACCGAAAAGAAGGGTTTCGGGATTCAGATCAGCATAGTGGTCAAGAATCCAGCGGATTTTGGTGGCGCTGAAATAGGCATCGAGTGGAAGACCGGTTTTGGCGGTGATCAGCTCTCGTTGCGCAGCATACCGCTGGCACAGCTCGCTCGTCCGTCGGCATTGCCAGACAATGGCATGATGCACCGGGTTGCCCGTGTTTTTGTCCCAAAGAATGGTGGTTTCGCGCTGGTTGGTGATACCGATGGCGGTGATAGGCTGTGCAGCGTGCGCCCTCAGCTCCCTGACGCACTGCACAACACTCTGCCAGATCTCTTCTGGATCGTGCTCCACCCACCCCGCCTGGGGGTAGAACTGGGTTAACTCACGGTACGTCTTCACTATGAGTTGACCCTCACGCTCATAGAGTGCACAGGTGGTGCCTGTGGTGCCCTGATCTATTGCCAGAATTGCCATGGCTCTCTGTTTTGCTGACGCGTTAACGGGTTACAACAGCTCCTGCAACAGCCTCCCCTCTTGAGTACAAAGTAGCAATTCGAAAAGAAAACTCCTTGCAGCATCATCACAGAACAAGGGTAAGGGGAAACCGCTCTTTCACCTGCCTTTTGGCGAAATAACGCAGCATCTTGTATTAAGATGGCACATATTAATACAAAAATTGAATTAAAGTGGTAGATTTACTGCCAAACCTGACGGCTGGTCAACATCCCCTTTTACATGGTCAACCAGATTGAACGACTTATCAATGAGAGATGATCACCCGGTAATCGTGAATATCGAGACGAATCAAAACCGGAGCGCCAAACGGCTTACCCTTCGGCCCCTTCGGGGTTACCCGCCTTATTGACGGATAAACAAGTCCTGTACTGTTTTTTGCGTGCTGCAACACAACATTGGATGCGATAGCAAGCGGGCTAATGATTTGTGCCGTATAATCGTGCTGAATCAGGAGGCCGGTCTGGAGGTCAAACCTGAACTGCTGCACCCGGCTGTGTGTGGGAATCGCGTCCGGGAACTGTGCCTCCAGAAATCCCGGCTCAAGCTCCTTCCAGAGGATCTCCTCACTCATCAGCAAAGCCGGAAGAGTAAAATAATTCCATGACGCGTAGTTGGCGAAATAGCTCATATCAAGGTCATCCCACCAGAAGAGCCTTCTGCCGATTTTGAAATAATCCCGAGCATTCCGGCGATCTGCAATGACCTTGCCCTGTTCATCCTCCAGACGGACATCGAGACCATCAAGAACTCCCCTGACAGCAGGGTTGCGCCCGATCGGGGTCAAAGAGGTAAATGGCCGGTGAGCATCGAGAACCATTTTGGCATGATGGAAAAACGGTCGCCCTTTCAGGGTAAACGCAAGTCCGGAAGCGCTCATCTCGACCTCAACCCGTTTTGCGTTCTGCCAGAGCTCACGCCCACCATAGGCCGCAATTGCCTTTTCTGCTGTTACTTTCAGGGTCATAATCGGAGTATCTGGTTTTATTCATGCCGTATAAGGTGCCATCAACTTCATGAGAAAGATGATTGATCATGCGTGAACGAAGAGTGATTGAGTATTCCGGGGAAAGTGTGCCGGGTATACCGGGCGAAAGTGTGCTCATCCATTGTCTTCGAGTGAACTGATCCGTTTGATGGCGCTTGTGTGGAACATTTTCTGTGGGTAGAAGGTGATGATGCCTTGTATCTCTTAAGCAACACATTACATAAGGACAAGATATTCGTAAAATCCACAGCAAACAAATGAACTGGGATGTTTGTTACTTTAGAATAATGGGTGCAACTTTTCAAGTAGCTTCAGATCTGAGTCATCATTACCATTTGGAAAAACGAGCCCTGCTGTATAGATTGAGTTTAAATTATTTTAAGATTTGCACGCATTTTAAACCGAGCCTACGATAAAGCAGGGCACCATGATTGAACACCGTATACGACAGGCTCGTCAGGCGGCAGGGCTGACATTGGCTGCATTGGGAGCGAAAATTGGGGTCACCCACACCGCTATCCAAAAGTATGAGAAGGGCATCATTACCCCGTCATCGTCGATATTGTTGAAACTTGCTCAGGCCTGCGGAGTACGCACTGAATATTTTTTCCGTTCGCATACCGTTGAATTGGTCAATCCTGAGTTCCGCAAGTTATCAACCTTTGGAAAAACAGCACAAGAAGAGCTGACCATCAAAGTCATTGATCTGGTTGAAAAGCGGGTAGAACTTCTTGGTTCATTTCCAGACTCCCCTATCCCTGCATTCGAGCTTCCTGCTGGCCTTCCGGAACACATAGAAAACCTTGACCAGATCGAAGCGATTGCTGACCAGGTACGCAACGCATGGATGCTCGGCATGGATCCGATACCGGATGTATGCGACACATTTGAAGCTTGCGGGCTTCTGGTCATCGTTGTCAACAATATTCATCCTGGATTTTCAGGTTTAAAAGCTACAGCCCGAACAAATGATGGCCGAACCTATCCCATTATTGTGGTGTCAGCACGCTGGCCGGGAGATCGGCAACGTTTTACACTGGCGCATGAATTGGCTCATCTCTTGCTCTCAGGTCGTCTTGCTGATAACCTTGATGAGGAAAAAGCCTGCAACCGTTTTGCCGGAGCTTTCCTTGCTCCTGCCGTTGCCGTAACCCGCCTGCTTGGTCAGCACCGTGACGCCTTGGAATGGAAAGAGATCTACACCCTCAAGCACGAATTCGGGCTCTCTATGGCTGGGTGGCTTATGCGTGCAAAACAATGCGATGTTATAACTGAAGCGCTTTACCGTTCAATGACGATACGGTTTTCAGCAAAAGGATGGCGCAAACTTGAACCGGAAGAGCCCGTACCACAGGAAAACCCGAAACTCTTTGAACAACTGGTCTACCGTGCACTCGGTGAACACTGCATCCCGGAATCCAAAGCCGCCGAATTGCTTGGTATCCCGATGATGTCGTTTTACAAACAACGCCAACTCGAAACAGCGGATGATGCTCCTCATCAGTGACGCAAACATTCTGATCGACATGGAGTCCGGTGATCTCCTGGAGAGACTGTTTCAACTTCCAATTCGTATTGCAATACCGGATATACTCTACAGGGAGGAGATAGAACCCGGCACCCCGGGACTTGAATTAATTGGATTATGCCTGCTTGAAATTACAGGAGAATATGTTGCATACGCCGTAAATCTTTTAAAAAAATACGGAAAAGGCCCAAGTCACAACGATTATCTTGCTCTGGCTTTAGCAAAACAAGAAGGCTGCCCATTGCTCACTGGCGATAAACAGTTAAGGAAAGTTGCTTTATCAGAAGAGGTTTCGACAATGGGGACAATTTGGTTACTCCGAACTATGGTGGAACACAACATAGTAACCGTACAGCAAACCCTTGATGCAATAGAGAAAATGAGAACAGCCGGTCGCAGACTTCCCTGGTCAGAAGCAGAAAGAATCTTGCTCAATCTGCTTTGAGCGTCTCTCTGCACGGCTCCGCCTTCCGGTGACAAATTACGTCATGACTTTTTAATGAGCGCTTTAACCTTTCTGAAAATGAGAAGTTATTTCCATTTACCCTGATCGTTCTATGAACATGCATCAGCAACACAAATCCGGCACCGACCCTTATGTTGAGTTCATTGATGTCGGGGTAACAAAGCTGAGCCCTGCAGGTACAACGATGCTCATTCTTGACCAAATATCGTTTACTGCCCGAAAGGGGGAGATAACCGGAATAATCGGAGCTTCAGGAAGCGGTAAAAGCACCCTGATTCGACTGTGCAACCGCCTTGACGATCCTTCAGTGGGTACGATTCTCCTGAATGGGCAAAATATTGCAACCATAGACCCGCTGCTGCTGCGTCGAAAAGTTGCCATGGTGCTGCAAAAGCCCTTCATGTTTGAAGGCACACTTCTTGAGAACCTGCAACGCCCCTTCCTTTTTCGGGGTGTGGTTCCACCTTCAGCCGAAAGCCTCGAAATTGCCCGGGTTCTTGATCTCGTTCAACTCCCTGCGAAGATGCTGGATCGGGATGCCCGCTCCCTTTCCGGTGGTGAACAACAGAGAGTCAATCTGGCTCGTGCGCTTGTCAACCATCCAGAGGTACTTTTGCTCGATGAACCCACCAGCGCCCTCGATCGCCCTTCAACGGCACATCTGGCCAGCACACTGAGCAACATCTGCCACCATGAACATCTCGCCATTCTTGTGGTGACCCACGACCTCTATCTTGCTGAACATATCGTCAATCACCTGATCTACCTCGAAGCGGGCCACATTGTGGAACAGGGCATTTGCACAAAGATGCTCGCAATGCCCCAGACAACTGCATTCAGCAATTTTCTGACACAACCTGAGAGAGCACAACCATCTTCCTCATGAACAATCCGAACATCATTCCTCTGGATGTGATCCAATTGGTCTACGCTTACGCGCTGATTCTGCTTGCGCTGGCCCTTGCACGCCTGCAGCAGATTGGCCACGAAAAACAGCTTCTCTGGAGTTCAATGCGTATGCTCTTGCAACTCATCGCTGTCGGCTACCTGCTGCATCTGCTCTTTGCCATCAATTCTCCCCTGCCGGTGGTGCTCATGCTGTTCGCGATGGCCGGTTTTTCGCTCCAGGTTGCGGGATCGCGGATTAAAAAACGAATGCCGAATTTCTATCGTGTAGTAGGAAGTTCCATTATCATTGGCTGCGGAGGGGTAACCTTCTATTTCTGTCTCCTCGTAGTCGGCTACTCGCCCTGGTTCGATCCCCGCTATCTCATCCCTCTGGCAGGGATGATTTTCGGTAACGCCATGAACGGTGCAAGCCTTGCTGCCGAACGGCTCTCTGCAGAAATGCATGAACGGCGTGAAGAGATTGAATGCGCACTCTCTCTTGGAGCCACCTCCCGGCAATCCTCCCAGGAGGCTATCCGAAATGCCTACAGTGCGGCTTTGCGCCCAACCATCAACACGATGGCCGCCACCGGAATCGTAGCCCTCCCCGGTATGATGACCGGCCAGATTCTTTCAGGGACAGAACCCATCATCGCCGTGCGCTACCAGATTGCCATACTCTGCGCCATAACCGGAGCTGTAGCCGTGACCTCATTTTTGATTGTGCAGCAAGGCTACCGCCGCTTCTTTACCGACGCCCATCAACTGAAGCGGGAGTGATGTGGGGGAGCGTTTCGGATCAAGCTGATTGTGAATTTTGCAACAAACTCTTATCTATTTGAAAAGGAAGGGCTATGATCACGACAGAGAGGCATGAGCACTATGGGAAATCGACTTGAATTGCTTGAAGGAAGCGCTGAAACTTTCAGCCGCTGAACGTGCAGCTTTTGCCCAGCTTTTGCTCGCCAGTCTTGACGAAGATGCCGAAATTGAGGAGGCATGGGCACTTGAAAACCGAACAAAGGATGACCGAGATTGAAAATGGCACAACCTTGGTTATTCCTCTGGCTGATGCACTTGCACAGGTTCGCGCAGCACTGAAATGAAAACTCGTCAGAATTTACCATCTCTGTGACTCAAGCCTTTACGATTAAGATATTTTCCATTGATGTTCGTACATTGTGTGTATTAAGGCTCGCTCCGAAGCTTATTGCTTTCGCAGATAAAACGGCACAATGGCGGGACTTTTAGGATAAAAAAAATTTGATCTCCATGTTATGCAAAACACCATTGAAATTACGCACCTCTCCAGAGTGGAAAAATTGAGGATCATGGAAGCTATCTGGGACGATCTGACGCATGAAGAGGAATCACTGGTATCTCCTGACTGGCATAAGCAGGCTTTGCAGGAAACAGAACATCGACTGGCAACAGGGCAAGAACAGTCTGTAGATTGGCAAAAGGCGAAAATCGAACTCCGAAAACGATTCGAATGAAAATCAGACTACTCTCTTCCGCACTGGGTGATTTGACTGACGGGAGGTTCTTCTATGAAAAACAGGGCGAAGGATTGGGAGAGTACTTCTTTGATTCTCTCTTCTCTGATATTGATTCCTTGACGCTATATGGCGGGGTTCATCCTGCAATTTTTGGCTATTACCGGATGTTATCCAAAAGATTTCCTTATGCCATTTACTACAAACTTGTGGAGGATGGTTCGGTTGCTGTCGTCTGGAGAGTTCTGGACTTGCGTGGTGATCCAAAAAAAATCAGAAAGTCACTGACCAGGTAATTTTGCTGGAGAGATGAAGACTTTAAGCTGGTAGAGCCATTGTCAACCATTTCACGTTGGTCACGCCCGGATGAGTTTGTCAATATTTTGACGGAGGTGGCGTAAAGAGTGCTTCATTGATAAAACCGTTTCCTCAGATTGTTGAGAACTACATCTCCAGGAATAGCGCGAACCTTTCCAGAACGCAGCTCTTCAAGCTGGCGTTGTGCCTCTTCTGCCCAAGTTTTCTCAATATCAGGTTCACCATGATTGAGGCTTTTCAGCAAGTAATCCACTATCAGCGCCCGATCTTCAACAGGCAGTGACATTACTTCAGTTATCAGTTCTTGAGTGTTCATCGCTTCGTATCTGTTGCTTGGTTAAGTGTATGCAATTCTGAATCACTACACTGCTGAATGTAAACAATCCGAATCAGGAACCAGTTTATCACCGGATAATTACAACGAAATGGCACATTGAGTCACCCTCAAGAAGCAATTCTCCCCATCGTTGCAGCCATTCACGATCGGCACTGCCTTTTGGCAGTGTCTTGCGACTATGCAGCCATTGCCCGCAATACAGAGGATTATCCGCAGCCGTTCGGGCCGCTGAAAAGAATATTGGTTGCTATCGTTTCGCTCTGCTTGCTTGTGATATTTGCAGCTCTTGCATGGCAACGAGGGATATTTTTTGCCCTTGAAGGGATGCTGTTCAACCTGAAAATCAACATACTCTCCATTCAAGCAATTCCATCCGGGTAGTTTCAACAACACGCGAATGCGCATCTATTGGTTTGAGTAGCTTCCTGATTTTTTGTTGGATATTAGCCGGATCAATTGCACGAGGGAAGAGTTTTGAATGTTGTTTTGGTTGCTCAAGGTGCAGGATAACATGCAACTTCTGACATCCCAGCACGGCAATCGCGATTATCTTTTCATGACTATCGTTGGCGTTTACCTTCGCCGGAAGTAGGGCGGCTAAAGTATCATAAACTTTCCGGGCAATTTCTTCAGACAATTCAGAGGGTTTTGTTCGGCGATGTACACGATAATCTTTTACCTCAATCAACCAGAGTGAATAAGAGGGATCAAGTGCAAGAAGGTCTACGGCTTTGATACCTTCCCACATTTTTGAAAATTGATTTCGATAAAAAGACCAATCATCATACCGGCTGACTTTCCAACCATCCGGAAAGTCAAAAATCAAGCCATCAACATTATATTGCTGCATCTTCAGAACCCATCTTCAGAACCCATCTTCAGAAACCTGTCTGATTGCTGCAACTCTTCATCAAGAGCAGTGATGTCACCCACATCATCAGTACTGCTTCCTTGTTGAACAACAACTCCATCAGATGTTTCATGGAGGCCAAAAAAACGGCTTTCTACCTCTTTGTATGCAAGAGTTGATAACAGTATTTCTATTTCTCGCAGAAGAAAAAGACTATGGGTAGCAATAAAAATCTGAATACCTGAAACGCTTAAATCAAGAATACTTTTAGCAACACCTTTAATGATATTTGGATTAAGATTTGCTTCGGGCTCATCCCAGAAGAGATAGCCTTTATCGAGAAGCGCTCCTGTTGCAACTAATCTTGATAACATACCAAGCTTACGATACCCTTCAGCAAGCAAGGGAATTTCAATACGACCATTGATACTTTTTAAATAAAAGCGACCGTTCTTGTCGAGTTCAATCTGGCCGCCCATGGCAGCTTCAAGAGGCTCAAGTAATTCCCGGATTCTCTTCTCTTTCGCCCCTTTTTGCAACAATGCGCCAAGAAGTATGCACGTATCTCTCCAGGTCTCTTCAAATTCGAGATAATGCCCTTCATATACTGATACAAAATTGGGATAAATCGTCAATAATTCACTTGTGGGCAAGTAAACAGGAGAGATATCAAGCCACGTATCAGGGAGTTTTTCTATGCTGACCTCAGACTTGCTCTGTGTCGCAAAGCTGAATGCAATATCAAAAACGGATTGAGTAAACGAGATATTAATATCACACCGTTCTCGGCCCTGCTTTCTTCTGGCTAACCGTCCAAGTTGCTCTGGCCTGAAAACGTTGACAAGTTTTTCAGCCAATTGTATTTGATAAAGTGACTTGGTTGGCGATAAAGAGTTTGATTTTCTTTTTGCCTCTGCACTCACGGCTAAGACAGAATAAAGGATTTTCAGCAAATGTGTTTTCCCTGTACCGTTCTCGCCGATAATCACATTGAGATTGCGGCCAAACTTGAAATCTGCTTCCGGAAAGACCGTAAGATTTTTAATCGATAGCTGTTGTATCACCTTTTCTTTTCCCGGAAATATTGTGTATCCCTCTCTTCTTCCACAAAATGTAATAAAAAAAAGCGTATAAGGCTTACTCGTGGTTTTGCATAAGAGTTCACTCCTCCTGCTTCTCGGTCAGATATTTCCAGTATTTCATGGGCATGTTGGATTTCTGGAGGCGGGGGTTTTTGCGGTCGGGGATGGCGATGGTTTTGAAGAATGCCTGCCAGAGGGCCTGTACCTTTTTTTCGTCGTCTGAGAGGGCGGGGGCGGTGAACTGTTCGATGGTACCGAACTGGAGTGTGCCCTGATTCCAGCGGGCGGCGGTGCGGCGACGGACGTCGTAGAGGAACCAGTGCTGCGCCCGGAGCCTGCGGCTGAAGTGCCAGGCGAGGGGATGGATGATGTTATGGTCGGGCTCCATTTTTGCGAGGTACGCTCCGTCCTGGAGTTTTTCGAAGCGCAGGAGCCCTTTCATGCGGTGGAGTTCCCTGCCTGCTTTTTTGGCAACAGCGACAATGTCGCGCACCGATGGATGGGTGAGGTAGCCGTTGACCTTGTCTCCGTGGATGAAGGCGAGTGCAAGATAGTGGAGCAGGCTGCTTTCCATCTCCTCTTTTTCGGCAAGCATGAAGGAGTAGAGCGTATGGGCGGCGTCGGGGGCCTGTTTGCGGAGCCGGAAAAAGAGATCTTCGGCCTGGGTGGTATCGGTGCCGATAAAGAAGCCATCTTCGAAGAGGGTGTCCTGGCGCTCTGCGAGGGCAACCTGTTCCGGGTCAGGTTCCTCTTCAAGAATCCAGGCAATTGCGGAGAGAAGGCCGTCGGCGGTGCCGTCGTAGAGGTATCGGTTCATGGTTTCAGGAAAAAATACCGGGAAGAACCAGTTGTGTTGAAAGTGCCGGTGCCGGGCTTTCGCCAAGGAGCAGTTGCTGGCGGAGAAGAGCGGCTGGCCGGTCGGGTTTTTCGAAACTTCTGCCTGAACAGGTGATGAAATATTTTGCCCGTTTCATGACCACTCCGATCTTTTTCATCCCTTCCGGGGTGATGGCTGAAAAGCGGCGGGCGGCGATGATGCGGCGGGCCGATACGACGCCGATACCCGGTACGCGCAGCAGGGTTCCGTAGTCGGCGCGGTTGATCTCGATCGGGAAAAATTCCGGATGGCGCAGGGCCCATGCGGTCTTGGGATCAAATGATTCATCAAGATTCGGGGCCTCGTCCGACAGGATCTCTTCGGCGGAAAATCCGTAGAAGCGCAGGAGCCAGTCGGCCTGGTAGAGCCGGTGTTCACGCAACAGCGGGGGTGCGGCAAGCACGGGGAGGCGGTTGTCGTCACTGACCGGTACATAGGCGGAGTAGTAGACCCGCTTGAGGTTCATTTTTTTGTAGAGCCCCTGTGAAAGGCAGAGGATCTGGAAGTCGTTTTCAGGGCTAGCGCCGATGATCATCTGGGTGCTCTGGCCTGCCGGAGCGAAACGGGGAGCACGGCGGCTCGCTTTGCGCTCGACAAGGCTGGAGGCTATCTCCCGGCCAATCAAGGCCATCGGTGCAAGAATTGCATCCTTGTGCTTCTGTGGAGCAAGTCGCTGGAGGGATGTTTGCGACGGCAGCTCGATATTGACGCTGATACGGTCGGCATAGAGCCCGGCTTTGCGCACCAGTTCGCTGCTGCTTCCGGGAATGATTTTCATGTGGATATAGCCGCCGAAGTGCTCTTCGGTACGCAGGATTTCAGCAACCCTGACCATCCGTTCCATGGTATGGTCGGGACTCACCATGACGGCTGAGCTTAAAAACAGTCCTTCGATATAGTTGCGGCGATAGAAATCAAGGGTGAGGTCAACCACTTCCCGTGCTGTAAAGGAGGCGCGTTCAACGGAATTGGAGGATCGGTTCACGCAGTAGGCGCAGTCGTAACGGCAGTCGTTGGAGAGCAGAATTTTCAGGAGCGAAATGCAGCGGCCATCATCCGACCAGGAGTGGCAGATGCCGCCGTTTGAGGTATTGCCGGTTCCACAGGCAGGCCCTTCACGCTTGCTCCCGCTGGAGGCGCATGAAGCGTCGTAACGCGCCGCGCCGGAAAGAATCTGTAGTTTCGACAAGGTTTCCATGAGGGGAAATATAGTGAAGAAAGAACGAACGAAAGAGGGCGCTCACTGGAGAATTGCCTTGCCGGAAAATTAATTTTTCACTCCGTTATGGTTGCTGAAGCCCCACTTTTGTATGCCGCTGCATGAGAAGCTCGATGGTACGCCGGGCGCCGGTCACCACACCGGGAAGCGACTGACCGGGAAAGATGGAGTCTCCAACAAAAAACAGATTGTCGAAGCGGGTGAGCGGCCCGCGAACCTTGAAGAGCGAGGTCTGGGGATAGCCTCCAACGCAACCCTGAAAACGTCCGGTATAACGCTCCCAGGTAACCGGTGTTGCGGCCGTTATACTGTGGATGGCATCGCGGGCGGCGGGAAACTGCTCTGTCAGAACATCGAGTACCCGTGCAGTATAGGCACTCTTCAGCTCCCTGTAGGCAGCCTCTCCTCTCTTTTTTGCCTCAAACCACCGCTCCGGCGAGGTATGGGTCGAAACCGTTACTGCACAAAGGGCTTCAGGGGCACGACCGGATTCTTCAGTGGGTGAAACTGAAACAAAAATGGAGTTACCTTCAGCCAGTTCCCCACTGCTGCCGATAATCTGCACATGACGGGATGATAAGGCGCTGAAGAGGGCTGGTTCCATGCCAAGATAGAGGGTGAAGGCGCTCCAGAGGAGGCTCTCCCTCTTTTCCTCCTGAGGCTCCCCTTCTGATGCAAGGAAGCGATCAAGGGAGTCCGGTGTGAGGTTGGCAAGCACATAATCAGCGGCAAGAGCGCTGCCATCCGAGGTTTCAAGGCCAAACACCTGCCCTCTTACCGAATCAATCCGAATAACCTGTTTACGGTAAAGAACAGCTCCACCGTTCTCTTCAATGGAGGCTGCAAGCAACCTGGAAACGGTTCCAATTCCTCCTTTGACATGATATGCGCCTGCAACCGGCAGATCAAGGGCTATGGCGGCGTTGATGGCATTGGCGTACTCTGAGGTGGTCTGCACCGAGACCAGAAGCTGGGCGTCAATAAAACGCACAAAATCGGGATCCGTATCGAGGCCGTGCGAAGCAAGCCATTCACGGGCTGTTTTTCTGGCAAATGGCAGCAGATGCCGGGTTCCGGAAAATCCGGCAAGAGCTTTACGGGCAAGACGGGCAAGATCACCAACTCCCTTGACTGGCCAGGAAAGCCCCCCTTCAGAGAAATGCCAGAGCAGTTTTGCCAATGCGTTCTGTTCTGCCCAGAATGGCGCCGAGTGGGGAAAACGCTCAAGAATGTCAAAGCGATTCGGCTGAAGATCGAGATGAAGGGCACCATGGCGATATTGCCAGGCAACCGGTTCCGGCTCAACAGGCCAGGTAATGCCAAGCTCTTTACCGAGATTCTCCATCGGAGCGCCTGCATGAAAGCCGCAACCAATCGTTGCCCCGGCATCAAAACAGTAGCCGTTTCGGGAAAAGGTTGCTGCGCAGCCACCGGGATAGTCCTGTGCTTCAAGTACGGTAACCATGGCACCCTTACGCGCAAGCAGTGCGCCTGCGGCAAGTCCGCCTATCCCGGCTCCAATGACAACAATATTCAGATCCTGCAGTTTCATGGCACATCCTTTGGTTTATCCTTGCAGGTAGAAGTAACCGCAGGAGTCCCCAGGAAGTTCTTCAGAAAAAACGGAGCTGACGCAGTGGCTGCAACATCGCTCCTCTTTGAGAAGCAGAGAGAGTTGCGTTTCGGGTATTTCGTGCAGGAGAAGAAAATGCAGGTAAGAGAGTCGGCGTAGCGGGATTTGAACCCACGACCCCTTCCACCCCAAGGAAGTGCGCTACCAGGCTGCGCTATACGCCGATATGATCCGGAAAGAGGATGTAATTATAAAAAATTCTCTGGATTAACATAATTTTATTTCAAAAATCCGCACTCTTTTTCTCTTTCATGAAAAGGGATTCCCGCTCTATTCCACTCTGCCGTTATCAGGTATCAACACTCTGTGCAGAATTCCACAAGAGTGTACAAATTCCGGCAACAGGCACAACAAGCGTTACAAAACCCGGAAAGAAGTAAACAACTTATTTCTTAATAACAAGTTAAGCAACATATCGAAGTACAGCACAGAACCACCATCAGACAAGCTGAAGGAGGAAATAAACAATGCACCAACAAGTTATCAACATTCCATTAACAATTCGGAGTATCCTGTTTCCGGCCAAACCGATGCTTCAGATACTCAATAAAGGGTGGCATAATGGAGATGATAATAATGGCAATAATCAGCAGCTTGAAATTCTGCTGAACGAAGGGAAGCTGGCCAAAAAAGTAGCCACTGTAGCTGAAAACCCCGACCCAAAGCGCCGCGCCAACAATATTGAAGAGAAGAAAGCGGCTGTAGTGCATGGCGCCAATACCTGCCACAAAAGGAGCAAAGGTTCTGATAATGGGAATAAAACGGGCAATGATAATGGTCTTGCCACCATATTTCTGAAAAAATTGGTTGGTCTTGACAAGGTGCCGGGGATTAAAGAGGCTGGATTTTTGATAACTGAACACTTTTGGTCCGAGCTTGTGGCCAATCTGGTAGTTGAGGCTGTCGCCAAGTACGGCCGCAAAAAAGAAGAGAAGAAAGAGATAATGGGGGTCGAGTGATGAGCCGGGCATGGAGGCCAGGGAGCCGGCAGCAAAAAGCAGAGAATCGCCAGGCAGAAAGGGGGTGACGACAAGTCCGGTTTCGCAGAAGATGATGATAAAAAGAATCGCGTAAAGCCAGAGGCCGTACTGCGCGGCAAGTACCTGAAGGTGAGTATCGATATGGAGAATAAAATCGACCAGAGAAGCGAGCAGACTGGTAAGGGAATAGTCCATGGCATTACTTTAATAATAAAAAACCTCTGCTGTTAGCCGAGTGCAATGTACTCATTGAGCACCAGAGTCGCAAAACCTGACTCACCGCCAGGGTTGAGGGATGACTGAAGAAAAGTTTTATTGTTATATATTAAGTTTCTGTTTTGTGACAAGAAACCAATGCAACTCCCATGAGTTATTTTACGTCCAAGCGTTGCCGTCTGTACTACCATGATAGTGCAGAATCTGATCCTTCAAGTCAGGAAAAGCCTGTGGTGCTCTTTGTAAACGGGTGGGCTGTCTCCTCCCGTTACTGGACACCGCTGGTCGAGAGGCTCTCGGCGAAGTACCGCTGCATTACCTATGACCAGAGCGGGACGGGAAAAACGGTCATCAAGGGCTACAACCCGACCTTTACCATTCAGGGCTTTACCGATGAGGCTGCCGAGCTTATTGAACATCTTGGACTCCATAACTCAAGAAAACTGCATATTGTCGGCCATTCGATGGGCGGCATGGTCGCAACTGAACTCTGCCTGCGCTACCGGGATGCCCTGCTGTCGGCCACCATCATTGCCTGCGGCATCTTTGAGGAGACCGCGCTCACCTCTCTTGGCCTCTTTTTTCTGGGAGGATTGATTGATGTCTCCATGAATTTTCGCAACGTCTTTCAGCATGAGCCTCTGAAAAGCCTTTTTATCAAACGGGCGGCCACAAAAGCAATCAGCAAGGAGTACCACGATGTTCTTATCGAAGACTTCACGCAATCCGACAAGGAAGCAACCAATGCTGTGGGCAGGTTCTCGATCGACAGGGAGGTTTTGAGAAGGTATACCCGTCACGTGCTGCTGATCTCTTCACCAATGCTCTGCTGTGTCGGTATGGCCGATCAAACCATTCCTCCCGAGGGTACCCTCACGCTCTACGAAAGACGCAAGGCCGTCTCTTCTGCTCCGACCAGCCTGGCAAAGTTTATGGATCTTGGCCATCTGCCCATGCTTGAAGACACTGCCCGATTTGCGAATGAACTTGAAAAACATTTTGAATTTGCGGAACAATTTCATAAAAAGAGTCCGCAATAAATTGCAGGCCACCATTGACAGAAAATCTGATCTTTCGTCCGCAACGCTGCTGGCGTGGCTGCAAGTGTAAACCTTAACATTAATCGCTACTGTGAGTAAACTATTGAACAAGACCTTTTTTTTTCTTTTTATATCGTTCGTTACCATAACGCTGATATCCCCGGAGATCTCTGCAAAAGGCTCTTTTCTGGGTCTGCCAAGCCTTGAGGAACTTGAAAATCCCAACCCGGAACTGGCCTCTCTTGTCTATTCCGAGGATGGTGTGCTGCTCCATAAATTTTTTGTAAAAAACCGAACCTTCGTTCCGCTGAGATCAATTCCATTGTCTACCCGTTATGCCCTGATTGCAACCGAAGATGTCGCTTTTTACAACCACTGGGGAGTCGATCTGAGACGGTTTGTTTTGGCAATGGGTGAAAATATCATCAAGGGGCGAACCCGCTGGCAGGGGGCAAGCACCATTACCCAGCAGCTTGCCAAAAATCTCTACCTAACCAGGGAGAGAACCATAAGCCGAAAATTCAAGGAGTTGATTACCGCAATTGAACTCGAAAAGACCTATACAAAAGACGAGATTCTTGCACTCTATCTCAACACCGTCTATTTCGGTGCCGGGGCGTACGGCATTGAGGCCGCAGCCCATACTTATTTTGGAAAACCCGCTTCTCTCCTTACGCTGCCGGAGAGTGCAACGCTGATAGCAACACTGAAGAACCCGACAGCCTATAACCCTGCAAAGTATCCGTCAAGCGCAGCCAGCCGGCGAAACCTGATCCTCTCTTTGATGGAAAAGGTTAAATTCATTACGCCCCAACAGGCAGCCAAAGCACAAAGAACCCCATTGGTGGTAAGATATACTCCGATAGACCACCAGGGTAGAGCTCCCTATTTTACCGAGTATATCCGCCAGACGCTGAAACCATCGCCGACAGTCGGAAACATTGACCTTTTCCGTGACGGAATGACGATACGAACAACACTCGACAGCCGCATGCAAAACTATGCCCAGCAGGCCTCCGCCGAACATCTGGCTGAACTGCAGGCTACATTTGACCGCTCATGGGTATGGCCGGAATCGCTGAAGAACCAGATGATCATGGAGAGCGAACGGTTCAAGGGATTGAAAGAGAATGGTCTCTCGAATCAGCAGGCGATGGCAAAGATCAAAGCAGACAAGGTTTGGGTGAAGGAGCTGCTGAGGGATAAAACCAGAATACAGGTGGCATTGGTGGCCATTGATCCGAGCAACGGTCATGTCAAGGCGTGGGTTGGAGGAAACAGGTTCTCACCCGATGAATACAGGTATCAATACGACCATGTCTGGCAGGCCAAGCGACAACCCGGCTCAACATTCAAGCCTTTTGTCTATGCCGCAGCCATCGATAAAGGATTGCCTGCAAACTTTCAGGTCCTCGACCAACCCCTCACGTTTACTTCAGGAAACGGCGTTTGGTCGCCGAGAAATTCCGACGGTTCGTCAGGCGGCATGACGACGTTGCGTTCGGCATTGATCCACTCATTAAACCAGGTTACGGTCAGGCTTGCCTATGAACAACTGTCGGTAGCGGAAATCATCAGCTATGCGAAAAGAATGGGTATCACCTCCCCCCTTGCTTCAAATCTCTCGCTCGTTCTTGGAACGTCGGCAGTGTCACCACTGGAACTGGCTGGAGCCTTTTCAACCTTTGCGAATAACGGGATCTGGCATGAACCGGTCTCAATCCTGAAACTTGAAGACAAGCACAACCGTCCCATTTCGGAATACATTCCAAACCACCGTATTGCCATCGACTCCACCTCCAATTTTGTGATGGTCTCGATGCTCAGGGATGTGATCAACAGGGGTACAGGCGCTGCAGTCCGATCCCGTTATGGCTTTAACATTGAGGCGGCGGGCAAAACCGGCACAACCCAGAGTATGAGAGATGCCTGGTTTGCGGGTTTCACACCACAACTTGTAGCTGTTGTATGGACTGGATTTGATGATGAGCGCATCAAGTTTACCTCCATGGAATATGGTCAGGGCGCTCGGGCAGCGCTTCCCATATGGGCCGGCTTTATGAAACGCTGTTACAGTGATCCCTCTCTGCAACTCGATAATCGCTCTTTTCATATACCCGAGACCATTATTGCCGTACCGATTTCCCCGCAGACCAATACACCTTCTGATCTGCTCGGCAGTAATGTCTATATGGAGTATTATACGCCAAAGGGCTTCCAGTACTATCAGTCCCATCCTGTACAACCAAACAATGGAAGCTCCCCTTCTGCAGAGGGAGAGAACTCTGATTCCGGAAACCACGACGGATCACCTCATCTGCAGATGCCTTTTCCAGCAAAAGAAGAGAGTGTTTTCTGATATCCCGTTCATTTAACGTACAACTGTTTTTTTTATGCAATCAGTCCTGGTTCTTGATTTTGGATCACAATACACGCAGTTAATTGCCCGTCGTATACGTGAACTGGGTATTTATTCTGAAATTCTTCCCTACAATACCACACCGGAGAGTATCAGGGAACACAACCCAAAGGCAATCATCCTTTCAGGTGGGCCAACCAGCGTTTACGATGCATCAGCCATTCTGCCTGATGATGGCATCTTTTCTCTCGGGATTCCCATGCTTGGCATCTGCTACGGACTGCAGGTTATCGCCAAACATTTCGGAGGAGAGGTAGCCAGTTCATCCAAGCATGAATTTGGCCGTGCAAAAATTATGGTTGCCCAGGACAATGAGCCTGAAAGCCCTCTCTTCCACGATATTCCGGATTCTGATGTCTGGATGAGCCACGGCGACAAAGTAATGCAGCTTCCTGAAGGGTTCAGGGTAACGGCCAGCAGCGAGAACTCGGAGATGTGTGCCTTTGAAAGTTTCGGAAGCAAGGGCGCCCTGAAGATCTACGCATTGCAGTTTCACCCTGAGGTGCAGCACACCCTCTATGGCAAACAGCTTCTCTCGAACTTTCTGATTACGATTGCCGGCATCACGCCTGACTGGTCGTCGAAAAGCTTTATCGAACACCAGCTTGAAGAGATCAGCCGCAAAGCAGGCAAAGAGACGGTCATCTGCGGTATCAGCGGAGGCGTTGATTCAACCGTAGCAGCCGTCATGGTCGGCAAGGCAATCGGCAAACAACTGCACTGCGTCTTTGTCGATAACGGCCTGCTGAGAAAAAATGAAGCAGAAAAGGTAATGACCTTTCTCTCAACTCTTGGCCTCAGGGTTACTCTGGTCGATGCTTCCGATCTCTTCCTGAAACGACTCAAAACGGTAGCCTCTCCGGAAAAGAAGCGCAAAATCATTGGTCGCACCTTTATCCAGGTCTTCGAAGAGCAGATGGAGCAGGAAAAATTTCTGGTGCAGGGCACGCTCTACCCTGATGTCATTGAAAGCGTCAGCGTCAAAGGCCCTTCGGAAACCATCAAGTCGCACCACAATGTGGGTGGACTGCCGAAACGGATGAAGCTCAAGCTTATCGAACCGCTTCGGGAGCTCTTCAAGGATGAGGTGCGTGCTGTTGGCCGCGAACTGGGCATTGCCGAGGATATTTTGATGCGCCACCCCTTCCCCGGCCCAGGTCTTGCCGTCAGGGTACTCGGGTCAGTCACCAAAGAACGGCTCGACATTTTGCGGGATGCCGACGAAATCTTTATTGAAGAGCTGAAATCAACCGGACTCTACCAGAAGGTATGGCAGGCATTCGCCGTGCTGCTTCCGGTACAGTCGGTCGGTGTGATGGGCGACAAGCGCACCTATGAAAATGTTCTGGCACTGCGGGCTGTGGAATCGTCTGACGGCATGACCGCCGACTGGGCTCAACTGCCGCATGATTTTCTGGCCCGCGTTTCAAACCGCATCATCAACGAAGTACGCGGCATCAATCGAGTGGCCTACGATATCTCATCGAAACCACCGGCAACCATTGAATGGGAATAACAGCACCGATCTGAATCCGTTTTTTTTCATAGCATAACCACCTCTCCAAGCACCATGTCGGGAAAGCCATTACGGAGGAAGCTGATCGCTTCGGTTCTCTTGCTTTCAAGCCTTTCGCCTGCCGCATCACCACTCCATGCGGCAGCATCGGCAACGATGGCGAAAGAAGAAACAGGCGAACTCGATCTCTCGGCGACCAAAGCCCTTTTTGACACTCAATCGGCCTTTTTTGTCGATGCACGTTCCGAATACGCTTATGACATTTCGCATATCAAAGGAGCCCGCTCTCTTACAATGAGCCGGTTTGACGAGCAGTTTCCTGAATTCAGTCAAAACAAAAGTGCTGAAACCCTTATTGTGGTCTATTGCATTGGGCCCCGTTGCGGCAATGCCCGGCATGTTGCTGAAAAGCTGAAGAAAAACGGTTACAAGAATGTCAAAGTTTTTTCAGGCGGTCTGCTTGAATGGTTTCATGCAGGATTCCCGATGGAAGGTTGAGCTGCTTTGAAGTTACCCTTGGCAAGCGTGCCACCGTCGGTATCACCGGCTGGCTTACGGCATCAGCACACCATGAGGGTGCTCCGCTGGCCATCCTGTCGGCGCTGGTGCTCATCGTGCTAGTGGCCAGGGCAATGCTGCCGAAGAAACATTAATCCTGCCATCACGGTTCGATACCACACCTCTCTCGATGGTTCGTATGCAGATATTCAGGTGCATAGGCAAACCATTTGTTAGTGGATGAACGAAAAACTGTTATGATATTATAAAATAATAGTTTATATTGTTATTTCATGGTCAAAGATATTTGACGGACCCTGAGCTAAAGCGTAATAATACCCCATTAGAAGCATTTTTGATAGAGAAAAGGTGTTGCAGGGTGCCCTCAAAGAGAAACAGACTCCAAACTTCGTTTTTTGAAATCCACTATGCGTAGCGTCATCAACCACCAAATGATGTTCGGTCGTACCGATATTTCTGCCATTGTTTTCGATCCGAAATCACGAGATGATATCCCAAAAATCTTGAGGGGCCTTCAGGGCATCTACACCGACGAGGAGTTGCGCAAGCGTGTTTTTGCCATCCTCGAAGAGGTTCGTCCTGAACGGAAAAAAGGAGAAGGAAAAGCTGACCCAAACACAGGGCGTCCCGGTATGGAGCAATGGGCAATTTTGGTACTGGGTGTCGTTCGACTGGGAATCAACGCTGATTACGATCGGCTTCATGAATTGGTCAATCACCACGATACGCTTCGCCAGATGCTTGGTCACAACGATTGGACTGATAAAACATCTTATGAACTCCAGACCATCAAAGATAATGTCCGACTGTTTACCCCCGAATTGCTTGATCGAATCAACCAGGAAATTGTCCGTGCAGGTCATACGTTAGTAAAAAAAAAGAGGAAGAAAATTTCCCTTTAATGGCCCGAGGTGATTCGTTTGTGGTGGAAACCAACGTTCACTTTCCTGCTGATACAAGCCAGTTGTTCGATGCCATTCGCAAAGCCATTGAGGTCTGTGCGAAATGGTCTTTTGATGAAGGATTAAGTCAATGGCGCCAATACGATCATAACATCCGGCATATCAAAAGAATGCGTCGTATTGTGCAACAGCTCAAGCACTCGACATCAAAAAAGCCGGAAAAGAAAGCTCTCAAAGATCAACAAATAAAGCAAGCACTCCTCGATTACCTTGCGGCAGTCGATTATCAGTTACAACGGGCAGTGCGTACCGGCGCAGAACTGGGTGGCTTAAATCCGTTGCGGCTCAGCCAGCTTAACGGCTATATTGCTCATGCTGAGGTACAAATGGGGCAAATTCGTCGTCGGATAAATGACGAGGTTATTCCGCATGCGGAGAAAGTCTTTTCAATTTTTCAGCCACACACCGAGTGGATCAGTAAAGGCAAGGCGGGAGTGCCGGTTGAGTTGGGATTACGGGTCTGTATTATCGAAGATCAGTATCGTTTTATCCTGCATCATCAGGTCATGGAAAAAGTTGTCGATAGCGACATCGCAGTGTCCATTATCGAAGAGACCAAGCAACGTTTTCCAAACTTGCGATCGATCAGCTACGACAAAGGCTTTCATAGCCCGGATAACCAACGCGACCTGAAAGCGCTTCTTGAAAAAGTTGTTATGCCGAAAAAAGGCAAGCTCTCAAAAATCGACAAAGCTCATGAATCCGAGCCGGAATTCAGGAGACTGCGACGGCAGCATTCGGCAGTTGAATCAGCAATCAACGCACTTGAGGTTCACGGCTTGGATATATGCCCTGATGATGGCATCAAAGGATTCAATCGCTATGTTGCCCTTGCAGTGCTGGCTCGCAACATTCATCGTTATGGAGCACTCTTGTACAAGCAGGATGCGAAGCGACATCGAGGGCCCTACAAAAAAGCTGCCTGAGTTCTCTCCCCAAAAAAAGAGTTTTTTACCAATTCGCAGGGAGAGATCCGTTCGTTATGACGCTTCCTGGAGCAAAATTCGGTAGTTTACCCATGGCGTGTCACGATCAGCACAAAAACGCCTTTTGTTGATCATTAAAAATGGTTTTTAATCCGGCGGGAGGTTGTCAAATTTTCAAAAAACAGGGGTTTTCTTTCTGGCACTTGTTAGCAATTTTTTCTATAATCGATAGTTGAAACGATTTGAGAAAATGCTCAAAAAGTCATGATGAACAGAGCTTTATCTTTGCCTGACGGCTACAAATCAAAAAATGGGTCGTTTTGAACTGCTGCCAAACACTGTTCAAGCGACAAGTCTTGATACAATTCTACCCAATCGCCAGTATAGCGCATGAACGCCATATTGAACTGATTATCCCGGATATATTCCAGCCGAACCAACTTGGCTTCAAAGAAAGGTATTTGAGCGTTGGGTCCAGGGACATTATATTTTGCACAAATGTAAAAATAGTGTCGATACCACTTTGTATACATATCGGCGATGTAATTGCGCTGAAATTCATCAGGAGCGGGTGGAGGTTGAATGTGCTTTGGTTTCAGAACCTTTTCCACAAATTCATCCGCCTTTTGCTTGACAATTTCTTTTGTCTTCGTTGGCACTTTTGGTGCCGGTGGTTTAGATGGACTATAGACCCACATTCCCTGACTTTTAGCCATAATGCCTGCTTTATGTTATGAAAAGAAAAGGCCTAACGACAAGACAAGCGGCTCTGTCCGCTTCATCCTCTCATATATTCCCTGATGTCAGAACCTGCTACTGAAAACTAACGTGTGGCTTGACTCCCAAAACAGCTCTGACACGGCGCAGAAAGGCCAGACTGACGTTTCTGTACGTGCCTGATTCCAGGCGGGAAATCGCAGCCTGTGACGTATGTGCCTGACGCGCAAGCTCTTTTTGAGTCATACCGGCAGTTAAGAGGAGAGGAACAATTTTTTTCATTTTTTTGGTTATCTTTTTAACGGGTACACTGCATTTTTTTGCAGAGGTGTAATCTGCACATTAAAGAAACCAACCCACCTAAATAACATGAATTCGACATCCAGGCAGATTACTTTATAATCCTGAAACTGTAACTATCAATGCAATTAACAATTACATTACCTGATATTCTGCCGGATCAACTATCACCGGTTATTAATAAATTGAAAGCTCTCTTTACCAAGGAAGGTATTGCTGTAGAAATAAAGCCAGAGGCGCTGTCATATGATTCCTGGGATAACCTCAATATTGATAAAATTGCAGTTGATACCGGCAGGGACGATTTTGCCGAAAATCACGATCATTACCTCTATGGAATTGCGAAGCGATGACGGAGCATATTTTCGTTGATACATCAGCATTGATTGCCCTGGGTAATAAACGAGATGCTTTTCATTTTCAGGCCATTGGCATCAATGATAAATTGAGCAGGTCAAACATTACATTTGTAACAACAAGTGCAATTTTGCTTGAATTTGGAAATGCTTTCAGTACGGTTACTCTGAAACCTTTTGCAATCAAGTTGATTGATGCAATAAGACAATCAAAAAAATGGACAAGCATCCTTGTTGATGAAAATATTATCAGCAGAAGTTTTGAACTGTATAGACAAATGATGGATAAAGAATGGGGTTTGGTTGATTGTGCAAGTATTCATGTGGCGAAGAATATGGGAATAAAGGATATTTTCAGTACTGATCATCATTTTGAACAGGCAGGGTTCCAGATTTTGTTAAAACGGCCTGCATAGCGACCATACTACTAAAAAAATTTCAGAATACGGAACAGCGTCAACGAGCCTCCATTTTTTCACCTGCCTCTCAGCGACTCACAAGCGTAAAGCGCAGTACAGGTCGTCATGCTCAAAAGCACTCTCCATCCGTTTTATTTCTGCCGGTCGTGCACCAACAGTTTTTGCCCCCTCGCCCCAGGTCTGCGTAACATGGGCAACCTCAAAATCATTCGATCAGCATCAGCCTTCTGCAATCCAAAATAATGGGCGACATCACGAACCAGTCCGGAACTCTTCAAAGCAACAAGGAACCCAAGGGGATGCTCACAACGATGTAAACTTATAGCTCAAGGCGCTTCACAATCCCGTTCACCGCTGCAGTCAAGATCCCGAGCTGACGCGCCGCTCCGGCATAGGTCATCCGAACTCCAGCACATATTTCAAAGTTAGCATTTTCCGTAGCTCCGAACAATCCCGCTTTCGGCTTCCCCCTCTATTGCTTGAACGTTTTGAGCTGTACAGAACGGATAACAGAATAGGGTTTGATTTGGTTTGCACCTTCAAACGATGAGCAATGGGTGTTTTTTTACGCTAACCCTGGGTGATTCTTATTTTCCGATCACACCAGTGTTCCGTTAATGAACTTGTGAATAATACTTGCTACATAAGTCTGGTACGGCAAGCCTTCTTTGATGCCCTTTCTTTGTAACTCAGTGAGCTCTCTTTCAGAAATCCGAATATTCAGCCTCTTATCCTTTTTCAAAGAATTACCAGCGTACTCTGCCAACTCATTTCTTCTTTTTGAAGTGGTAAACTATTACGGAAAGCTGTAAACTACCTTTTTTGAATTCACCGGGTCAAGTGCCCCCTCATCCAACTCAGCACACGCTTAAAAGCAGAAAATTGCATGACCTTGTTCAACAAAGTCTTCGGAAAAAAATCATCCTCAGAGCCACTTGTCAAGATAGGCTCTCAATATGGTGGTGGCATTGTCTTTTATGTTGATCATACCGGACGGCATGGTTTGATTGCCGCCAAATCGGACATGGAGGGCTCCTCTCCGGGCATAGCCGCCATGAAAGGGTTGTCTGAAGGTTTGTTTAACTGGCCTGATGCCATTGCGGCGTGCAGAAATTCTGAAAATGGCGGTTTCCGCGACTGGTTTTTGCCTGACAAGGAACAGTTAAACCACCTTTTTATGCATAAACGGGAAGTCGGCGGTTTTGTGCATGATTCAGCCAACTACTGGAGCTCCTCGGAAAATCCTGATGGAGGGGGCTGGATAAAAGCCGGAATCTGGATAAAGGATTTCAACTCTTTCGGCTGCCAGAGCGCCGAACCCAAAGAGGCCTACAACCGTGTGCGCACCATCCGGGCATTTTGACAGCAACATGCAGAGTTCAGTGAAATTTTGTTTTTGTGGGGTAACAACAACTTGTCGAACAACCGAAATCGTACTCTTATGAAACGCAAGATTCATCTCTCCTATCTCCACGTTGCGTTATTGCTTTCACTCTGGCTGCCAATGTATGGTTGCAGTACGCCTCATGCAGCAACTGAAGACACATCGCAGCAACCAACTGCCGGCATAAGCGGAATGGCGCAGATTGACGGCAACTCCTGGCTCGTCGTTCACGATGCGTTATCGTTTGAAAACGGCCCAAGAATGTCAATCATAACGCTATCGGCATATGCGGCACCGGCTCTCCATCCTGTCACGGTTGACTCCTGGCCGGACGCCGACGGGCGGGCGAGCGATCTTGAGTCACTGTGCCCGCTTCCCTCTCATCCGAACGAATATCTCATGGCTGAATCAGGAACATGGAAGGAAAAAGGCGGACGATTATTTCATCTTCGCCTCAACGCTTCAACAAAACAGGCTGTAATTCTTGGCGTCATGAAACTGCCGGTACTGGCGGATAACAACCCTCAACAGGTTGGCGATCAGTATGAGGCTCTTGCATGCGTACGAGGAGCAGACGGCAGATTGTTGCTCCTGCTTGGCGAAAGAGGGGGATCACAACGATTTCCGGAGGGGGTTATTCGATGGGGCGTTCTTGATATCGAGCGCCATGAGCTTCAGTTCACCGAAAAGGGGCTTGAAGGAGTGAAGGTCAATGCTCCCGGCAAATGGAAAAACGAGCTGACAAACCGGGATATCAGCGATATGTACATCTCTCCCGAAGGTGAAATCTGGGTATCTGCCGCAGAAGACAACGGAGATAACGGAGCGTTCAATTCAGTGATCTACTCTCCGGGCAGAATTTCCGGTAATTTCAGTTTACCTGTTCTTGCCAATCGGCATTCCGGGGTCTGGCGGACTATCGGCTCTCTCAAGATTGAGGCATTAAGCGGAGCTGCCGAATCTGTCGCAGGAAGCCGTATGAGCATCGGCAGCGACGACGAAAATTATGGCGGCATCTGGAGGCCTGTGGAATAATCCGCCTGAAACAGCCTGAATTTCGACGATACGAAAAAGCCTCTCCCTGGCGTGCAATGTCAACATCAGGGTAAAGCAGGGCGGACATCTGAAGGATGAAATCCGTACCGCATTGAAATTTCGTCAGTTGCTCGAACAGTGAATCAATGGAATGCAACAGCTGTTGATCATCTGACATACCCGCCGAAGCTATTTTTTGCATTATACTCGCCTTTTATCCATTCACCATTTTTCATCTTCTCGATACGAACATCCCTGAATCTTACGGATTCCGGATCCTTTGCGATATTTATTACCGCTGTTTTTGCCTCGATAATCGCTTTAGGCTCAACAGCGCCATGCAGGAATAACGGATACATCATCATTATCATTAAAATGATAAAAGATCTTATTTTCATACATGTATGTAGTTTTTTTATAAACATTTCACATCCTGCGTCACGACAGCGCCATTTCTATTTTATCTACTCAACCATTTTCCAATACCGCTCCAATCTCCTGTAATCGCGCCATACAATAAAGCCAAAGCCAGAATCACCAGAATACAGCCGGTTACAACTGAATCATGAGACGAACGCTCCTCTGGTGTCATGGCCGAGTAGTTTCTCTCAAATTCTCTTCTTCTCGCTTGACGCGTTGGAACTCCAACATGAAGATGACAGTAGCCATTTGCTGTCGCTTGATTACGGCATGGCTTGCCTGACTTTGTGAATCCCTGACACTGCATCTATGAAGTCAAAATTTCTTTTATTCTTGAAAAGAATCAACTAGCTAACAAGTCCAGAGCATCACGATTCTGCATCTTGAAGATATTGTTAATATATATTATAAGTTACCAAAAGAAGTACCATTAACTCTATAAACCAACGCCGCAGCCTACCACACCTTGCCATGTCGGTATGGGTGATGTTGCTTTCCCTCTCATCCTACGAGGTCAGCCTGAAAATTGTGGTGATTTCGGAGCTCAATAGGACTCCTGTGTTTTCCCCTGTCAACGCTTCCCCATTCCATTGCTGGCTATCGAGGCATGACTCGGGGTCATGATGGTTGGCTATACCTTTCATGTGAGTAACTTGCATACTCCACTTTCTACCGGTTTTTATCGGCGCTTACTGGATGTCCCCAAGTATTCCATTCTACAGAACACCCAGTGTAGGGTAACAAAACATACGACCTTCGAAATGATGTCCTTCATCATTATTCACTATTTTTCCTGTTTTTTCCCAAGTAAAATAGTCGATTTCATTCCCTTCATCGTCTGATGTTTTAGTAATTATGCACCTCCGATCACGCGGGTTTTCTACAAACGCAATGTGATCAACCCTTACAATCTCTCTATCGGCGCGCTGGCATAGTCTACCCATATAAACTTCATTTTCTACATGATCACACTCAGAAAATAGGGCATTACATATGGAACATTTGCCTATGGTTTCAACAAAGCTAGGGGTGTTATATTTTTTCCATCCTGGAAAAAGGGGATTTTTCGGGCGCATTTTAGACGGGCCTCGAGATTTCGAACCCCTTCATAATCACTGACTTTTAAAGCGATAGACGTATATTCCTGTGCATCCAACAAATGGGTCCATGAATTTTCAAAATCATTCTTCTTTAGATCTATCCACATAAAGAGAGATGATTTTAGAGCGTTGATCATGCATTGCATGTGGAAAAACTGATTGGCCGCATACTCGTTGTTTTTTTCAATTACTTGAAGCTTATATTGCTTAATAATCCCAAGATATTTTTCACACTCCGACACCTTCTGATGCTGCATTTCTGTGGATCTAGTATAGAAACTGAATTTCCCACAAGAATCTATAAAATCACAGAACTCTTCGTGAATTTTCTCATATGAAACTCTGTTCTCATTCATTGTCAATGCTCTTGCTTGCAATTTTATTTATTGATTCTTGGAGCTTATATAGACCCTCTATACCACCTTCATAGGATATTTCTGTTAATTTTGATGTTTTCGTTTCCTTGTGGATAACCTTAAGGCGAATATTTGGCCTTTCTTTGCCCTTGAAGAAATCAGTTACGTAATTTGCAATAACGCCACAAGTGATAGAGATTAGCTCAGGGTTGTGTGATAACGCTGAAGACGAGATAAACAAGAGTGGGCCAAACCAATCGCCAGAGCGTTGCTCTACAAGCAATTCAGGTTCAGTTAAATATTTAATATCAAGCTTATACCTAGAGTATTTATAGAATGATATTATTGTCGAATGATACACATGCTTTTCATCTGCTTGGTAATTATGTGGCAGAATAACAATACCTTCAGAGCTCGGATCAAATTGTGGAACATCTATTTCTTTAATCGTAACTTCCATATTACCTCCTTAGGATTGTGCATGGTTTAGCCATAACAATAATTAGATGGATCCGTCTATACCGCAGATTTTTGAGTTACAGTAGATATAAGACGTCATTTCCAAACCATCAAAAATATCACTAACCTATTTTTTATAAATCGCTTAAATCAACTATTTGTTTTTATTTCTGCATCTTAGACGGATCGGCATAACAACATTGACTATAAGTCGAGAACGAGGCTGTAAACCCCTGATGGTGAACGAGTTAGTATCAATAAATAACAGAAGGTCAGACAGTGTTCTACTGCTCTGCTTTACCAACAACCTGCCATTGCGCCTCAATTGTGTCCGCTGACAAATCCACACCACACGCCCATTCGACGAAGTATCCTCCGTTGATAACCTTTATGAATTCACCATGGTCACGAAGCTCTTCAAACGCTTCGTATTCCAGATAAGGAGTGACATCAAAACGACCAACACGGCCATCTTCCGAAACAACTGACAACACCCAATCAGGTTGTGGATGTAGTTCTGCAATTCTCATTGATCAAGTCCCTTTATCGGAAATGGTTTCTTTCCATTTACTGCCAAATTCCAGTCAGCCAATAAATCTTCGTGATGAATCTCGATCCAGGCAACTACCAGCTTGTGTTTGTTCGGTGGCAGTAAACCTGCCAATAACGTTCCTTCAGGGATAGAGAACACTGCAACGTTTCCCTGATAATCTGCATGTATGTGCGGAACATGATGTTTCTCGGCATCCCGAAATAACATCCGAATAAGAACACCGTAAAACATTTAAATCGTAGGCATTATGCTCTAAACTTTCTCTTGTTGAGTTTATGATATACCTAACGGCCGAGCTAAAGCGGCGCGCACGCTTTTGAGCTAAAGGTTAGGCCATTTTCTGGTTTCATAATTGAGCCTACTCCCTTTACCATGTCTGGTAACGATCCCAATCAGCCTTGCGAAATACGAGATCATCCTGAGGAAGGCACAGAGGACTGTGAGTATTTACTATACTATCTACTTTATCCTCGACCAGAAAATAATCACCACCATCATTGTTATCCCAGTATGTAGCACCGCTTACATCATATCTGATGGCAAACTGTAAAGACCTAGCTCCGGTTGTCCAAGCAAGACCAGACCACAACTCAAAATTCGATTCCAATGATCTTATAAATAAGCAGGGACTGATATGCCAATACGAAGAATCGTTAGATCGGCAAGGCCAAATAGTAACGTTCTTTTCGAACGCGAGATTCTTGACAATCACATTACACTTTACTGTCCAATAGCCAAATTTGGCAGGGTTCGCGGACATGTAAGCGTCGTATAAAAAGACTCTTTGTGTTTGGTTGACCATAAGCCATTCCTTAGAAAAAGATTTTACCGCCTGCTGTATAGCGCTGTTGCCTTCCAGTCACTGGTGACTTCGTAGTACATACGGGTCATGGCATCTTCGGATCAAATATTTGTTCTTTGCGTAGCAAGATAAAAAAGTACTGGACACAGCGCGTTACGCATTCTTACTTTTTTAAGCCTAACGCAGAAAATAACCCACCAGCCTCTGTGAAACAGTTTTTTCACAGACCGATATTCAGATGGGGTTGATTGATTTGTTGTGCGCTTTTATTGGTGGTTGTCCTTATTTCCGAATATTGATTCATTATGTATTCTACCGTATCAATAATGTTTTGTTTAAAATATTAGAATTTGAATGTCTCCACTTCGCAACGCATACGATCTGTTTCGATAAATATACTCAATGGAAGTTCCCGTAGACGATAAAATCTTTTTTAGTTCAGGTATTTTTTTTTCTCCTTTGGGTGTATAAATAATCCAAGCTTTATTTGGTTTAAATTGTCGAGCTGCTTCTTTCAATTCGCTTGGAGTTGCTGATGATTTGAAGCCAAGTGACAAAAGCATATTAGATAGCTTAACGGATATATCCCTTTGATATGGTTTATAGAAAACCAAAATGGAATATTCGGAATTGTTCGCGAATAATTTTTCCTTTTGTTCTCTCTCTAAAGTTTTATCTCGAGAGAAAGTGACGCCTGGAACTGCTCGCTTGAGAGTGAGTACGTCTTGGGTTAAATTACTTAATTTAAGCTTTAGCTGTTCAATGCTACCGTTAACCTCTGCTGCTTTAACGCCTATTTCCTCTTTGGTTTCTTGATTATATTTTGCCTTAATGGTTCCATCAGAATTGACTGAAATCTCAAAAGAAGTCCAAATTGAAAGACCAATTAAAAACGAACCAAAGACGATCAGCACAATTCCGCCTACACCGAATATCTGCCGTTTCACATAGACAAAAACTGCGCTCAACAACAAACCGGAACCGAGCAGAAGACCAACAATAAATGCAATAATGTTGATTATTTTCATAAAGTCGACCTTTCTTTAATGAATTGCATAACGACACCGTTCAGCCGCCCGTGCGGGTGAAACCAGACTGAACACGCCAAACGCTGACGCGGGTCGGCTGGAACGGCGGGTTAGGCGGGTGGGCAGAGAGACAATGCCAGGGTTCATGAATTTTGCTCTTTTTATCCATTCGGCGCAATACGCGGAGTACCGTTATTGCGGCTTTAGGCACTGCTTTCATTTCCGTGTTGCCTTAATCATGGCTTTCAGGTTTGATGAAATTATTGATCTTAAATGTTCGCTTGATGAGTAGTATTGAACTCGAAGTGATGCTATATCGAAGTGAAGGGTGCTTCCTTCTTTTGCAATAAGCAATATATCATTTGCTTCATTTCCGACCCCATGAGCATACCCTAATTCGTAATAAACATTAGGGCGCTCATTAGTGAGATCACAAATTATAAATTCACAACGCTCAATTAGGTCGGTGATTTCTCGAATAATAAGGCCAGAACCCGTATTTTCGTCAACACGCTTGACCCGCAATTTAAGTTTTCGGCATTCATCTTTAATTGCCGTATATGCATCTGCCATTTCTTGACCCCGAAAAGGCATGATGACAAAAACTAATCCTAGCTCAAAATTTCCTTGGTCATCGGGATCGTAATCTGGCCTACCGAACTCTTGATCCATAAACGTGTGGTCTCGCCCCATTGATAGCCCTCTTTATTTGTTCCGCCTAACGACAAAGTTCAGGGGCGGAGCGATAGCGGAGTCCCCATTCCTGAATGGTTCGAATATCATATCTGCTTCACAATGAGTGAGCAGCGACCAGCATGTTTACTCGCATCGCAACAACAGCTTACTGAAAGTATAGCAAAATAATGTCCAGCCATCAAAATAATACGGCATAAAACCATCAGCAACTACACTGCAAACCACTGACATTCTGCCTGTGCCCGATGCCTGCCATTCGGTTATCTTCCCTGCTCCCGTTTTTGAAGGTTCCTGAAACAACACTATCTTGATGTTTTGCAATGCGATGTTGTTGTTCAACAGTCGAGCGGGATTGTCATGGGAGATGGCCACAATAAACGGCTCCATGACAGTTCTGCGGAATGGCTTGTCGATACCGCCTGTTGCGTAGGGCTAACCGTTAACCTCCCTGATATGAGCGAGCTTCTCCTTATCAATATTACCGGTCTGGATAAACCGGGTCTGACGTCGAAAATAACGGCGATTCTTGCTGATGCGAGGATACCGGTGCTTGATATCGGGCAGGCGGTGATCCATAACCATCTGAGCCTTGGCATGCTGGTTGAGGTGCCCAAGGAGTCGGCTTCGTCGCCTGTTCTCAAAGATCTGCTCTTCTGCGCTCATACGCTCGGGATACAGATCTCCTTTACACCGGTGCCTGATGAAGAGTACGGCCGTTGGGTCGGAGAACAGGGAAAGCCCCGATACCTGCTGTCGCTGCTGTCGAGGAAAATTTCTGCTGAACAGCTTAAGCGGGTATCGTCGATCATTGCCGAGCATAATCTCAATATTGATACCATCAATCGCCTTTCCGGGCGAATACCGCTCGATAACGGCGACAACCACACCCGCGCATGCGTAGAGTTCTCGCTGAGGGGAACCCTCTCCGATGAAAACCTTTTTCGCGAACAGCTTCTGGCCATTACTGACAGCCTTGGTATTGATATCGCCTTCCAGGAGGATAATATTTTCCGGCGGAACCGGCGGATGGTGGTGTTCGATATGGATTCGACCCTGATCACCTCGGAGGTGATCGACGAGCTTGCAAAGGAGGCCGGGGTCGGCGAGGAGGTTTCAGCCATCACCGAACAGGCTATGCGGGGGGAGCTGGATTTCAACGAGAGCCTGCAGCGGCGGGTGGCGCAGCTCAAGGGGCTTGACGAACATGTGATGGAGAGCATCGCCGCACGGTTGCAGCTTACCGAAGGCGCTGAACGGTTGTTCAGCAACCTGAAACGGCTCGGTTATAAAACCGCGATTCTTTCGGGAGGATTCACCTATTTCGGTCATTATCTGCAGAAAAAGCTCTCGATCGACTATGTCTATGCCAACACCCTTGAAATCGAGAACGGCTGCCTGACGGGAAGGGTGCTCGGCAGGGTTGTGGATGGAGCGAGGAAGGCCGAACTGCTCGAACTGCTTGCCGAAAAGGAGAACATCAGCCTTGAGCAGACCGTTGCCGTAGGTGACGGAGCAAACGACCTGCCGATGCTCGGCAAGGCGGGACTCGGCATCGCTTTCAGGGCGAAGCCTATCGTGCGGGAGCGGGCGAAACAGGCAATTTCAACGCTTGGCCTTGATGGAATCCTCTACCTGATGGGCTTCAGGGATCGGGATGAGTTGCCGGAATAGGGAGCTATACCAATGTTGATTCTGAGCTTGTATGCGTTTGACAATGAAATGACGTGCAGATTTATCGGTAAAACTGCACGGTCACTCTTTCGGATTCGTCAATCGACATATTCGACGAACCGCTCGAAATCCTCTTTACGCGGCAGGGTAATGGCTCCGGAGGGGCAGACGGGCTCGCAGCGGGTGCAGAGCACGATGCAGTTCCAGGGGTTGGCAACGGTCATTTTGGCCCGTTTGACCCCTTCTGGTTCGCCAAGGGCAAATACCCCCGGTTTGCAGAAGCCCTCACAGTCACCGCAACCGTTGCAGGCATCGGTATCAATGACGGGAAACCAGGCGATCTCCTCTCTTGGGGCGAGAAGCCTCTTTTTTTTCTTTGCCGATGAGGCTGAACCGCTCATGATACGCTCCGTTTTATGTTTTCCTTTCGATATTCTCCGGCTGGCTTGCTGTCAGTCCAGATATTCCACGAAGCGCTCGAACTCCTCTTTCGGAGGGAGAGTAATTGCTCCTGAAGTGCAGATGGGCACGCACCTGGTGCAGAGAACCAGGCATTTGTAGGGATGCGCAACAATAAGTTTCGGTCGGCAGATACCCGCAGGATCTGGCGCTCCCAACTCGAAGACACCGGGTTTGCAGAGCACCTTGCAGTCGCCGCAGCCGTTGCAGAGTTCCGGCTTGATCACAGGGTACCAGGCGATCTCCTCTCTCGGAGCGGTCAGCCGCTTCCGTTTTTTTGTGGCATCCTGTTTGTGCGATGTCGTTTTAGCCGGCAGCGTCACCTGTTCGGGCATCTGCGGTGAACAGGCCGTATCGACTTCGAACTCCTCCTCTTTCTGCATCGCGCGCGATTTGAGCGCAAGGCGCAGAGAGCGGACAAGTTTCAGGGCGCATCCTTCGCAGGATGGCTTTTTGCATCGGCCAAAAAAGCAGTCAAGAAGCAGCATAATCGATCAATAGTCGTTCCTTTTTCCCGGCACAGACGGCACAGAGAGCCTTCGCCTGAGCGGCAACATGCTCAGGCGGCATTGCTCTTTTCCCTGCCGGGTATTTCATCTCTTATCGAGAGCTTCGTAGTTTTTTGGCCACCGCCTCGGCCGCCTTGATGAGGGGATAGCCCGTTGGTGGACCGGTGAGCAACGGATGGGTACCGACCTGAAGGGTGAGCACCTCATGGATGGTCATCTTGTTTTCGATAATGAGCCCGATAACATTGATCAGCTCTCCCGCACTGACCCCTCCGACCACCGCTCCGCCAAGCACAAGCCCGGAATCGCGGTTGACGATGAGCTTGACAAACTGGCTGCAGGTATCTGGCAGGGACTTCGGATGCTTGTCGATGCCTTCTGCCGATGCGGATATGACGTCAAACCCTCGATCAAGGGCAAGGTGCTCGGTAACACCGGCCGCAGCGAAAGTTGTACCTCCGATTGCGGTTGAAAATATTGATATGGTGCCGCTGAAGGTTCTCAGCCGCGACAGCCCGTAGAGGTTCATACCGGCAATTCGGGCCTCGGAACAAGCGGTAGAGGCAAGCATCAATCCTTTTACGATACGGGTGATGAAGGAAAACTTTTCGGCACAGTCGCCGACTGCAAAGATATCCTTGTCTTCGGTACGCATGTACTCGTCTACCCTGATGGCTCCGAGCTCATTGATTTTTATGCCGGCTTTTCGGGCAAGCTCCACATTGGGAGCATATCCGGTTGCAAGAATGACCGCGTCGGCGGCAAGGCGCTCTCCGTTTTCAAGAAGCACTTCCGAAACCACACCCTCGCCGATGAGTTCGCTGACTTTCTCACCCGTTCTGAGTATGACGCCATTATCTGTCAGGATTTTTTCGACCTTAACGGAAAGATCGTCATCAAATGCAGCATTCAATACATGGGGCATGACCTCAACCACCGTAATCTTCTTGCCTTTCTTGCGCAGTTCATCGGCAATTTCAACGCCGATAAATCCTCCTCCGATAATGACAATCGTGGTGCACTGTTCCAGTTTAATACGAAGATTCTCCAGATAGTCACGATCCTTGGGAATGGTAAAGACATTGCCAAGAGCTGTACCTTTCAGCCAGGAGGGGACTTTCGGCATGGAACCGGTTGCAAAGACAAGCTTGTCGAAGGTTATTTGTGTACCATCGGCTGTGGTTGCAACTTTGGCTGTGCGGTCAACAGCAACAACTTCATCAATAAAAAGCTCTACTCCGGCCTGTTCGATATGCGCATTGGGAATAATGTTCTGGCTGATACTCTCCAGTGTTCCATAAATGTAGGGTATTCCGCAGGGGACAACGGCTTCGCGCTCCCGACGGACCACAAGAAAACTTTTGGCCGGGTAAAACGCTTTTCCGGTTGAGGCGGCAACAATACCTGCCGCACTTCCACCTATAACAAGGACATCAATATTTTTCTTCATCTGTAGTATTTCTGCATTAATTAGTTATATCGTGCCCGTTTTTTCCCGGATTGCGGCAAGAAAGGTGTCAAATGCCTTCTGTATACCTTCCGGATTTTTACCTCCGGCTGTTGCGAACTCGGGTTTGCCACCGCCGCCGCCATGCACGCATTGTGCAGCCTCGCGGATCAGTTTGCCGGCATCAATACCAAACTCCCGGACAGCTTTGTCGGAAGCAAAACTGACCAGCGCTATTTTTCCATCTTCCACACTGCAAAGCAGCCCTGCAACTGAGGTGGCCTGATCGCGGAGGGCAAGCGCTGCCTGACGAAGGGTGTCGCCGTCTACCTCTTCGAGCACTTTGGTCATGACCCGGCAGCCACTGATATCGGGAGATGCGTCAAGCTCGGCAGTCAAGCTGGTGACAAGCGAGCCTACCCTGCTGCCGCTCAGCTCTTTTTCCAGCTCTTTTTTTGCATCCATCAGGGCGACAATTTTTTCGAGTACGGGTTCATCCCCTTTTGCTTTAAGGAGATGACGCACTTGCTGAAGTTCATGGTACTCTTTCCACAAGAGTTTTTCTGCCGCTTTTCCGGTGAGCGCTTCTATACGTCGAACGCCTGATGCTACCGATGATTCACTGACTATCTTGAAGAGCCCGATACGTCCGATATTGTCTGCATGGGTGCCGCCACAGAGTTCGACGGAGATTCCCGGAATTTCAATAACCCGTACCCGGTCGGCATATTTGTCGCCAAAAAAGGCAAGCGCTCCCATGGCAATGGCGTCATCGTAGAGAACATCGGCATGTTTCTGCACGGGTTCTGCTCGGCGGATATGGTCGTTCACGTCGGCTTCAACGGCCTCAATCTCTGCTTCGGTCATGCGGGAAAAATGGCTGAAATCGAAACGAAGGCGTTCGGCATTGACATATGAGCCCTTCTGCTGGACATGCTGCCCCAGAATCCTGCGGAGCGCACTGTGCATGAGGTGTGTAGCGGTATGGTTGCACTCGGTATCCTGGCGCAAATGACGGTCTACTGAGGCTTCAGCAGAAAGCTCCTTCTCATCGAGCTGGAGATCATCAACACTGATTGGCGTATCCAAAATCTTGTCGAAGGCTTCGGTAACAAGATGAACAATGGCATCGCCATCCTTGATGGTATCGGATACCTGAAGACGATAGGTGGCGCTCTCTATCCAGCCCCGGTCTCCAACCTGGCCGCCACTTTCAGCATAGAAGGGGGTACGGTCGAGTACCAGAAGCAGCTTTCCCTGGAGATGCTTGATGCCGGTAATAAGCACGGGCATCTCAAGCTGGTCGTAGCCTGCAAACTCCGAGCGATGCACGTCGCTGAACCAGAGCCATTGCGATCCGTCATCCTGTACCTGATGTTTTTCCTTGCGGTCGGTTCTTGCTCGGGTTTTCTGCTGCTGCATGCAGTGTTCAAAACCTTCACCGTCAACAGAAAAGCCAACATCGGAGGCCATCAGGCGGGTCAAATCGAAGGGGAAGCCATAGGTGTCGTAGAGTTTGAAGGCATCTTCACCGGTAATGGTTGTGCTGTTGGCTGAGCGGACTTGCTCAATAACTTCGTTGAATATCTCTATACCCCGGTCGAGGGTAACGATGAAACTTTCCTCTTCGGCCCTGATGATTTTACTGACAGTCTCCTGCTGTTTGCGCAGCTCGGGAAAGACATCTCCCATTGAGGCAGCTAATGTACCGACAAGCTGATGCAGAATGGGTTCGTTATAGCCGAGATTTTTGGAGTAGCGGAGTGCCCGGCGGAGTATGCGGCGAAGCACGTAGCCGCGACCTTCGTTGGAGGGCATGGCTCCGTCGGAAAGGGCAAAGGTGAGGGTACGGGCATGGTCGGCTATAACCCTCATGGCTATGTCGAGGGGATCGTCCATGGATGCGCCGTAGCGGACACCGGTAATTTCGGTGATGCGGTCGAAGAGTGGCTGAAAAACGTCGGAGTCGTAGTTTGACCCTTTTCCCTGCAATACGGCGGCAACGCGCTCGAAGCCCATGCCGGTATCGACATGTTTCATGGGAAGCGGTTCAAGGGAGCCGTCACTCTGCCTGTTATATTGGATAAAGACAAGATTCCAGAGTTCGATGACCCGGTAATCGCCGACATTGACAAGGCTGTGGCCGGAACCATCTTCGGTCAGATCGATATGAATCTCGGAACAGGGGCCACAGGGGCCGGTTTCACCCATCTCCCAGAAATTGTCTTTTTCACCGAAACGGATAATGTGATCAGGATTTATATCTGTTGCTGTTTTCCATATCTGAAAGCTTTCATCATCATCCTGATAGACGGTTGCGTAGAGACGCTCTTTCGGCAGCTTCCATACATCGGTCAGCAGTTCCCATGCCCAGGTTATGGCCTCTTGTTTGTAGTAATCTCCAAATGACCAGTTACCGAGCATTTCAAAAAAGGTGTGGTGGTAGGTATCCCTGCCAACATCTTCGAGGTCGTTATGCTTGCCTGATGCCCTGATGCATTTCTGGGTATCGGCTGCCCGTACATAGGGCCTTGATCCTTTTCCCAAAAAAACATCCTTGAACTGGTTCATTCCGGCATTGGTGAAGAGAAGGGTGGGATCATCGGCAGGAATAACCGGAGCTGAACGAACGATGGTGTGAGCTTTTTGAGCGAAATAATCCAAAAAAGATTGTCTGATTTCCCAGGATTTCATAGAGACTTTGGTCTGTGTTACAATGCCTTGCGCGACGCCGCTTCACCAGAAACAGCTTCACGAACGTACTTAAAGTTACTCTTTTTTAGCGCTTGTTGCCAACTTAAAATTTCTTGCTCTCAGGCAAGACTTTCCCTGCGCTGAAAAAGATGCATGGATGCCACAGGTGAAATATTTTCTTTTTTTACAAAAATTATATTGAGTAAGTTAAATGCGGTCTTTTTGGTAGCCGATTTTTTTCATGGTTATAATCAACAGGAGTACACCTATGAGTTGGGGAGTAGAAGATCAGCAACGGCGAAAGGATATCCTTGAACTGATGGATATCTCTGCAAAAATCATGAAGGCGAATCCCAATCATGTCAATGAGGTTTCCAAAAGTGCCACCGGGTGTTGGATGGAGCAGGTTTATGGCATACAACGCTGTGATTTTTGTGATTTATCTCCTGATTGCCCTATTCTGGAAGAACAGGAGTGGCAGGATTACCTGAAGAAGAATAATATCGTCATCGAAAAAAATTCTTAGCTAAAACGACCGAAGATTTGTTTTAACCCATAAAAACCTTTATATTTGCCTCCTGCAGAAGACCGGGGTGTTTTTTTTCTGTCTTCTCTTTACCCACCAATAGTACATTTCACCAGATAGCAACTCAATGACCTCCGTGCGGCGATGATCATTGACACGGGGATTTTTTTGCTGTTTACTAACCTTGAAAAGTAATTAACAGGGACAATGACTGATACAAAAAAGACAACCAGACAGGTCAATGTGACGTCGAAAACCAGTGTCTCCGTGCTTTTTGCTGGAGATTCGGGTGATGGTATGCAGTTGACTGGTACTCAGTTTGCCAATACGGTGGCAACTCATGGGACAGAGCTGAATACATTCCCGAATTTTCCATCCGAAATACGGGCTCCAGCAGGGACTATTGCCGGCGTATCCGGTTTTCAGCTCCAGTTCAGCAGTAAACCGGTCTATACACCGGGCGCCCGGTTCGATGTCATGGTGGCGATGAACTCTGCTGCATTGAAGGCAAATCTGAAAGACCTCCACCGTGGCGGTATTATTATTGCAGGTACTGAAGGGTTCGATGAGAAAAATCTGAGACTCGCAGGCTATCCCGAAGGGGCTGATCCCCTGCATGATGGTTCTCTCGATAACTATATCGTTTTTCCTGTACCGGTACTACAGCTTACCCGTGAAGCGCTGAAAGAGAGTGGACTGAGCAGCAAGGAGGTTGACCGCTGCAAGAATATGTTTGTTTTAGGGTTACTCTACTGGCTCTACACGCTTCCGCTTGAAGGAACGATGGAGACGCTTCAGACGAAGTTTCAGAAAAATGTCTGGATGGCCGAAGCCAATATCAAGGCGATGAAGGCTGGTTATTTCTTTGGCGATGAAACCGAGCTTTTTGCAAACCTTGGCCGTTTCGATATTTCACCGCAAAAACAGCATGGCATCTATCGCAGGGTTACCGGAAATGAGGCCTGTGCTATCGCTCTGACCGCTGCTTCCAAAAAAGCGGGACTTGAGCTCTTTCTTGGTTCGTATCCGATCACTCCGGCCACCGAGATCTTGCAGACTCTGGCCAAAAAGAAAAAGTATGGCGTAAAAACCTTCCAGGCTGAAGATGAAATTGCCGGTATTGTGAGCAGCATCGGTGCCGCCTACGGTGGTGCGCTTGCCGCTACAAATACCTCTGGCCCCGGACTTGCACTGAAAACTGAAGCTCTCGGCCTGGCAGTCATTCTTGAGGTACCTTTGGTTATCATCAATGTTCAGCGGGGCGGCCCGTCAACCGGTCTGCCGACGAAACCGGAACAGTCTGATCTGTTCATGGCTCTTTACGGTCGCCATGGCGAGGCGCCACTTCCGGTGCTTGCTGCACGCTCTCCTGTTGACTGTTTCTATACCACCTATGAAGCTGCTCGAATTGCCGTTGAGCATATGACGCCGGTTATTTGTCTCTCGGACGGTTATCTTGCGCTGAGTTCAGAACCCTGGAAGGTCGAAAGTCCGGAGAATCTTGCTGAAATCACTCCCCGTTTTCAACCGGCAAGAGAGCCGGAAGATGCTCCTTATCTGCCCTACAAACGGGATGATCGTCAGGTTCGCTCCTGGGCTATCCCCGGAACCAGGGGGCTGGAACATCGTATCGGCGGACTTGAAAAGCAGAATGAAACCGGCAACGTCTCCCATGACCCCGAGAATCATGAGCTGATGACAAAAATTCGTGCCGAAAAAATTGCACGGATTGCCGACAGTATTCCGCTTCAGAGCATTGATAATGGTGCGTTGAGTGGTGATTTGCTTGTGCTTGGATGGGGATCGTCATACGGCGCAATCAAAACCGCTGTTGAACAGGCTATCGAAAAGGGGTACAACGTTGCTCATGCACACCTTCGCTATATCTTTCCCTTCCCGAAAAACCTTGGCGAAATTCTCGGAAACTATAAAAAGGTGTTGATTCCCGAACTGAATAACGGACAGCTTATCCATATTATCCGTGATACCTTCCTGATCGCCCCTGAAGGTTTTACCAAGGTGCAGGGAGTACCGTTTAATGAGATGGAAATACTGAATAAAATCACCGACCTTCTAAAGGAGCTTCAATCATGACCGATAACGATACCATAATGAAAGCCTTACCGGTTCTTACCGCAAAGAATTTTGCTTCCGATCAGGAGCCTAAATGGTGTCCTGGTTGCGGTGATCATGCTATACTGCAACAGATAAAAAATGTTTTGCCGGAACTGGGTGTTGCGCCGGAAAACATCGTCTTTGTTTCTGGTATCGGATGCTCCTCGCGTCTCCCCTATTACCTTGCCACATATGGCGTTCACGGCATTCATGGCAGAGCGCTGCCCATGGCAACCGGACTGAAAGTGGCTCGTCCTGATTTGAGTGTATGGGTTGGAACGGGTGATGGTGATGCGCTTTCTATCGGCGGCAACCATTTCATTCATACCCTGAGACGAAATCCTGACCTTAATGTTCTTCTCTTCAACAATGAAATTTATGGTCTGACGAAAGGTCAGTATTCGCCAACATCAAAAATAGGGTTGCGTACCGTTACCTCTCCATCCGGCGTTATTGATCACCCGTTTAATACGGCTGCTTTGACGATTGGTTCCGGCGGCTCTTTCTTTGCGAGAGCTTTTGACCGTGACGGCAAGTTTCTCCGCTCGATTCTTCAGCGCGCTGCACTGCACAGGGGGACTTCGCTGGTTGAGATTTACCAGAATTGTCCCATTTTCAACAATGCTGCGTTCGAAGCATTTGCCACTCCTGAGAATAAGGCCAGTAATACTATCTACGTTGAACAGGACAAGCCTTTTGTTTTCGGAAAGGATAAAAATCGCGGAATCATGCTTGACGGATTCAAGCCTGTTGTTGTTGATCTCGATAAAGATGAGTTCTCCACCAGCGACCTCTGGATTCACGATGAAAAAGATATCAACAAGGCATCTATTCTTGCCCGCTTTGCAGACGATGAGGCTCTTCCAAGACCTTTCGGCGTCTTCTATGCTGAGGAGAGGGTAACCTATGAAGATGCTCTTTCCCAACAGATCAGGGATGCACAGAAGAATGCGTGCGGAACGCTTGAGGAACTGCTCAAGGGAGAAAACTCTTACGAAATCAAGTAGAAATACTACTCGTTCAAATGAAAAAAGCCGGCACTGATGCCGGCTTTTTTCATTTGTTATTCTTCTTCATTCCAGACACCCATGGATGAAAATTTTTCTATCCTCTCATGGACAAGCGTTGCCGGATCTTTCGGCAGCAGCGCTTTCAGCTCTTCAATCAGTATCTCTTTCAATGTGGCAGCCATTACGTCAGGGTCGGTATGGGCTCCCCCTACAGGTTCAGGAATAATCCTGTCAATAATACCTTGCGAAAGAAGATCAACAGCGGTGAGCTGCAAGGCTTCGGCTGCCTGCTCTTTATACTTCCAGCTTCTCCAGAGAATGGAGGAACAGCTTTCAGGTGAAATAACCGAATACCAACTGTTTTCAGCCATAAGAATACGATCACCAACACCGATCCCGATAGCGCCTCCGCTTGCACCTTCACCGATAATCACACAGATGACAGGGACAGTCAGTTTTGCCATTTCATAGAGGTTCCGGGCAATCGCCTCCGCAGTCCCCCGCTCCTCAGCTTCTATTCCAGGAAATGCTCCGGGTGTATCGATGAGTGTAATGACTGGTTTGCGGAATTTTTCGGCAAGTTGCATCAAACGAAGCGCCTTGCGATATCCTTCAGGCTGAGCCATGCCAAAATTGCGGTAGAGATTGGACTTGGTATCGCGGCCTTTCTGATGACCGATGATCATGACTGGCTGCGAAAAACCTGTCGCGCTCTCTTCAATGCGGGCAAAACCGCCAATAATGGCTTTGTCATCGCTGTAACGACGATCTCCCGCGAGTTCAAGAAAATCACGGGTCATCAGGTGAATGTAGTCGAGAGTATAGGGTCTTGCCGGATGACGGGCAAGTTGTACCTTCTGCCAGCGAGTAAGATTTTTATAGATCGAACGTCGCAGGGCGTCAACTTTCAACTCGAGTGTCTCTATATCATGATTGAGCATCTCCGTTTCAGACGGGGATTGCTCCCTCGTGCTGTTCCTGAGACACTGACGCATTTCGTCAAGTTTGGCTTCAAGCTCAAACAGTGGTTTTTCAAAATCAAGGACAACTTTCGTGGCCATAGTGCTGCAACATTAGTGATAAAAAAAGCCCATCAAGCAAAAAGGCTTCTGATGGGCTAAAAGCAGGCAACAATGCGGAATATCGAGGTTCAACCGCAGATTCCGTCCCTCAACGCTTTGCCGGGTTTAAACTTGACAACATTTTTTGCGGCAATGGTAATAGCTTCACCAGTCTGTGGATTCCGCCCCAACCTTTCAGCTCTCTTTCCTACAGCAAATGTTCCGAAGCCGACAAGAGTGACATCATCACCGTCTTTCAATGAATCTATCACAACATTGATAAAGGCATTCACCGCACGCTCCGCGTCAACTTTGGTCAGTTTTGCCTGGTCGGCAATTTTCTCGACTAACTCAGCTTTTGACATATGACATGTTTATTATTGTTATTAAAGTAAAAGAAGCTCTCTGGGCCATCGCCCAACTTTCTCTGAATTTAAACAGTAGGTGACAAACATGCAATCGCTTTTTACCATTATCATTGTTTGGTTTCACGGCACTTTGTATTCGTCCGGCACTGTGTTATATTTAGGTTCGTTTAACGGGGAAAAACCCTGTGATTTGTACAAGACAATTTTTTATCCGGCTTATGATTTCAATCAGTAACGTATCAAAAGGTGCAATTATTCGCTTCAAGGGTGAGCCTCACAGTATCGAAAGCCTTATGCACCGGACTCCGGGTAACCTGCGTGCCTTTTACCAGGCTAACATGAGAAACCTGAAATCAGGCAGAAATGTTGAATACCGTTTCAGCGCTACAGAGTCCGTTGATGTGATCATCACCGAACGGAAACAGTATCAGTATCTTTACCGGGATGGCAGTGATTTTGTCATGATGGACAGTGAAACCTTTGACCAGATTAACGTGCCGGAAATCGCAATCGGATCTGCGTCCCGTTTTGTCAAGGATGGAATCACGGTAACTATTGTGTTCTCGGACGATGCATCGATTCTTGGCGTTGAACTCCCCACTTTTGTTGAAGTTGAGGTAACTGAAACCAGTCCTGCATCCAAGGATGACAGGGCAACCAGCGGAACAAAACCGGCGATGGTTGAAACCGGTACGGAAGTCAGCGTCCCTATGTTCATCCAGACCGGGAGTATTATTCGTGTCGATACCCGAACTGGTGAGTATATTGAAAGAGTCAAAAAGTAATTTTCTGCAGGATTTTTCATGACGAACGTTCACAAACCAAGTTACTATTATCATGGACTTTAACGAAATCAGGCAGCTCATTGACATCATCAATGGCTCAGATCTTCAGGAAGTAATTATCGAAGAGAGTGAATTTAAAATAATCCTGAGGCGTTCTTCCGCCACAGGGACACTTCAACAGGTTCCCGTAACTGCACCGCCTGCCTTGCAAGCCCTTCCCCTGGCTTCGTATGCCCCACCTCCGGCAGTCAAGTCTGAACCCGTCACCGACCTTATCGAGTCCCGCTCGCCAATCGTTGGAACATTCTACCAGTCATCGTCCCCTGATTCTCCTCCCTTTGTTGCCATCAATGACACGGTTAAAAAAGGAGATGTTCTCTGTATTATCGAAGCCATGAAACTGATGAACGAAATTGAAGCTGAGGTTTCTGGAACTATTGTTGAAATTCTTGTTGAAAACGGACAGGCCATCGAGTACGATCAGCCGCTGTTCCGTATTAAACCATAAACATTCATCCAGAAAAAGCCTTGTTCAAGAAAATCCTTGTTGCAAATCGCGGTGAAATTGCCTTGCGTATTATGCAGACCTGCCGCGAAATGGGGATCAGTACCGTTGCTGTATATTCTACAGTTGATGCTGAATCTATCCATGTCAAATACGCCGATGAAGCTGTCTGTATTGGACCAGCTTTGTCAAGAGAGAGTTATCTGAATATTCCCCGCATTATTGCTGCTGCAGAGGTAACCAATGCTGATGCGATTCATCCAGGATATGGATTTCTGGCTGAGAATGCTGATTTCGCTGAAGTGTGCGAATCGGCAAACATCAAGTTTATCGGCCCTACGGCAAAAATGATCAAACAGATGGGTGATAAAAACACCGCGAAAGCAACGATGATTGCTGCCAGTGTTCCCGTGGTCCCCGGAAGTCCCGGACTGGTGACCGATCTGAAGCAGGCCATTGAAACGGCAAAAAAAACGGGTTACCCGGTTATCATCAAACCAACTGCTGGTGGCGGCGGAAAGGGTATGCGGGTAGTCACCGAGGAGAGCCAACTGGATAAGGCTCTGAACACGGCACGCAGCGAAGCCGAGCAGGCTTTTGGCAATAGCGGTGTTTATATTGAGAAATATCTTGAAAACCCTCGCCACGTTGAAATCCAGATCCTCTCCGACCAGCACGGGAACACCATTCATCTGGGGGAACGCGACTGTACGGTGCAGAGAAGACACCAGAAACTTATTGAGGAGACACCTTCCCCTGTTGTTGATGAGGCTCTGAGAAAAAAAATGGGCGATGCAGCAGTAGCCGCCGCCCGTGCGATCAACTATGAAGGAGCTGGCACTATCGAGTTTCTGCTCGACAGGCACCGGGATTTCTACTTCATGGAGATGAATACACGCATCCAGGTTGAGCATCCGGTTACTGAAGAGCGCTACAATGTAGATATCGTCAAGGAGCAGATTCTTGTTGCTGCCGGTGAATCACTCGAGGGCCGCTCCTTTACGCCAAGGGGCCACTCCATTGAGTGTCGCATCAATGCCGAGGATCCGGAACACCTGTTCCGCCCCTCACCAGGACAACTGACCGTTTTCCATACTCCGGGTGGTCATGGTGTCAGGGTTGACTCACATGCCTATGCAAGCTATGTGGTACCATCAAACTACGACTCGATGATAGCAAAGCTTATTGTTACCGCGCACACACGCGACGAAGCCATTGCAAGGATGTCACGCGCACTGGATGAGTTCATTGTTGTGGGGGTAAAAACCACGATCCCGTTCCATAAACAGGTCATGCACTCTCCTGTTTTTCAAAGCGGTGATTTTGATACCGGGTTTCTTGAAACCTTCCGGTTTGAAAAGAAGTAACAAAAAAAAGGGAGACCGCCGAGTCTCCCTTTTTTTTTGCTTCATCTCTCCTGACAGAAAGGGTTATCGCTCATTGGCGAAACCTTCCCTGGTTGCAGGCTCTTCAACCACCCGTTCGGTTGCGTTACTCTCCTGACCTTCACCCGTCAGTTTTATAGCTTTATACCTCTTCAGTCCCGTACCGGCAGGGATCAGCTTGCCGACAATGACGTTTTCTTTCAGTCCTGCCAGATAGTCAACCTTTCCTGCAACAGCCGCGTCGGTCAAGACCTTGGTGGTCTCCTGGAACGATGCTGCGGAAATGACACTCTCTGTCTGAAGAGCTGCGCTTGTTATGCCAAGGAGTACCGGATGCGATGTTGCCTGAAGGGCTGGTTCAAACGCAATCATGTTTTTGCTGTTCTTGCGAAGCTCGCGATTCAGTTTGGTGATGTCACGCACCTTATGGAGCTGACTATCCTGAATCCTTGCAGGAGCATCGCCTTTTTCAGTGATGCGTACCTTTTCGGCTACACTCTGGTTTGACTCAACAAAAGCGCTCCGGTCAATCAGGTCTCCAGGCAGCAGATCGGTATCTCCAGGCTCTTCAACCCGTACTTTCTGAAGCATCTGGCGCACAATAACCTCAAGATGCTTGTCGTTGATCTCCACACCCGCATTGATCTGGTACACTTTCTGAATCTCGTTCACAAGGTACTGCTGGACTGCATTGGGGCCCTGAATACGGAGGATATCCTGTGGTGATACGGCGCCATCCGTCAGCGGATCGCCTGCCTTGACCTCATCACCTTCGTTGGCAAGCACATGCTTTCCAACCTGGACATAGTAGACCTTCTCTTCACCAAAGTCGTTTTTAACCTTGATCTCCTTACTGCTTCTGCGCTGTGAACCGAAACTGACATAGCCGTCAATTTCTGTAACGATTGCAGGATCTGTAGGAATTCGGGCTTCGAACAGCTCGGTAACTTTTGGCAGACCGGCGGTAATATCGCCTCCGACACGGTCGAGGTTTCTTGGTACCTTGGCCATGATGTCGCCAGGCTCAACTTTCTGCCCGTCTTCGACATAAAGATTTGACTTGATTGGAACGGGGTAGGTCTTTCTTACCTCTCCGCTTGCATCAATAATCATCAACCTTGGCTCCCTTGTTTCAGTAGCTCTCAGCTTTGAACGCCAGTTGATGATGGTGTGCTGCGAAAATCCGGTCTGGGGATCAACCTCTTCCTTGTAGGTGATACCTTTTTCAATATCAGCAAACTTGATGATACCCGGAATTTCTGCAATGATCTGTGTGCTGTTGGGCTCACTGCTGAACATCACCTGGTCTTTTTTGACAAGTGAGCCGTTTTTACAGTGCAGATGCGCGCCATGAGGCACAAGATAACGTTTCAGTATCTTTCCGGATTCAGGATCGGCAATATTGATCTTGCCGTTTTTCTGGATAACAATGATCCTCAGATCTGCAACGCCATCCTCATTAATGGCAGTATGCTCAACAGTCTTGATATCCTCAAACTGAATTTGGCCATCATAGAAGGCTTTGGTCTCGGTTTCCGAAATACCACCCTGTGCCGTACCACCCTGGTGGAAGGTACGAAGTGTCAACTGTGTTCCAGGCTCTCCGATCGACTGTGCAGCAATAACACCAACCGCTTCTCCAATTTCAACAAGTTCATGGACCGAAAGGTTTGTTCCATAACATTTTGAACAGATGCCGATTTTGGATTCACAGGTCAGCACTGAACGGATCTCCGCCTCTTCAACACCGGCAGTCTCCTGAATAAGCTCGGCAAGCTCTTCAGTGATAATTTCACCGGAATTTACGATAACATTATTGTTCAGGGTATCGATGATATCGCGGGCAGCGACACGACCCTTGATTTTTTCCCGGAACTTGATCTGGCCGCTGGTCTCTTCCTCAATATTGCGGTGTACATAGAGTCCACGAGTTGTTCCGCAGTCATCAATAGTTACAATGACGTCCTGCGCCACATCATGAAGTCGTCTGGTCAGGTAACCTGCATCAGCCGTCTTCAGTGACGTATCGGAAAGACCTTTCCGCGCACCGTGTGTTGAAATGAAGTACTCAAGAACGGTCAGTCCCTCCTTGAGGTTCGAGATAATCGGGTTTTCAATAATTTCACCCGGCTGTCCCGACATGGATTTCTGAGGACGAGCAATAAGACCTCGCATACCGGTCAACTGACGAACCTGCTCCCTGGAGCCACGGGCTCCGGAATCAAGCATCATATAGAGCGGATTGAAACCATCACGATCTTTTTTCAGCTTCTGGTATGACTCTTCTGCAACGATATTGGAGGTTTTCTGCCAGACGTCAACAATCTGGTTGTAACGTTCATTGTCTGTCAGTGTTCCGCGATTGTACTCCTTGACAACTTTTGTGCTGTCCCGCTGCGCACTCTTGATATGGCGTGCCTTGGTTTCAGGCACAATGGCATCGGACAGACCAACTGAAAGTCCGCCTTTCATCGCATAGTGGAAACCGACCTCCTTGATATTGTCAAGGAATTTGGCTGTTTCAACATTACCAACCTCACTGCTCAGTCGCCCGATCAGCTCCTTTGCAACCTTTTTGTCAATAACACGGTTGATAAAGCCTATTTCTTTTGGCACATTCTGGTTGAAAATCACCCGGCCAACCGTCGTCAGCAAAATGCATTTCTTCTCTATCTGCGCTTTGAGCCAGGCAGACTTTTCTGCCGTCAGATCCGTCATTGTATCAAGGACACGCAGCGAATCGAATTTCTGATCAATCTCGCCATCATACTGGACGAAAATCTGGGCATGAAGACCCACACGCTCTTCGTTATATGCTATAAGAACATCCTGAGGGCTGTAGAATATCTGCCCCTCGCCAAGATCTCTGGAGCGTGACTTTGTCAGGTAGTACATACCGAGTACCATGTCCTGTGAAGGAACCGTAACTGGCTTGCCAGACTGCGGCAAAATCAGATTATGAGACGACAGCATGAGGAGTGATGCTTCAAGCTGCGCTTCCTGCGACAATGGGATGTGTACAGCCATCTGGTCACCATCAAAGTCAGCGTTGAACGCTGTACAGACCAGAGGGTGAATCTGAATGGCCTTGCCTTCAATCAGCAGGGGCTGGAATGCCTGGATACCGAGTCGATGAAGAGTCGGCGCCCTGTTCAGCAGAACCGGCCTGCCGTCAATAACCTTTTCAAGGACGTCCCAGACAATCGGATCTTTTTTATCAATAAGCTTCTTGGCCGATTTGACCGATTTTGCAATACCGCGATCAACAAGACGACGAATCACAAAGGGCTGAAAAAGCTCAATAGCCATACTTTTCGGCAGACCGCACTCATGCAGTTTTAATTCCGGTCCGACAACGATAACCGAACGGCCTGAATAATCGACCCTTTTACCAAGAAGGTTCTGGCGGAATCGACCCTGCTTGCCCTTCAGGGCATCTGAAAGTGATTTCAGCGGCCTGTTTGACTCTCCGGTCTTGACTGCATTGGCTTTGCGAGAGTTATCAAACAGGGCATCAACCGCTTCCTGGAGCATTCTCTTCTCGTTTCGAAGAATAACCTCAGGAGCACGGATATCGATCAGTTTTTTCAGCCGGTTGTTGCGAATAATTACCCGGCGATACAGATCATTCAGATCTGAGGTAGCGAACCGGCCACCTTCAAGGGGAACAAGTGGACGCAGTTCCGGAGGAATGACCGGAACGACTTCCATCACCATATATTCCGGCTTGTTGCCTTCATAGACGTAGGGCTCGGGAAGCTCATCTTCAGGGAAAAGACCCTGAGGCTTTTTCCTGGTTTTTTTGTGCGGCTCATAACTCTTTCTGAAGGCCTCAACAACTTTCAGCCGTTTCAGCGCATCGGCTCTTTTCTGCTCTGAATTGCTCTCTTTGAGCACTTTACGCAGATGTATCGCTGATGCGTCAAGGTCTATGTTCTTGAGAAGCATATGAATGGCTTCGCCACCCATTTTCGCCACAAACTTGTCAGGGTCTGAATCCTCAAGATCCTGATTATCCTCATACTCGGTGATAATCTGGAAATATTGCTCTTCAGTCAGACGATCGAGTTTCTTGATCCCCTGCTTTTCACCAGGTTCACCGGGATTGATGACAACATAGACTTCATAATAGATGATCCTTTCAAGCTCTTTGGTCGAAAGGTCAAGCAGTGCACCGATCTTGCTTGGAACCGAACGGAAAAACCAGGTATGCACCACAGGAACAGCGAGGGCGATATGGCCCATACGCTCCCTGCGGACACTCTTGGTCGTAACCTCTACGCCGCAACGGTCGCAGATAATCCCTTTATAGCGTACACGCTTGTATTTACCGCAATAACACTCCCAATCCTTTGTCGGGCCAAATATTTTTTCGCACATCAAACCGTCACGTTCCGGTTTGAACGTACGGTAGTTTATCGTCTCCGGCTTCAGTACCTCTCCCCGTGAATGAGCAAGAATGCTTTCAGGTGATGCAATACTAAACTTTATTCGTGAAAATTCACCTTTTAAGGGCGATGCTCCCTGTGAAAAAATCATAGTCAATATCCCTTTTTAAACGACTCTTTTGAACGTCCGTTAATGATGTACACGCCAATTAACACATTACTAAGGAACCTTGTCGTCAATACGTATCTCAAGACCTAATCCTTGCAGCTCCCTGACAAGAACATTGAAGGATTCAGGTATTCCTGGCTCTGGCAGGTTCTGTCCTTTAACAATGGCCTCATAGGTTTTGTTCCGCCCTATCACATCATCTGATTTGACCGTCAGCATCTCCCGAAGGATATTGGCCGCGCCATAAGCTTCAAGTGCCCAAACCTCCATTTCACCAAACCTCTGACCACCAAACTGCGCTTTACCACCAAGCGGCTGCTGGGTTATGAGCGAGTATGGGCCAGTGGAACGGGCATGAATCTTGTCATCGACAAGGTGACTGAGTTTGAGCATGTAAATATACCCAATTGTCACTTCGTCATCAAAGCGCTCGCCGGTACGACCATCGAAAAGACTTACTTTTCCATGAGCCGGAAGACCAGCTCTTTCAAGTTCAGCCTGTACTTCCTCATAGGTAGCGCCATTGAAAATCGGTGTCTTGAACTTGACACCAAGCTTCTTTGCTGCCCAGCCGAGCGATGTTTCATAGAGCTGGCCAATATTCATACGGCTCGGCACACCAAGCGGGTTGAGAACAATGTCAACCGGGGTACCATCAGCCATGAAAGGCATATCCTCAATCGAGAGAATTTTACCGACAACACCCTTGTTTCCGTGCCGACCGGCCATCTTGTCGCCGACCTGAATCTTTCTTTTCTGGGCAATGTAGACTTTGGCCAGCTCCTCGATTCCTGGAGGAAGTTCATCGCCAACATTGATTTTATATTTTTCGTTGTCACGCTCATCAGCCAGATCCTTGAGCATGAAACGGAACTCTTTGACAAGGCGTATGACATTGTCATTTACTTTTTTGGAATCGGTCAACCCTTTTGTAAAGTCGATGGACTCGAGGAAAGGCATTGCGCTGAACTTCGCAAGAAGGATTTCATCGTACACCGAACCCTCGGCAATGAGCTGTTTGCCTTTATCATTGTATACACCAACCGAGCTTTTGCCTCCAAGAAGCTGTTTGATCCATTTTGCAAACCGCTTTCGCAAATCATACTCTTTGGAATCAAATCTCTTGTCGACAACCTCAAGCTTTTCCTTTACATCCATACCAACCTTTTTCTTGCGGCTGAAGAGCTTTGTCTTGATAACAATACCCTTCATTCCGGCTGGCACATGCATTGAAGCATCCTTGACATCACTCGATTTATCACCGAAAATCGCCCTGAGCAGCTTCTCTTCCGGTGTTGGATCGCTCTCTCCTTTTGGCGTTATTTTTCCGACAAGAATATCCCGCTCCTTGACTTCCGCACCGATGCGCACAATACCATTCTCGTCAAGGTTTCTGAGCGCTTCATCACTGACATTGTAGATGTCACGGGTAAACTGCTCTTCGCCACGCTTGGTATCCCGGACATTGGCCTCGAATTCATGAATATGGATTGAGGTAAAGACATCGTCATAGACCAGCCTTTCACTGAGAATGATAGCATCTTCAAAATTATAGCCACGCCAGGGCATGAAGGCGACCAGAACGTTTTTTCCAAGTGCCAGTTCACCATTATCGGTCGATGAGCTATCTGCAAGAACGGTTCCTTTTTCGACACGCTGACCAATGTGAACAAGAGGTTTCTGTGAAATACAGGTGTCCTGGTTGGATCGCTTGAACTTGATTAATTTATAGGTTTTCAGCCCTTCATCAGGATCAAGCATCGAGAGGCGAACATCATTGTCAGGATTGAGATCATAACGCACCTGGATATATTCTGCCGTAACATCTTCGAGCACTCCGGCCCCTTCGGCAACAATGACTGAACGGGAATCCCGAGCCACCTTTGCTTCCATACCGGTACCGACAACAGGAGCTTCCGAGGTTAAGAGCGGAACCGCCTGGCGTTGCATGTTTGCACCCATCAGTGCGCGGTTACCGTCATCGTGCTCAAGGAAGGGAATCAGCGCTGCTGCAGCACTAACAATCTGTACGGGAGAGACATCCATATAGTTGACATCCTCAGCCGCAACAACCGGATAATCTCCTTTTGTCCTGGCCTGAACCGTCTCCATGGCAATCTTTCGGTTTTCGTCAAGGGGAACACTGACTGGTACCGTTATCTTGTTTTCTTCATCTTCAGCCGAAAGCATCAGAACGGTATCCGTCACCTGACCTTTATCAACCACACGATAAGGTGTCTGGATAAAACCTTTATCGTTAATCTCGGCATAGACTGAAAGCGAGGAGATCAGACCGATATTGGGACCTTCAGGTGTTTCAATCGGACAGAGCCTGCCATAGTGTGTATAGTGAACGTCACGAACCTCAAAACCTGCCCGCTCTCTGGTAAGACCACCTGGTCCAAGGGCAGAAACCCTTCTCTTGTTGGTCATTTCAGCCAGAGGATTGGTCTGGTCCATGAACTGTGACAACTGGCTTGTTGCAAAGAAACTTGATACAACGCTCGATACGGTACGTGCGTTGATCAGGTCTGCAGGAGCTATTTTATCCGAGTCTCTGGAGTTGAGCTTCTCGCGAACATTTTTTCCCATCCTGGCCAGTCCAATAACAAACTGGGCTGCAAGCTGTTCTCCGACCGAACGCACGCGGCGGTTTGCCAGATGATCGACATCGTCAACATCGGCAAGACCGTTGACCAGCTTGATGAGATAATAGATGACTGAAATGATATCATAATGCGTCAGCACCAGAATATCCTCACCTGTCGGCTCATCAGAGAACGATTGTATCGTCTGGAGAATTTTCTCGTAAATGGTATCCGACAACTGCTTCAACTCAGGCTTTTCAGCGAGATAGGCAGTCAGATCATCAAATTCTTTAGCGAGCTTTTTCTTGATCCTGTAACGGCCAACCTCTCCGAGATCATATTTTTTCTGATTAAAGAAAGTTCTCTCCAGAAAACTCCTTGCAGCATCAATATCGGGAGCTTCATTGGCCCTCAACTCTTCATAGACAATCTCAAGCGCCTCTTCTTCGGTCGCTGAATTGTCATTGAGAATGGTATTGATGATGATCGATTTGTCTACGCCCTTGTCGCCGCCTGCAAAGGTCTTCATCACCTTGACACTTTTATAGCCGGCAGCAAGAATCTGCTCAAAAATATCCTCCGTTATCGCTGTCCTCGCACTCACCACCTCTCCGGTCTGCATGTCAACAATGTCGGAAGCAAGATACTGCCCGACAAGCTGCTCTTTTTTGCTTGACTTCAGAGGAAGCTCTTCAACAAGATCAAAGAGTCCGAGAATATCTTCGTCTCTGGCAAAACCTATGGCACGCAAAAGCGCACTGACGAGAAAGTTTTTTTTCTGGTCGATATAGACAAATATCTGATTATTGATATCGGTCTGAAACTCAATCCATGAACCTCTGGTCGGTACAATTTTTGCCGAATACATTTTCTTGCCATTCGGATGGACTGCCTCACTGAAAACAACACCGGGCGAGCGGTGAAGCTGAGCGACCACAACACGTTCAGCGCCGTTGACAATAAAGGTGCCGCGGTTGGTCATGTAAGGAATCCTGCCAAGGTAAACCTCCTGCTGTATGGTCTCCTTCCAGTCTGTCTCATCAGCCTCATCTTTATAGGAGAGTTTTAGCTTGACTTTAAGGGAGACATCGTAGGTCAGGCCGCGCTCAATACAATCCTCTATGGTATACTTTGGTTTATCAAAGCTGTATGAAATATACTCAAGCAGGTAGAGACCCCGGGTATCAGTAATGGGGAATGCTCCGCGAAGCACCCTCTCAAGACCCTGATCTTTTCTTTTGGCGAGAGGTACGCTATCCTGTATAAAATTATGGAATGAATCTAACTGGACTTTTAAGAGGTCGGGGGGCTCTATAATACTTTGGATTTTTGAAAAGTCAATACAGGGTGTTGTTGTTGCATCAGCCACTTTCACATGCACCTCACTTTTATCAATTGCATGAATTACTAACAGATTAAGTCATCACAAATATCCATAAAAACATAACCGGACTACAGATAACAATCGGCTTAACCTTAATCGTATCATCACGGGAACTACCTCACAATACTGTTCTTATACAAACAGACAAAGCTCCGTCTCATATCGAAACGGAGCTTGGCTTTAGTAATGACTCTTTTCAAAGATCATTTAACCTCTACTGATGCACCTGCGTCCTTCAGCTCTTTGGCAATCTTTTCTGCTTCATCCTTGGAAATTGCTTCTTTAACCGTCTTCGGAGCGCCATCGACAAGATCCTTTGCCTCTTTCAGACCAAGACCTGTAATAGCACGAACTGCCTTGATCACATTGATTTTGCTTTCGCCTGCGGCTGTCAGCACAACGTCAAACTCGGTCTGTTCTTCCACAACTGGCGCATCACCTGCGGCTGCGGCTGCCACTCCGGCAACTGCAACAGGGGCAGCACTGACGCCAAACTTCTCTTCAAGAGCCTTCACCAACTCTGAAGCTTCTGTAAGAGTCAACTTACCAATTTCCTCTACAAGTGTTTCGATAGACATTATTCCCCTCTCTTGTTTAATTTAAAATGTATAATAATTTCTTGAGTGCGTAATAGTATTGTGTAATTTATTGCTTCTGCTTGGCGATCTGATCGAGAGCACAGACCAGGTTTCTCATAACCGCATTGACCACCATCGGAACAGAACTGACCACACCGTTGATCAGACCAGCAGCACGACCAATATTTTCCGTCTTGGTAAGCATCTCGGAAAGAAGCGGGAGCTGATCAGGACCAAAAACAACACCATCAATCGACGCCATCTTGAACTTCAGCGCATCATTGGTTTTGCTGAACTTCCTGATAACCTTTGCCGGAGCAACGGGATCATCAAATCCAAATGCAACTGCTGTTGTACTTTTGAGACCCGGAGCCAGCTTGTCTGCACCAGCAAGGTCTTTCAATGCCTGTTTGATCAGGGTGTTTTTAACAACGCGATACTCAACGCCGACCTTGCGGAACTCACGGCGAAGCTCAGACATTTTTGCGACGCTCAACCCCTGAAATTCCGTCAGATATATACCCTGTGACCTGTTGATCTTTTCAGCTACTTCCTGAACGATCTCCTCTTTTCTATCTCGCTTCATCGTATAAACCGTTTTTATTAGGCGACAAATTTTTCCATTTTAACCTTCACGCTCGGGGACATCGTGCTTGAAAGCGCAATTCCCTGCACATACTGACCCTTGGCTGCTGATGGCTTGAGACGAACAACCTCCTTGAGGAAGCTGGTAATATTGGCAACCAACTGATCAGGCTGAAACGAAACCTTGCCGACAGGGGCATGTACATTTCCGGCTTTATCTACTCTGAACTCGATTTTACCGGCCTTGACCTCTTTGACAGCCTTGGCCACATCCATCGTCACGGTTCCCGACTTCGGGTTTGGCATTAAACCGCGAGGTCCAAGAATCTTGGCAACTTTACCAAGTTGTCCCATAACATCAGGAGTCGCTATAATAACATCAACACCGGTCCATCCTTCCTGAATCTTCTCGATATACTCCTCAAAACCTACCATGTCTGCTCCTGCAGCACGAGCTTCTTCAGCTTTTGCCTCTTTGCAGACGACCAGCACAGAAACCGTTTTACCGGTACCATGCGGCAACATCACCGTGCCACGAACTACCTGATCAGCATGTCGAGGATCAACACCAAGCTTTACGGCAATATCAACTGTCGCATCAAATTTAACTTCGGTAATTTCCCTCACCTTCACCACAGCATCCACCAGATCGTACTCATGAAAGCGTTCGATCTTCGATGCGGCATCTCTGTATTTTTTTCCAGCCATTGTTACAATCTTATATAAGTGGTAAAAAAAAGCGGCTTTTCAGCCTCCCACAGCCCAAAACAGAAGAGAACTGTTCTCAGCCCTCAACAACAATTCCCATACTTCTCGCCGTACCCATGATCATCTCTTCAGCCCCTTCGCTGTTGACTGCATTGAGATCCGGCATTTTCAGTTCAGCAATCTTGCGAACCTGGTCACGGGTAACCGTCCCGACCTTATTGCGATTTGGTTCACCTGAACCTTTCTTCAAACTCGCCTCTTTGAGGAGAAGAACGGCTGCAGGAGGGGTCTTGGTAATAAACGTAAAGGACTTGTCAGAGTATACCGTAATAACTACAGGGATAATCATCCCCGCTTCAGACTGGGTTTTCGCATTGAACTGCTTGCAAAACTCCATGATATTGACACCCTTCTGTCCAAGGGCGGGACCGACAGGAGGAGCAGGGTTCGCTGCACCAGCCGGGATCTGAAGCTTGATAAAACCGAGTACCTTTTTTGCCATAAACTATCTCTATTCAGAAGCTTAAATTACTTAAGCAACTATTATTGGGAAACTGACTTAACCTGTGAAAAATCAAGCTCTGTCGGCGTACTGCGACCAAAAAAGCTTATCATGACCTTGACCTTCATCCTTTCGGTGCACACCTCATGAACAACACCGGTCAGTGAACTGAACGGGCCGTCAATCACCTTTACCGAATCACCAATCCTGAAGGGAGCCTCAACAACAGAGCGATGTTCAATAGTGCTCTCCGGCTCAAGTATCTTCTCTACCTCTTCCGGTCTCAACGGGGTAGGGACATCATCTACACCAAGAAAACCCATAACAGAGGGTATATCAAGGATCAAATTCCTCGTCTGCTTGTCAAGTACTGCCTCAATAAGGACATAACCAGGAAAAGCATTTTTTGTCAAACTTCTTTTTTTGCCGTTTTTTACCTCGACAAAACGCTCATAAGGGACATAAATCTGTAATATCTTGTCGGCAAGGCCACAGCGAATCACATCCGCATCAATAGCCTCCTTAACCTTGCGCTCATGGCCTGAATAAATCCTGAGCGCATACCAGCGGGCAACCGGAACACCCTGATCTTCAACGTCCTTTTTTCTTGCGCTCATCAATTCAACCTTAACACTTTTTCTTACAATAACTTTCCCATAACGAAATTTATAACCCAATCGACAAGAAATGTAAACAATGCAAGAATACCCGAAACCGTCAACACTACTATCGTCAAATCCTTGATCTCTTCCTTGCTCGGCCAGATAACCTTCCGCATCTCACTGATTACATCACGATAATACTGACCTGCCTTGCCGATATATTTATTCATGAATACAAGTGCAAAATAAACTACAGTGAAAATTTTTTCTGCGTGCACGTCAGGAGGGAATCGAACCCCCAACCTGCGGTTTTGGAGACCGCTGCTCTACCAATTAAGCTACTGACGTATACTATCAATACCCCAAAAACCGGAGCTGATGATCGGATTCGAACCGATGACCTCTTCCTTACCAAGGAAGTGCTCTACCGACTGAGCTACATCAGCCTGACAAGATAAACTGTGGGTAGGGGAGGATTCGAACCTCCGAAGACAGAGTCGACAGATTTACAGTCTGTTGCGTTTAACCACTTCGCTACCTACCCATTTCATTCAGAGCTGGTGATGGGACTCGAACCCGCAACCTGCTGATTACAAATCAGCTGCTCTACCAATTGAGCTACACCAGCAGCTCTCTCACTCAAAAAACAGGGCTGGTAATATAGTGACTGATTATGGATATACAAAGAAAAAAGAAATAATTTATCAACAATCCTTTACTGCTGCAATAAAACCGGCAATGCGTATAACAATTTTCCTCGAAACCGCTCTTTGTGAAAAGACCAGAACCGTATCAATCAGGGTGGGAAATACCCGTACCCTGTTTTTTTTCAGACCTTTGATTGCTGCTTTAACAACCACGCCAGTCCCATACACCGGAAGACGGAGGTTTGCTCTGTTATGACCTGCATGTTCAAAAAAGTCTGTGTTGATGAAACCGGGACAGACCGCAACCACTTTTACCCCCGTTCCTTTCAGCTCTCCGTGAAGCGCTTCGCTGAGCGTTAAAACAAATGCTTTTGTGGCCGAATAGAGACCAAGGCCAGGAACTCCCTGAAGAGCACCAAGAGAGGCGACATTAATAATGCTCCCGACTCTTTTTGTGACCATATCCGGCAAAAAAAGACGCGTAAGACGGGCCATTGCCATCATATTGACCATCATCATCTCTTCGAGCTTTCCAAACGGAATCTCCTGAAAATCGCCAGCATACGATAACCCTGCGCAATTAACAAGAAGATCAACCCCGATATGCTGCCTCCGACAGCATGCATAAATCCGGGCCGGGCTTTCGGCATCACTCAGATCTTCAACACAAACCGTCACTGCAACCCCACTTTCCCGCCGAAGCTCCTCTGCCAGAGTCTGCAAGAGAGCATGCGAGCGGGCAACCAGTACAAGATTATGACCTTGACGGGCATACTCCCGGGCAAAGGCTGCACCAATACCCATGGATGCTCCTGTTATCAAGGCATGCTGCATGGCGGATCAACCCATTTCCCACGCTCTCTGATAAGATCGATGAGCCGGTCAACGGCATCAAGTTCCGAAATATTTTCCTCAACACACTCCTTTCCAACATAGAGGCTGATGCGATTTTTTCCGGCGCCAACATAACCAAAATCGGCATCGGCCATCTCACCAGGACCGTTGACGATACAGCCCATGATGCCAATCTTCAGCCCTTTGAGATGAACCGTTCTCTGTTTAATGGCTGCTGTAGCCTTTTCCAGTTCGAAATAGGTTCTGCCACAGCCTGGACAGGAGATAAATTCCGTTTTTGACATTCTGACTCTTGCGCCCTGAAGTATGTTGAATGCCAGTTGCACCTCATCATCCCAGGAGAGGCTGGTATGAAACGCGAGCATGTCTCCAATACCATCACAAAATAGAGTTCCTGCCTGTACTGAACTGTCGATCAACGTTTCAAGTCGGTCAGAAGACTCTTTTTTGAAGCGAACGATGAGAGGATAATCGAGAGCGTAACGGTTAAATACCTCCACAAGACGACGATACACAAAAACAGAATCGGTTGAGAGAATCGAAAAAATGAGTCGCTGCACACCCTGGCTGCGAATCTTTTTTGCGAAATGGGCAAGCACCTCTGCAGGCGCTCTGTTCCCTGCCGTTTCATGGATAAAGCAGAGTTCAACGACTGCCTGGCACTCATGATCAAAAAGATGTAAAAAATCTTCTCCAAGCCGCTCCCCTTCAACGATATCAAACCTGACTTTTGAGACTTTATCGAGCAATTGGGCAAAAATGGCCAGATCATTTGTCGAGGCAACCAAAAAGGGGGCATAATCGCCAAGCTTGCCGATCAGTCGATCAAGTGACTCAAGATCAGCCTTGTCGTTGACGCGAACAGAAACAAACTCGGAGCGAATAGCATCCTGAGGCTTTTCTGGTGCAAGCCTTTGCATGACCTCTTCAAAAACGGCCTGACTCTCTGAAAGTGGAGCCACTGCTTCCGTTTCAACTCTCGGCAGATTGTCACCACCTATGGCCATGCCACCCAGCAGAGTCTGACGAGACTCCCGGCGCTGATAGCTGAATGGATTGAAAGGAAGAGGTTCCTGAGAATCGAGCGCTGGCTGGTATGCCTTCCTGTTTTGACTTTCAAGAACATGTTTCAGAGGAAGAGAGCCTTTATCCCCTTTTACCAGATGGAAGTCGTTATACTTTTTGACCAGAGCAAAACCAACAGGAACCTCGTTGACAGGATCCTCAGTCAAAGAGACCCTTATGGTATCACCAAGACCATCCTCAAGAAGCGCTCCGATGCCCATCGCCGATTTAACACGTCCCTCATCGCCATCGCCAGCCTCGGTTACCCCAAGATGGAGCGGATAGGCATAGCGAAGCTCGGCATCTGCTTTTTCGACAAGCAGGCGATAAGCCTGGATCATGACGCGGACATTGGACGATTTCATGGAAAAAAGGATATCGAAATAGCCCATCTCTTCACTGATACGGGCAAATTCAAGAGCAGCTTCAACCATACCTTCCGCCGAATTGCCGTAGCGACTGACTACGCGGTCGGACAAAGAACCATGATTGGTGCCAATTCTCATGGAAACACCGAGTTGACGCGCTTTCTCAACCAGAGGAGCAAATTCAAGCCGAACATGATCAAGCTCTTTCAGATACTCCTCTTCCGAATAATCACTGTTTAAAAACTTCTGGCTGGTGGCATAATTGCCAGGATTGATGCGGATGTTTTCAACAAATTCAACCGCCTTGAGCGCTGCACGCACGGAAAAATGGATGTCAGCGACAAGCGGGGTATCAATTCCATCCCGACGGAGCTGATCTCTGATATTCCGTAAATTTTCAGCGTCTCTCTCGGTAGGAACGGTGAGACGGATAATTTCGCAACCGGCATCATACAACCTTCTGCACTGCTCAACGGTTGCTGCAGTATCCAGTGTATGGGTATTGGTCATGGACTCTACCCGTATTGGCTGGTAGCCCCCCAATGCTCTATTTCCAAAAACTACTTCACGAGTTAATCGACGACGATACTGATACATGGGAATAGGAGAACGATTAGACAAAAAATTACTGCGCCCTGATGATAAACAGGGTTTCACCAGGTTTTCGGAAATTATATCTTTCCCTTGCCGCCTTCTCTATGCTATCGGGTTTCATGGCGTAGGTGATTCGCAGTTCATTATCAATAATTTTCTTCTGCTCGACCTTCAGGCGATCAAGAAGCGCGCGGTGCTCAGCCTCCATACGGATCCGTTTCATGATACCATAATCATCAAACAGCATCCAGAAGACAAACATGGCCAACAACACCCTGAAAAATAAATTTTTGGGGTTGAAGCGAACATATTCCCAGATTCTCTTGCCCATCTTTTCCACGATACCAAAACGCTTAAGTTTGCCATGCACTGCCGGGAGTCACAAAGGCGGGAGAAACGCAAAGGGAACCCATTTTGTGACGGATTCCCTGTGCGGAGTTCTTTATACCCGGAAAGCCTTTCTTCCGGGGTAGCGAGCCTGATCACCAAGCTCCTCTTCAATGCGAAGCAGTTCATTATACTTTGCCATACGGTCGGAACGCGACAGACTGCCGGTCTTGATCTGACCAGCATTTGTTGCCACAGCAATCTGGGCAATCGTGCTATCCTCGGTTTCACCGCTGCGATGGCTGATAACTGAAGTGTATCCGTTTCTTTTTGCAAGATCAATTGCATCGAGCGTTTCAGTCAACGTGCCGATCTGGTTGACTTTGACAAGTATGGAGTTGGCAACACCCCGCTCAATGCCTTCTGCAAGTCTTTTACTGTTGGTTACAAAGAGATCATCACCAACAAGCTGTACGCGCGAACCGATTTTCTCGGTCAGCACTTTCCATCCTTCCCAGTCATCTTCGGCCATACCATCCTCGATTGAAATAATCGGATAGTCACTGGCCCATTTTTCCCAGTATTCGGCCATCTCAAGAGAGGTCAGCTCGCGTTTCGATGATTTTTTGAACACATAGCGTTTTTTGGCAGAATCATAGAACTCGGAGCTTGCAGGATCAAGGGCAATCATGACCTGCGCATCACCCAAACCACCTTTATCCGTCGGTGAACCAACCTTGTAACCAGCTTTGCCAATGGCCTCGATTACCAGTTCAATTGCCTCTTCGTTTGAGCTTAAATTCGGAGCAAAACCACCCTCATCACCAACAGCCGTGCTCAACCCTTTGCTTTTCAGAAGAGCCTTGAGTGCATGAAATATTTCAGCCCCACAGCGAAGAGCATCAGAGAAGGTGTCAAATCCGGCAGGCATGATCATGAATTCCTGAAAATCAACGGTGTTGTCCGCATGGGCTCCGCCATTAAGAACATTCATCATCGGAACCGGAAGCGTGCTGGCCATGGTGCCGCCGATATAGCGGTAGAGCGGAAGGCCGGAATATTCAGCACCTGCTTTTGCACAAGCCATCGAAACACCAAGAAGCGCATTGGCGCCAAGCTTCGATTTGTTCGGTGTTCCATCAAGATCAAGCAACGCCTGATCGATCTCTTCCTGCTCCGTAACCAGCATCCCGGTCAGAGCATCATTAATGACCGTATTGACATTCTCGACAGCCTTGAGCACGCCTTTGCCAAGATAGACGGCTGCATCACCATCCCTCAGTTCCACAGCTTCATGAACACCTGTCGAGGCTCCGCTGGGTACAGCCGCACGCCCGAATGAACTTTCCGTATAGACATCGACTTCGACCGTTGGATTTCCCCTTGAATCAAGGATCTGACGTGCAAGAATCTGAGTGATAATAGGCATAACAAAATATTTTTTATGGTTGTTACCTGCTTTATATACACAAGAAGGCCTGGCAAGCAATTTGCCGCTGTACATAATCGAAAATATATCTTTTTTTCCCGACCATTTCCTTGTCCCTGCAACAGCAAATCAGACTTTTTTTTGTTTATTATTTATCGAGCTGCTTTTTCAAAACAGACGCTGCCGCTTACTATTTCGTTATCAGTCAAAAAAAGGAGTCCTGCTATGCAAGCCGTACAACCGGATCAATTGCGAAACATTGTCATTACAGGCCATGCCGGAAGCGGCAAGACCATCCTCGCTGAATCACTTGCCCTGACGATGGGTGTCATAAACCGCCTTGGCACGATTGATGAAGGAAACACCCTTTCCGACTACTCTCTTGATGAGATCCAAAGAAAACACAGCCTCAACACCAGCCTTATCAATGGGTTCTGGAATGACTGTAAAATCAATATTATCGACACTCCCGGCCTGCTCGACTTTCACGGAGATGTCAAATCTGCAATGCGGGTGGCTGATACCGTCTTCATTACCGTCAATACCGCATCAGGTGTTGAGGTCGGCACGGACACCATCTGGGAGTATACCAAAGAGTACTACAAGCCGACCCTCTTTATTCTGACCAAGCTCGATGCCGACCGAACCAACTTCAACACCACCATACAGGGACTCCAGGATCATTTCGGTCATCTTGTTACCCCGATACAGTTTCCCGCCGATGAGGGCCTTGGGCACCATACCCTTATTGATGTTTTGCTGATGAAACAGCTTGAGTTCAATCCTGACAAAACCGGAGGTATGACCATCTCCGACATTCCGGAGCACCATCTCAAGCGTGCGGAAGAGCTCCACCAGCAACTGGTCGAGACCATTGCCGAGACTGATGAAGCGCTTATGGATCGCTTTTTCGAGATTGGAACGCTGACGGAGGATGAGCTGAGGACAGGAATCAAATCGGCGCTGGTTACCAGAACATTTTTCCCGGTTTTCTGTACATCGCCACTTCACCTGATCGGATCAGAGAGGTTGCTGAATGTCATTGTCAATCTCTGTCCCTCTCCCATTGAGCGCGGTCCGGAACATGCGATCTGCACGATTGATGAAACCAAAAGCCTTATTCAACCCAACCCGGATGGACCGACAATTGCTTTTATTTTTAAAACAATGTCTGAACCCCGAGTCGGTGAGATTTCCTATCTCAGAGTCTATTCCGGCCACATTGAGACCGGCCATGAGCTGATTGATGTCCAGACTGAACAGCTTGAAAAACTGGGCCAGGTCTATACCATTCTCGGTCAGAAAAAAAGCCCCGTGGACAAGCTCCTTGCCGGAGATATTGGTATGGTTGTGAAGCTGAAAGATGCACATACAAATGATACTCTGGCAGACAAAGGAACCAGTTGCCGGATAAGCCCTATCATTTTTCCGCTACCCGTGCTGGCGACAGCTATTATTCCCATCACCCAGGGTGATGAAGAAAAAATTTCTGCCGGCCTGCATCACTTGCACGAAGAAGATCCAAGTTTTGCCATAGAGCATGATGTTGAGTTCAACCAGACCATCCTGAAAACCCTTGGCGAAACGCATCTTGATACCATTATCACCCGACTTCAGGCAAAGTTCAATGTAAAGGTTGATATAGCTCCCATCAAAATCCCTTACCGTGAAACGATCCGAGTAGCGGCATCTGCCCAGGGCAAGTATAAAAAACAGTCCGGTGGGAAAGGACAGTATGGCGATGTATGGGTAAAGCTTGAACCTCTCGCAAGAGACACCGGATTTGAGTTCGCAAGCGAGGTTGTAGGAGGCGTTGTTCCAACAAGGTATCTGCCCGCAGTAGAAAAGGGACTTCGAGAGGCCATTACAAACGGTATTCTCGCTGGGTATCCCGTTATCGATCTCAAAGCAATTGCCTACGATGGGTCATTCCACCCGGTCGACAGCTCGGAATTTGCCTTTAAAATCGCGGCAAGCATGGCATTCAAAAATGCATTCGAACATGCAAAACCCTTTCTGCTTGAACCTGTTTTTGCTTTGCATGTCTATGCTCCGGAACAGTATACCGGAGAAATCGTGGGTGATATTTCAAGCAAGCGGGGTAAAATTCTTGGAATGGACTCTGACGTAAGGCTGCAGATCATCCATGCACTCATACCCCAGTCCTCGCTGACGACCTTCCATCATGCCTTGACACGACTGACCCAAAGCCGGGCACGATACTCTTATAATTTCAGCCATTACGAAGAAGCGCCCCCGGATGTTGCCCAGCAGCTCATTGCTGAACATAATAAACCATAAGGCGACGACGAAGATTGAAAAGCCCTGCGCATCATCGCGGGGCTTTTTTTTTGTGACCGGCAAACCCGATTTAGCCAACATCGAAGGTTGCTCCTACAGGAGACCAATAATTGACTTTATTTTAAGCCACCACACAATCCAGATCGCCTCACGAATATTCTGCCTGGTCATTTTTGACTTCCCCACTGTCCGATCAACAAAAACAATTGGAATCTCCTTAATAGCAAACCCCTTTTTCCACACTCTGAAATTCATCTCAATCTGAAATGAATAGCCCTGTGAGTTGATCTTCTCAAGGTCAAGTGATCGCAATACTTCTGCGCTGAAACATTTATAACCGCTCGTTGGATCAGCCACTGGCATTCCGGTTACCAGACGGGTATAGAGGCTTGCCATTTTTGAAAGAATTAACCTGCCAAGCGGCCAATTGACAACATTAACCGTATTGTTCAGATAACGCGACCCGATCACCAGATGCGCATCGCTCATGGCATCAAAAAAGCGCTGAAGCACTGCCGGATCATGCGAAAAATCAGCGTCCATCTCTGCAATGTAGCGGTACCCCTTTTGAAGACCGTAGAGGAAACCGGTAATATATGCCGTACCAAGACCCATCTTTCGCGGCCGTGTAATCAGGTGGATTCCGTCCATCACAAGCTGCATGGAGCGCACAAGGTCAGCCGTTCCGTCAGGAGAGTTATCATCAATGACAAGAATATCTACCGCAGTGGGATAGAGTTTTCTCAACTCACCGAGCAAGCGGCCAATATTATCAGCTTCGTTGAAGGTTGGAATAATGACAAGGGCCGGGTGCGCATGCAGGGTTTCATTACCCATGGAGAGGATCTGCTTTTTCGAATTACCGTTGTTTTGTTCCAACATGAGCGTTAAGGATCTTCAAAAAAAAAGCATTGCCTCCGAAAAAGCAATGCTTTGGTGAAACTCTTGACAGAAAAAGATTTCCTTACCGCGCTTCGCGGTGAAATCTGTGCAGAAAGCGTAAATCGAAATCCAGTCTTTCGGGTGGAGTATAGGTAAAATCAAGCACTTCACCGTCAGGAAGAACTTCAAGCAAGGCCCCTGAGGGGCACTCATCGGTGGAGAAACAGGCCGAGCAGGAAATACAGGCATCCTGATCGATATAACACCTGAATCCGCCTTCCTGAACATCCCCATAGAACTTGTAGCCAATGGCCTGCACTTTCGGCGGACACTTGTCGAGGCAGAGACCACAGCCCACACAAAGATTTTCAAGAATAAAGTAATGCTTTTTCACTCTCGGTGCAGCCTTTTTCAATACAGGCTGAGGAGCAGCTTCTCCAGGCGCCGCTTTCGCCGCTGGAGCACCCTTGGCTGCCGGAGCTGCCGGTTTGGCACCTGCTGCAGGTTTCGCGCCTGGTGCAGGCTTGGCCCCCGGAGCCGGTTTTGCTGCTGCTTTCTTGACGGGAAAAGCTGACTCCTGAGGAAGCCCGCTTCTTCCAAGATTGACATTTAGCGACTCCATCCTGAGCTTGCCATTCTGCTTTGCAGGAAGCTCACTCGGTTTTGCCTTTGCCGGTTTAGCAGCGGCCGGTGCTGAAGCTTTTGGTGCAGCAGGCTTGGCTTTTGCGACAGGTGGTGATGATATATCTGGCTTTTGTACAGGATCGGCCATAAAAACCCTCCTCTTTAATTACGTGATAAACTTTAAACGCAAAAAGATCATTGCCGGAGAGCCGTCAACGGCTCTCCGGCAATGATAACGAAATCAAGCAATCAGCTTCATCAGATAGTCAACAACCTGTGTCAGCATAACCTGACCTGATACCGACGCATCACCAACCTGTGGTGGCAAAGGAGAATCAGTCTGATAAAACCCGTTTCCGATGAAAAGGAAGACCAGCATGAATACACCGCTGAAGTAGAGGAATGTACCTGCCATCTTCGAATCGGAAATCGTCAGTACAGGGAAACGGAACGTAACATCCCTGTTGAGGAACTTCTTGCCAAGCCAGCGGATGGTTCTTGTCTGAATGTCAGCACCTTCAAGACGGGATCCACGATCTTCAAACCAGACAGCAAAGCTGATAAACCAGACAAGGTGGCCAATCATCAGAATGGTTGAAAGATGCGAGCTTGAGAAAATCGTCACCGTCTCTGTCCAGAAATAGTAGAAGATACCAGACGTATAGTGGTGCTGCAAACCAGCAACAGAATCCCATGCCTTTGCATCGGCAGCAGGAACACCATACATCATGGAAGCAATCCATGCACCATCGATATACCAGCAGACTGCAGAAAGACCCTTGATTCCCCAGAGCATGGCAAACCAGAGCTGATCCTGAATCGAGACACCGCAGGTACCACCATAAACAGGGCCGAGGCAAGGGAAGGAGTAGGAATTCTTCTTGAGTCCAAGATCATCCCAGAGTGGTGAGGTATGCGCAAAGAAAGCAATACGGACAAGAGCAATCAGAGAGAAAAGTGAACCGGCAACAATAACGTGAACCATAACCCAGTCATTGATACTCGGATCGGTGAACATCCACTGGAACATCGGAAGTGGTTTCAGCCAGTAGAATGACATCAGAATGTTCGTACCAAAAATATTCAGCTCACAGATGGTATTCCATACGATAACAGCATAGACGGAGAGCATGGTAGCAAAGCAGAGCGCCATGACTGAACCGAGAATCTTGACCTGGACTTCCTGATCACGTCCCTTGGTAATGAAAATGGACTTGATCTGGCTGTAAAGACCGTTAAGCTGAATTTTGAGGAGATACTGGCCACCATGATAAACACCTGCAAAAACATACAGAACACCACAGATGATATGGTTAAAGACAATAAGGTTGATCACTGTCCTTGCCATGCCAAACGAGGCGCCGTTCTTTGGAAGAATTGCAAATGCCTCAAAATCGGCAAACTCTTTTGAACCAGAGATAATGCGTCCACCTTCCTGGACAAAATTATAACTGACGCGGTTGAAAGGTTCACCGTAAAGATAAAAGACCAGTTTATCGAGTTCCTTGTAATAGGCAGCAAACGATGGCTGCTGGAACGCAACAAAAGCAATACAGCCAAGAGCAATATTGATATAGCCAATCGCTGTCAGGTGGACAGAGAAAGCGGCTTTCATATCGTCATTCAGGTGAGTGGCTGCATTCGGAGGGTTGTTCCACCAGTAAATACCCATGGCAAAGAAAATAACAGCGAAGACAAACGACATGAATGTCTCGGAGTAGATCGTCTGGAAATCAGGAATCGGTGCAAAACCGAGCACAAGCCACATGACGAGACCCCAGCCAAGAAAAAGCAGCGACATATAGATAGCATGTGGTCCAAGCGCATCCTTGTAACTCTTTGCACTTGTTCCGCTGAATACGACATCGCCGAACTTGCCAAGAAACCTGAAGTCACGGAAATTGCCGGTTCGTCCGGTAAAGGGGTTGGTAAGATTGTGTGTCCAGTGACGCCATCCTCCAAAAAGAAGAATTGAACCGGAAAGCACATGAAACAACGCCCATCCGAGAAGCTTCGTCGCCGCAAACTCAAGATCCTCTGTTTTCGTACTGTAAGTGTCAATACCAAGAGAGACCATTCTTGGCTTGATGGTCAGATAAAACCAGTTGTCATGAAAGCCTGGTGTTCCCCAGGGAAACACCTGAATGCCAGAGATGTAGTAGATCGCCATCAGAAAGCCGAGCACACCAAGCAAGGCAAGATGACCGCCCACTACCTGCTCGTCATCAACTTTGTCAGTATCAAAAATCTGATACCACTTCGTTGATCGGGTTTCCGTTCGCTGGAACAGAAATCTTCTCATTTTGGCAGCATCCTGCTCCTTGATAACAGAGGGGGCACCCGAGGCGCCGTTTCCCTTGGGAGAAGGAGCGTTCCCCTTGGGTGGTGGGACAGTGCCCTTTGGCTTTACTCCTACCGGATTCACTTGTTCAGCCATTGTATTCTCTCCTTTTTTTGGACATAATTCAGGTTGAAGAAACCGAAAAGAAAACTGTTGCGCTCTAACTTGATATACAATAAGGCGGTAGCACCTTGACTGTAAAATACTGCGCGTGAACCTGTAAGCTTATTCCGTGGATCAAAACACACTCCACACGACCACCAGGTTCAAAATCTATAAATAAACGGATAATAATCAGCTTGAATAAGAACAATTCTCCAAACAAATCACCTGAGGCATTAGGCAGCAAAATACGAAAAATTATTTAATAATAAATTATTTTACTTCTTGATTGATGCGCTATTGTTTGATTATACAGTATGAAAGCCCTTTTTTCAATCCCTGGTGTACGCCATCAGCCTGCTCCGGAAAGAGCGTTATTACTCATTCAATCACGAACACATTCACCCGTATGAAGATCACATTCACCAAACTCTCCGGAGCAGGCAATGACTTTATTGTTATCGACAACAGAGCGCTCGCCATCCATCTTACCCCTTTGCAGATCAATAAACTCTGCACCAGAAGAACAGGAATCGGAGCTGATGGGCTGATTCTCATTGAGCCATCAGCAACATTTTCCTTCAGCATGAAGTACCACAATGCAGACGGTTTCCTTGGCTCAATGTGCGGAAATGGCGGCCGGTGTGCCGTCTATTTCGCCTTCACCATCGGGATTCCGGCAGCTTCCGGCAACGCTTATACCTTTGAAGCCAACGGGAACCGTTACGATGCATGGGTGCTCGGAGAAGAAAACGTCAAACTGAAAATGCTTGCCCCACAAGGGTTCAAAGAGAATCTTGATCTTGAAGGAGAGCAATGCTTTGCCCTCAATACCGGATCACCTCATGCCATTATTTATATATCCGATCTTGACGCCGTCGATGTCAACAAAAAAGGAAGCGCCATCCGCCACAGAACCGACTTTTTCCCGGATGGAACCAACGTCAACTTTATCGAAATCACCTCCCCCAACTCTCTTGCTCTTCGTACCTTTGAGCGCGGCGTCGAAGAGGAGACCCTTGCCTGCGGAACAGGCGCAGTCGCCGCAGCACTGATGAGCCATAAACTCGGTAAAATCAGCTCGACCACCGTACAGGTAACGGTTAAAAGTGGTGACACTCTTGAAGTAGAGTTCAATGAGAGCATGGACGAGGTTTTCCTTAGCGGACCGGCAAAAATCATCTACGAAGGGAGCTTCACTATTGAGGGTTTCTGACCTGCTCTGCAATGGTGGCGGCGTCACCGTCTCCTGGTTCGAAATGGTACACCACAAGATGCAAAATCGTATGGCTGCATACCTTGTAGCCATACAACGTGTTGCCGAGGCCATGACACTGCGGGGGTGGTTCTGAACTATACATGCGATAGCGGTATTGTTCATCTCGGAAAAAATCGCAAAATGCACTTTGAAGGATAAGGTATTCGCCATCACTCTGAGTTCCCGCTCAAACCCCGCGCCCTCGCTGCGAGTGTGGGGGCAAAGAGCATGAAGAGCACGCCGAAAACCATCAGCCCGCCTTCCGCGCTGTAGAGCAAACCACCTTAAGCTACAAGGTGCATAGCCGCGTGGCAGCATACATCGTTGCCACAAAATGCCTCTTCGAGACCATAAAGCTACGGGGGATAAGTATACGCCAGGCGAATGCATCCAAAAATTTTACAAAATTATGAACTCTTAAGCGATACTTACCGTTCTAATACTCCTTTATTGTACATTTGGACAACTCTTGCTGAAACTGACTTACAATATCTAAATTTAAGGAGGTTTTGATGTTGACTTCTTTCAAAGTAAAACGTTTGTCGGGGATTATTGGAGCTCTGCTCTTTCTCTTGACAGTAGTTATGCCTTCACGCTCATTTGCCTGGGAAGAAGGAGGTTTTGTATGCCGGGAAGAGAGTGGCGCAGTAGACGAAACATGGAATTTTCTTAAACATTTTTCCTATGAACAATATTACTGGGCAGTACCGGAGGTGTTTACCTCGTCCGACAGTTACTATGTAGACAATATGGATACCGCATTTTTCAGCGGTCATGGAGGTAATTTTTCAATCACCACCCTGCGAAATTGCTGTGATCCTGTTAATTTTGCAAGTGGAGCAGTCTCTCTCGGTGACGTTGATCTCGAATTTTTAACCATTGACGCATGCAGTGTTGCACCTTCGCCAATTGAACGAGCCGATTGGGCCAGTGGCTGGTGGGGGGTATTTCACAGACTGCATCAATTGTTGAGTTTCCGCACAACCGGCTGGTATGATGGCAGAGTTGAAGACCAGTACGCTATCAACTTATTGTCCGGTCAGAAGTATATCGATGCCTGGTTCAATGCAGCCAACTCTGTTCGTTCAGGTGTATATCCCGGATATTGCGCCGTCATCTGGGCATACCCGCAGAGTGGACATCCTGGAACCTCCAATGATACCTATTTTTCCCAGGTATCCGATCCACCATCAAATTTGAATATCCTTGCTATTACCTATCAATACTAAAACCGAAACGGAGAGATTATACTATGAAAAATAATAATCAATTCGGATTTATTCTGAAATGGGTGGCCATAGGTTGTCTGATGGCTTGGAGCCGTTCTTCATACGCTGCCGAAGTAGTCATCAATGCAAAAATTGCACCACCGAAAGCTGGATGCACGGTCTACAAGATGGAAACTCCTCTCATGACGAAGGAACGTCTTGTAGATCGTTGTGCAAAGATCCTTGAAATATCGGGTTTTAAATCCTTTTCCCGAGAGATGATGAAACCTGTTGAAGACCGAATGGTCATATCGGGCCAAGAGATTGAAGTCAGTATGAATAATAATGGTACTGAATTTTTTTATTCCAATTTCCCTGCACTGAAGTTGACAGAAAAAACCGGACGACTCCTTCCGGATGAGCAAGCAATCAAACTCGCCCGTAATTATCTGATCAATACAGGCTTGATACCCCGTAATCAAAATGAGTTAAAAATCGATCATGTCGGCGGCATCATGCAGATGCTGAGCAATGCCAGAGTACCGGAGAAAAAAGCCGTTGTGGTCTATTTTAATCGCGAACTGGATGGTCTGAAAGTCAGAAATTTCGGTTCATCCATTACGGTGACTCTTGCTGAATCGGAAATACCTGTTGGTGTCCAATATCATTGGCGTGAAGTTGCATCACGTGAAAAGGTAGGCTCCCGGAGCCTTTTGGGTACTGAAAAGGTAATGAGTCTGATCCGCGAAGATGTCAATCGCGTCTTTGCAAAAGAGGCCAAAGTCATTATTGATAAAATTGAACTGGTACTTTATGACAACGGCGGCAACTATATTCAGCCTGCGTATTGTTATCAGGGCGTTCGCAAATCGGAAGGAAAGGGTTTTGCCGATATGCCTGTGCTGGGTTATGTCCCGGTCATGGAAAAAGCGTATGAACCAGTTACCCATCCAGCCTATTCGCCGTTAATGAAATCTCCGACCATCAGAATTGAAAAGCCTGTGCATGATCAGGATGAATGACGGCTCATCCCCCCATCCATCTTTTGGGTGGGGGGATTAAAGACTGCGCTGCAGGCTATACCTATCTGACGAAACAGTCCGGGTAATGACAAAACGAAAGATCACCTTCCTGACCACCATGAAAACGCTAACAAGTTACATCGTTGAGCTTCGGTAACTGTCTCCGGACAACAGTAATGGAGCGGTTTACGGTGCGGTACCGAAACATACCGAAAAAAGCGGTAATCACACCAAACGGTATGCATGCAACTCCTATAGCCTGAAACCACCCCTCCTGGGAAAAGTGCATCATGGAAACTCCTGCAATGACCAGTGAAACCCCTGAGCGCAGGTAGGCAAGGAGGGTTCTTTCATTTGCCAGGATTGTTCTGTCAATGGCCAGTTCATCCCTAAGAATCAATTCACAGTTATCAAATTTCGAATAGGGCATTTTTGTCTATACCTGGGTTATCATTTGCTTCTTTTTAAAAGGTGACGCGTGAACTTTTAACCGGTCATCTCGCTTTGTTACTTCCATCAAGACAACGTGTTGTGCGTAAAAAGCTATGTATTATAACTCTTTAACCTAAAACGGAAAATCATCAATGGAAAAATGGATCTGTATACCTTGTGGCTATGTCTATGATCCCGAAGTCGGCGATCCTGACGGTGGCGTAGAACCTGGAACAGCGTTCGAAGATATTCCCGATGACTGGGTATGCCCGGTCTGCGGTGTTGACAAATCATTGTTTGAAATGCAGTAAACCATTCTGGACGAGTAACGTACGGTGCGCTCCTGATGCCACAGAGCATCAGGGCGTGCTGTTGTTTCCGCTTTCTGCAGGCACTTCTGTCGTACTTTCTCCTTTCTCCGCTGGCTGAACTCCATCCCCTTCAGAAACCTTCCCGGTGGTACTGTCTGATGAAAGCGACTGATCCATCAGATTCTCCGGAATACCGATCACAACCGAATCAACAACTGCTGTGGTATCAGGCGTTAAGGCCATAACCTCCCTGTAGTCAGGCACAACAACTCCCCTCTTGCGCATGATGGCATAGATGATGCTTGAACGGTTACGAACATAGCGTGATGAACCTTTGGGAGAATAAAGAATAGGGTTCGGCAGTATTGCTGCAAGTCTTGACGCCTGTCGTGCTGTTAACCTGGCCGCACTGACACCATAATAGTGGCGGGCTGCCTGGCCGATACCGAAAATACCATCTCCCCATTCTGCAACATTGACATAAAGTTCAAGTATACGACGTTTGGAGAGCGTTTTTTCAAGTCGCCAGGTAAGGATGGCCTCCTTGATTTTGCGTATCGGATTTTTTGACGGAGAGAGGTAGAGGTTTTTGGCAAGCTGCTGGCTGATTGTGCTGCCACCCATCTTGAATTTCTTTGCGAGAATATTTTTTTCTATCGCTCTCTCAATCGCCTGATAATCAAACCCCTCATGCTGCCAGAACTTGTCATCCTCAGCAATCAGAACTGCCTTGACAAGATTCTGGGAAACATGATCAAGCGACACCCATTTCTGATCTATTTTTTTATCGATGAGCCCGTCGCGCCGCCACTCGGCTTCACGGCTCTCCATAAAAGCTGTTTTTGCTGGATTCTCATCTACCAGCCGTCCAACATCGGGAACAACAAAATAACGCGCTATATCGGCAACAAGGAGCAGCAACAGAATGGCTGAAAGAATCCTGACAAGCTTCATACTTTTGGCTGGACAGCGTTAACTTCGAGTAAAATATAAAGAGAAGAGACGTTACAATGGGTGGAGCTTGAAGAAAAGTGCCCTCGGGCAGACTCGAACCGCCGACCTACAGTTTAGGAAACTGTTGCTCTATCCACTGAGCTACAAGGGCATGGTGAAGAATTTAGCACTTTTAAACAAACTTGCAACAACCTCTCTTATTTTCTTCCGAACATCTTGTCGAGCTGGTCGAGTGAGAGCTTGATAATAACCGGTCTTCCGTGTGGACATGAGTAAGGCTCCCGGGTAGCAAACAGGTTGTCGATCAAGGAGCGCATCTCTTCAAGAGAGAGCTTCTGACCGGCCATGATTGCATTCCGACACGAGTAGGATTTGGCAAGGTTGTCACGTTTGTCGAGCTTGAGTTTTGAGGCATTATCCTGATATTCGGCAATCATATCCTGCAAAATCGTCACTTCGCTGCCCGGCTTTACATCCTGGGGAACTCCCTCAATCATGATGGTTTTGTTGCCAAAAAGCCTCAAATTAAACCCAAGCCGATAAAGATCCTCACGAATCTCTTCAAATATTTCATACTCCCATGGGCGAAACTCCACCTTCTGGGGAAAGAGCAACTGCTGGGAATTTGGAACGTTCTGGTTCATGACGTCTACGGCACGCTCATACAGTACCCGTTCATGCGCCACATGCTGATCGATAATCATCAGCCCGGTCTTGATCTGGCATATCAGGTACTTGTTATGCAGTTGCCAGATTTTTGGCTCCACCTCTTTCGGGTTTGGCACCACATCATCATCATAGAGAGGAGCAAGCAGAATGGATGAGAGCCCCTCATCCCCTTCCCGCAAACCGCTTCCCGCCAAAGCGTAGTCGGCACTTGAGTGGCGCGGAAACATTTCGCCCTGATGCGCTGAAGCAACTCGCGATATTGCTGGCTCATCAACGGCCCCTTCACGATAATTCCGGTAGAGGTCGCCCGTTGTGATGGAACGATGGGGGATATCCGGAAAAGAAAATTTTCGGAATGCCGAATTCTGCGGCTGAAGGGAAGAGAGCTGGTCACATTCTGTGCTCACCAGGTCAGGAGAGAAATCGTGTAACTGTATGGCCCGCTTGATAACCGGATAGAACATGTTGCGCACATTGCGCTCATCGTCAAAGCGGATTTCCATCTTTGCCGGATGCACATTTACATCAATGCGGGAGGGATCAATCGTAAGAAAAAGCAGCACAAAAGGGGTCTGCCGCTCAACAAGCAGATCACCGTATGCCTGCTGTACCGCCTGCGAGAGCATCCGGTTCTGGACAACCCGGCGATTGACAAAAAAATATTGATCAAGTTTCCGGCGTTTCTGCATGGCAGGCTTGCCAAGATATCCCTTGATGGAGAGGTAATCATTTTCCTCGGAAAGCTCAATCATACTGGCAGCAAAATCATCACCATAAAAAACATTGAGCCGTTCGAGAATATCCGGCCGTTTCACATGAAAAAGCTCCTCATCATCACTGTACATACGCCACTCGATTTCCGGGTATGCAAGCGCAAACGACTTGACGATCTCAAAAATATGGTTGTACTCGGTCGCGTTGGATTTCAGAAACTTCCGTCGGGCAGGAACATTATAAAAGAGATTTCTGACGCTGATGGTTGTCCCCTGCTCTCCCTGCACCCCCGACTCTTCAACGAGGACTCCTCCCTCGTAGCGGAGCCGCAAACCAAGCGTCGCTTTCGCCGTTCGGGTTTTGAGTTCGAAATGCGAAACAGAAGAGATACTGGCCAATGCCTCTCCCCTGAAACCAAGGCTTTGCAAAGAATCAAGATCATCGACCCCGGTAATTTTGCTTGTTGCAAATCGTTCAACACACAAAAGGGCATCTTCGCGCAACATTCCTGCACCATTGTCGACAATCCGGATCAGCTCTTTTCCGGCATCCTTGATGGCTACCGTTATCTTGTCGGCACCGGCATCAATAGCATTTTCAAGAAGTTCCTTGACAACTGAAGCAGGGCGTTGAACAACTTCACCGGCAGAAATTTTGTTCGCAACTATATCGGGTAATCTTGCAATTCTTGCCATACGCTATCAGGAGAACGATTTTCTTTGCACAAAAGGGCTGAAAAATTTTATCAGTGTTGCAAGTTATCGATAAAAGAACTCCCTTTTTATAAAAAAATGATAATACCTCTTGCCATCGGTAAACTCCAGTCAAGAGAGTCGTGGTTATCGCTGTCGCAAACATTCCCAAAGTTCACGGAGAACTGCTTCGCTGAATCGGAGTTTGTTGCGTTCTCGATCACCCTGCATAACAAGCGTTCTGGAGAGCAGAATACCCGAATGTTTTGTTGCCATGGCCAGACAGAGCGTGCCAACAGGTTTTTCAGGTGAGCCTCCCGAAGGACCGGCAATACCCGTTGTTGAAAGAGCAAAATCGGCCCCGCTTTTTTCAAGGCAGCCAATGGCCATTGCCCGGGCGACCTCTTCACTCACAGCCCCATACCTGTCGATGAGCTCCCCCGGTACTCCAAGACTCTTCTCTTTTGCCTGGTTGCTGTAGACCACAAATCCCTGAAGAAACCAGGCTGATGAACCCGGAACATCCGTCAACCGGCTTGCCACAAGACCTCCGGTGCAGGACTCAGCAACAGCGACCGTCAGCCCTCTGGTGGCAAGCATTGCGCCAATCGTCGCTTCAAGCGAGACCTCGCTGGTTGCATAGATAAACTTGCCGGTACTGTTGACAATGGCATCAACAACGCTGCGATTATCGCGCTCAACCTCTTCCTGCACATGACCGATCGTGCTTATCATAAGGGTAACGCCTGCAGCATGAGGCAAATAGGCGAGGGTCGTTCCCTCAGGCAGGGTATCTTCGATATCGACAATCATCCCGGCAAGCATTGACTCGCCAATACCAAGCGTTTTTATTGGTGTATGACGAATGACTGTATCAGAGAGTGCAGCAAACCAGGATAGAACCGTAAGCTCCATCATGGCTATCATTTCTGAAGGCACACCAGGCATCAGCACAAGATGGTGGTTCTGAAACTGCTCGCCGCACTCAATAATCATCCCGGCAGCCGTTCCCTTCGTATTCTCAATAACATGAGATCCTTCAATGACCATTGCCTGGTCACGAAGTGCATCCAACAGCTCCACTCCGCTCTGTTTTAGCCGCTCAGCAAGATTTGCAAAAGCCTCCTGACTCAGTTCAAGCCCTCTTCCAAGCATACGCTGGACAGCTTGTTTGGTACGGTCATCCCTTGTCGGCCCTAACCCTCCCGTAACAAGCACAATATCTGCCCTTTCAAGCGATTCGGACAATACTGCAATAATCTCCTCTTCACGGTCAGAGCAGGCAATAACCCTGCCAACCGGCACTCCTATACCACCAAGCGCTTCGGCCATAAAGGCTGCATTGGTATTGACCCTTTGGCCTTTAAGCAGTTCATCTCCAACAGAAACAATTTCTGCACGCATAGCATCTACTCCTCAAACAAGATAACTTGCAACCCGCAATATATCGGCAAAAACACCGCCGGCCGTAACCTCTCCTCCCGCACCGGGACCCCGAACAACAAGTGGAGTTGCCCGATATCGCTCCGTCGTATAAACTACCATATTTTCTGATCCGCTGAGGCCCGCAATCGGACTTGCAAGAGGAACCTTTTTTACACCGATAGTTGCTTTTCCATCCCTGATTTCACCAGCATAGGCAATCGTCATCTCCTCTCTGGCAGCATCTTCTATTAATTTGGCATACCATCCATCAACACCCGACAAACGGTCAAGAAACTCTGTAACCGACATCTCACCACGATACTCTTCGGGAACAAGACTCTCACAGACCACATCACTGTACTCCAGCGTAAAGCCGAGTTCACGACCCAGAATGAGAAACTTTCGGGCAAAATCAGCACCGGAAAGGTCATCACGTGGATCAGGTTCCGTATAACCGGCCACCTTGGCGCGACGAACAATCTCGCTGAAGCGGCCACCTTTGCGGAGTTCATTGAAAATAAAACTCAACGTACCGGAAAGAACGCCCTCAATACTGAAAATCTTGTCTCCGCTGTTTTTCAGATCATTCAGCGTATTGATGATTGGCAATCCAGCGCCTACATTGGTTTCATAAAGAAAACGGGCATTACTTCTCCGCTGGGCATCCCTTATCCTCCGATAAAGAGGCCAGGAACCTGCCATGCCAAGTTTGTTTGCTGTCACCACCGAAATATTGGCGAGAAGCAGATCGGGATACATCTCTGCAACCATCGCGCTCGCGGTACAATCAACAAAAATGGTGTTGTGCAGGTTTTTTTCCCTGATGAGCTGCAAATACCCCTCAATTCCCTGATACTCATCTCTCGGCAAGAGAGCTGATTCCCAATTCTGAAGGTCAATACCGTTATTATCAAAGAGAATCTGACGGGTATTTGCCATCCCGCAAACAACAACATCAAGGTCATTATCCTGCTGCAGGTTAAGACGATGGGCGCTGATCTGGCCAATCAGGCTTTTTGCAATCGTTCCTGTCCCCGCAATAAAGAGATGTACCTTGCGCTGCGAAAGAAAAAATGATTCATGGATACAGTTCAGCGCCTTATCCTCATCATGAGCATCAATGACAAGAGAGATATTCATCTCATTGGCCCCCTGGGCAACAGCAATGACGTTAATGCCATTTTTGCCAAGGGTTTCAAACAACTGCGCAGAGACTCCAGGATGACCGGACATATTGTTACCAACGACAGCGATCATGGCCAGATTTCGACGGGTCACAAGAGGATCGATCTGACGCGCTTCAATCTCCACGCGAAACACCTCCTCCAGTATTTTTTTTGCTTTTGCGGCCTGGGAAGGGGTGATGGCAAGAGTAATCGACTGCTCCGATGATGCTTGTGATATAAAGATAATATTGATCCGGTGACGTGCCAGACAAGTGAAAAGACGTGATGCTATACCCGGAACACCAACCATACCACTTCCCGACATGTTCAGCAGGACAACCTTGTTGATCGATGAGAGCCCTGTTACCGGCAGGGTACGGTTGAAATCTAAGGGAGTGACACCTTCAATTCGTGTACCTTTTGCTGCGGGATTGAAAGAATTTTTGATCAGTAAAGGAATGCCTGCTTTCATGGCAGGCTGAACGGCAAGAGGATGCAGAACTCTCGCTCCTGCATGAGAGAGTTCCATTGCCTCAGAATAACTGATATAGGGTAAAATCCGGGCATCCCGAACCCGTTTGGGATCTGCGCTGAAAAAGCCATCAACATCTGTCCAGATCCAGATTTCCAGGGCATCAAGTGCCGCACCAAGAATGGATGCCGTATAATCGGAACCACCCCGACCAAGCGTCGTCGAAGAACCATCCGGAGCCGCAGCAATAAATCCAGTCACAACAGGCACACCTTCTAAAGAGAGAAGACGTTTTCTGATCTGTTGTCCTGATGCATGAGTATCGACCCTTGCATCAGCATAATTCGTGTCGGTAACAATCAGCTCGCGTGCATCGAGATAGAACGCTGCAATATCGCGCTCCTGAAGATAGCTGCTGACCATCCGGGCAGAAAGACGTTCGCCGAAACCAAGCACAAAGGCAAGGCTTTTTTCAGAGAGCTCCCTGAGCAAAAAGACACCCTGCACGATGTCATTCAGCTCTGAAAGTTCAGCACGTATTGAGGCAGTAACATCGTCAAGGAGAGATCCGGAAAAAAGCTCGTCTGCAATGGAAATATGCAGATGATCAAGCTCATTGAGTGTGCTGCGATACCCACTGTCGCCGCTGCATGCCTGGGTGGCTGATTCAAACAGCAGATCAGTAACGCGATGAATGGCCGAAACCACAATAACGAGCTCATCCTGATGCAATGCACCAGCAATGATATCGGCAACTTTTTTAATCCGACTGGCTGACCCCAGTGAAGTACCTCCAAACTTGTATATCTTCATGTTCCCGCCCATGCCTTACTTGAAATATGAAAAGAGACTGAACAATCAATTATCAGCTTATAATATAAATCATTTCCCCATTGAGTTGCATAAGAGTGATGCCTGTTGCAGCAACGAGCAGACAAAAAAAAGCGCCCTCGCGGGCGCTTTACGTCATAAGCATCGGTAACCAATCGATCAGTTTGTCAAGGCATCTGCGCCGGAAACGATTTCACTCAGCTCCGTCGTGATTGCAGCCTGCCGTGCACGGTTGTAACTGATGTTGAGCGTCCGCATAAGCTCTTTTGCGTTTTCAGTTGCAGAATCCATCGCCGACATACGGGCCGCCTGTTCCGCGGCACTCGACTCAAGCATCATCCTCCATATCTGTGTATTGAGATGCTTGGGCACCAGCTCATCGATAATAGCCGAAGGTGAGGGCTCATAGATGTAATCACTGCTGCTCTCGGTACCAGGAATTTCAGGTGCGATAGGAAGAATCACCTCCTCCCGCAGATTCGGCGCAAGCACCGACTTGAATTCGTTGTATGCAACCAGCACCCTGTCAACCTCGCCACGCAGATACATCCCCGACGCGATATCAGCAATCTCTTTTGCCGTCGAGAAATCAAGATGCTGAAAAACAGCCGAATAACCCTTGACGATATTGTACTCACGTTTCCTGAAAAAATCAAATCCACGGGAACCGGCGCAGATCAGGCTGACTCCGCCTTTGCTGTGAATAGCCGGATAATCCTCATGAATGATTTTGCTCGCAAGCTTGATGGCATTGGTGTTAAATGCACCACACAAACCCCTGTCGGCCGTGACAAGAATCACCAGTACCTTGTTAACCTCTGAACGGCCCGAAAGCATGGGGTTGCGCGAGGTATCTACCTTTGCAGAGAGGGAACCAAGCATCTCCTTCAGTTTCTTGGCATAAGGCCGGGCCATGACTGCCCGCTCCTGGGCCCTTCTCAGCTTCGCAGCGGCCACCATCTTCATCGCCTTGGTGACCTGCTGTGTAGACTTTACCCCTTTGATTCGTACACGTATATCCTTTAATGTAGGCATGTATTACGGGACTGTTAATAAATTGCTTGAAAACAAATCGGCACTCTCTTACGCCTTGTTCTTTTCTTTGAAGACCGTCACAAACTTGACTGCGATATCCTTGAGTTTGGCAGCAGTATCAGCCTCCAGTGCACCACTCGAGGCAATTTTTGCAAGCAGGTCATTGTGCTTGATTTCAAGCAAACTGAGGAACTCCTCCTCAAACTTGCGGATAAAGCGCAAATCAACCGTGTCAAGCAATCCCTGGGTACCAAGGAAAATAATGGCTACCTGTTTTTCAACCGGCATCGGAATATACTGTCCCTGCTTGAGGATTTCAACCAGCCTTGCACCCCTGTCGAGCTGTGCCTTGGTGGTTTTATCAAGGTCGGAACCGAATTTCGAGAAGGCTTCAAGCTCGCGGAACTGTGCCAAATCAAGACGCAGGGTACCGGCAACCTTCTTCATAGCTTTGATCTGTGCGCTTCCGCCAACACGGGAAACCGAGATACCAACGTTGATTGCAGGTCTCTGGCCAGAGTTGAAAAGGTTCGATTCAAGGAAGATCTGACCGTCAGTGATCGAAATCACGTTAGTCGGAATATAGGCCGAAACGTCACCAGCCTGGGTTTCAATAACCGGCAGTGCGGTAAGACTTCCGCCGCCCTTGACCAGCGACTTGAGAGCATCAGGAAGATCGTTCATTTTCCTTGCAACCTCAATATCATCGGTAATTTTTGCAGCTCTTTCAAGCAGACGGGAGTGCAAGTAAAACACATCACCAGGATAAGCCTCACGTCCCGGCGGACGACGAAGAAGCAGGGAGACCTGACGATAGGCAACAGCCTGTTTGGAAAGATCATCATAGACAACAAGGGCATGACGACCCGTGTCGCGGAAATATTCACCAAGGGTAGCACCAGCAAACGGAGCAATAAACTGCAACGGCGCAGGATCGGATGCTGTAGCAGAAATAACGGTGGTATACTCCATCGCGTCATATTTCTCCAGAGTATTGACAACCTGTGCGACGGTAGAGCCCTTCAGTCCGATAGCAACATAAATACAAAAAACGCCCTTGCCTTTCTGATTGATAATGGTATCGATCGCTACAGCAGTCTTTCCGGTCTGACGGTCACCGATGATAAGTTCGCGCTGTCCACGGCCGATAGGAATCATCGAATCAATAGCCTTGAGACCGGTCTGCAATGGTTCATGAACTGATTTGCGGTAAATGACTCCGGGAGCCCGGCGTTCGAGAGGCAAACGGATCTGTGTGTCAATGGTGCCCTTACCATCAATTGGCTCACCGAGAGGATTGATGACACGGCCAAGCATGGCTTCACCGACCGGGATTGAGGCCAAAATACTGGTTCTTTTAACCGTATCACCCTCTTTCACCAGATTTGATTCACCAAACAATACAGCGCCGACATTGTCCTCTTCAAGGTTTAAAGCCATACCCATCACATTGTTGGGAAACTCAAGAAGTTCGCCTGCGGCAACCTTCGATAAACCATACACACGAGCAATACCGTCACCAACCTGCAGCACTGTTCCCACATCATACACTTCTGCTTCAGACTCAAAACCGGCAAGCTGCTTGCGAAGTATTGATGAAACCTCATCAGGCCTGACTGTTGTAGACATATCTTATTCCGCTTTGTTATTTGTTTAAGAAAAGAGAAAGATTCTGCTTACCTTCTTTTTAAGTCCAACTCGGGCTGTTTTCCATTCCAAAAGATAAAACCTAAATTTAATGAAAAGCTTTTAGTTATTCAAATTCTCTCTCTCATTTGAGTAGCTTCCTTTGAAATTGAATTTTAAATCCAACACCTACACCTACAGGAATTTTGCCCGAAGAAAACAGTATGAAAACGGTCAAGGGATTCGCTTCAGCAACTGTCGGAAATGTTGCCTGCGGCTTTGATGTATTGGGATTTGCCATCACCGAACCTGGTGATGAAGTAATTCTGACGCTTTCCGACAGAGCACACACCGACTCTCCGGTTTCCATTTCCGCCATCACTGGTGACGGTGGTGCACTTCCGCTTGATCCAAAAAAAAACACGTCAAGTTTTGTTGTCCTGAAATTTCTCGAATATATCCGCGCCCACAAGCAGATCGATTTTACCGGCCATATCTCCCTTGAGCTGAGAAAACACCTGCCACTGAGCAGCGGAATGGGCAGCAGTGCAGCAAGCGCAGCAGCAGCATTGATAGCGGCTAACGAACTGATGGGACTTCCCTGTTCAAAAATGGAGCTGGTGCACTTCGCCATTGAAGGAGAACGGGTTGCCTGCGGGTCAGCTCATGCCGACAACGCCGCGCCCGCAATTCTTGGCAATTTCGTTCTGATCCGGAGCTATACACCGCTTGATCTCATCACGATCCCATCACCCGAACACCTTTACTGCTCCCTGGTACATCCCCATACGGAACTGCGTACCGCTTATGCCCGTTCGGTACTGCCCCAGGAAATTTCACTTAAAACAGCGACCCAGCAATGGGGCAATGTCGGAGCTCTTGTTACCGGCTTGCTCACCTCCGACTATGACCTTATCGGGCGTTCTCTGGTTGACGTTATCGCTGAACCAAAACGCGCTCCGCTCATCCCCGGTTTTTTTGAAGTCAAGCAGGCTGCTCTTGACAGCGGCGCCCTCGGATGCAGTATTGCAGGCTCAGGCCCCTCTATTTTTGCCTTTTCTTCCTCCGAAAAAACCGCCCTTGCCGTCGGCAATGCCATGAAAGAGGCATTCCTGCACTCCAAAGCTCACCTTCAATCAGATATGTGGGTATCACCTATCTGTAAAGAAGGGGCAAGAATACTGTAACAGAACCAATAGAGAACAGCACGACTCATGATCTATTTCAGCACCAATAAATCATCAATACCCGTCTCCATTAAAAAGGCTACGCTTGAAGGGCTTGCTCCCGATGGTGGCCTCTATATCCCTGCTGAAATTCCCCGCTTTTCGCCAGAGGAGATAACACTTCTCGATGGGGCCAGTTTTAACAATATCGCTTTTGCCATTGCAAACAAGTTTATCGGAGGCGCTATCCCCCCCGACCAGCTTAGCGACATCATTGACAATTGCTATACCTTTGACACTCCGATTGTCCAGCTCGACCGAAATACCTTTGTTGAGGAGCTTTTCTGCGGACCAACACTTGCCTTCAAGGATTACGGTGCACGTTTTCTCGCCCGATTGACCGGCTATTTTGCTGCAGAAGAGCAGAAGCTTATTACCGTCCTTGTTGCAACATCTGGAGATACGGGAAGTGCAGTGGCATATGGATTTCAGGGCATTGCAAACACACGGGTCGTGCTGCTCTACCCTTCAGGAAAAGTGAGCCGCCTTCAGGAGCAGCAACTCACCACTGCAGGAGGCAATGTTCATGCGCTTGAAGTACAGGGCGATTTTGACGATTGCCAGCGAATGGTTAAACAGGCATTTGTTGATCCCGACCTGAATAAATCGCTGACACTCACCTCGGCCAACTCCATCAATATATCACGACTGATTCCCCAGTCATTCTATTATGCCTGGGCAACCCTGCAGCTCAAGGAACGGTACGACTGCCATGACCCTCTCTTTTCCGTCCCGAGCGGCAACTACGGAAACCTCACCGCAGGTGTGCTTGCAAAACGGATGGGCTTTCCCATAGGCCACTTTATTGCAGCATCAAACGCCAATGACAGCGTAACCCGCTATATCGATGAGGGACGCTACGACCCGCACCCGACCATCACAACCCTGTCGACGGCAATGGACGTCGGCAACCCGAGCAACTTTGCACGACTCAGATATTTCTACCATAACGACCACACATCCATGGGGCAGGATATCACGGGTATTGCCATTTCGGATGAAGAGACTGTTGCCGCAATCCGATCGGCCCATGAGCGCTTCGGCTATATCATGGATCCGCATACCGCCGTCGCGTTCCGTGCTCTTGAACGCTTCAGAAGCTCGGCAATCCATGGTGAAAAACCCGGCATCCTCCTCTCAACCGCTCATCCAGCAAAATTTCTTGAAGCAATAGAGAGTGCCCTGGGTAAAGAGATCGGTATCCCCTCGAATCTTCAGGAGCTGATGGGAAAAAAGAAATGTGCCACCTTGATCAGTTCAGAGTATAAAGAGCTTGCCTCTTTTCTCAACGGACTCGACCAGTAACCCTTTACTGAGTGCCGAATGAACATCAGAACGCTTCTATTCCTTTTTATCCTGATACCGATTATGTTTTTCGGGATACTCCTTGTCATGCTGATCAATCTTTTCGACCACTCTGGTAATGCCTTCCATAAAATAGCCGCCTGGTGGGGCCGATTCAGCGCAAGTCTATTCGGCATTTCAATAGAGGTAATCGGTCGGGAAAACTACAGCACGGAAGAGAACTACCTGGTGATAAGCAATCATGCCGGTATGGCCGATATTCCTCTGCTCCTCGGTACCATGAACCTCAACCTTCGGTTTCTGGCAAAAGAGGAGCTGGGAAAAATACCGCTGTTTGGCCGAGCACTCAGAGAGGCTGGCTATGTCATGATCAAGCGGGGACAAAACAGGGATGCTCTGAAAAGTCTGTTGGCGGCAACAAAGGTTCTAAAAAGTGGCCATTCCGTCCACATCTTCCCTGAAGGCACACGATCAGCAACCGGTGAACTTCTCCCCTTCAAACGCGGTGCGTTTCGTGTAGCCCAGGCAGGAGGGGCTCCTGTTCTGCCCGTCACCATCATCGGAAGCCATCTGATTACCCCCAAAAAAAGCCTTAAAATCAATAAAGGAAAGATCAGGGTCATCATCGACAAGCCCATTCAACCCTCATCGTTCGACAGTGTTGAAGAACTTATGGCCGCCTGCTCCGAAGCTATCACAGCCAACTTCAACCGATACCGCAACAACTAAATCTGGCGGTAAAGATTCACCATCTCAATAGCCGTCATGGCAGCATCAAAACCCTTGTTGCCCGCTTTGGTTCCTGCCCGCTCTATCGCCTGTTCAATGTTTTCCGTGGTCAAAACGCCAAACGCTATCGGAACCATGGTGTCAAGGGCAACCTGGGCAATCCCCTTGGTGGCCTCGGCAGCAAGAACATCAAAATGGGGAGTGGAACCCCTGATAATGACTCCGAGAGTAATAATCGCATCATACTTGCCACTGAGGGCTACCTTTTTGGCAACCATCGGCAGCTCAAAGGCACCAGGACAACGGTACATTGCAATACACTCCTCCGACCCGCCATGGCGGCAGATACAATCAATTGCACCTTCGACAAGCTTCTGCCCAATAAAATCATTAAAGCGTCCGACAACAAGCGCAAAGCGGATATCCTTTGCGTTTAATACACCCTCAATCTGTTTCACCTGCATGACAATCTTCTTTTTGAGTTAGTTCTATAAACGGCAATAGCCGAGCATACGCTCCACAAGATCAATAAGAACATGACCAATCGTAATATGGCACTCCTGTACCCGATCAGCAGAACCTGAATGAGGTACAATAAGCTCAAGATCCGCCAGCCCCTTCATCAAGCCGCCATTCCCCCCAAGCAAGGCAAGTGTCTTCATCCCCTGCTGCCGTGCAAAATCCAGCGCATTGATAACACTCTGGCTGTTCCCGCTGGTTGAAAGGCCAAGCAAAATATCCCCTTCCCTACCATAAGCCTCCACAAGACGGGCAAAAACCGCATCATAACCGAGATCATTGGCACCAGCCGTCAGGGCCGAAGTATCGGTGGAGAGCGCTATGGCCGGAAGCGCCGGTCGTTCCACACTGCTACGATAGCGGATAGTCAGCTCGGTTGCCAGATGCTGTGCATCCGCCGCACTGCCGCCATTACCACAAAGCAGCACCTTTCCGCCATCCTCAAAAGTACCGGCAATCATACGTGCCATGGCAACAATCACTGCGCTGTTTTGCCGCGCAACCCTCTCCTTGAGCTGTGCGCTGTAAAGCATGGTATCGAGAACAACCTCCTCATAACGGGTACGGTCGGTGAGCCCGTCAGAACAGCCACATCCCTTGATCATAACGACAATTTTTTAAACCTGTAACGAAGTAAAACAGGTCAATATACAGGAAAATGCAGAAAGCTGGTGGAACAGATTGCAACAACAGGGGGAATTGTTTGTACTTGAGGAGTCAACCCCCTCTACAAATTCACTGGCTTGTTCTGCTGAAAAAATGATTGCGGATCAACAATCGGCATCGGTATCTTTTCAAGGAAAGTACCCGCACCCTTGACCATCAATGCGCCTCTTGAGGTTGAAATTGCCAAAGAGATCACGGTAAAGAGAAGATCTTCCGGGAGATTGATATTGCCACCCTTGTCGGCAACCTGATCCAGCCCTTTAGCCAAAAAAAGCGACTCAGTCTCTGCTTTGGCATACGTTACGCCATCACTCTTCCGGTTCACCAGAATCATCAATCCAACAACAATCCTCTCTTTTGCCGTTCTTATCGCCATGGAAGTTTCAAAATTGAACGACTCGTTTTTCCCAACCCCTCCAGGTTCCCTGAAAGAAAAACTCTTAAACCGAAACCCTGAATACTGAATACCAATTGGAGATCTCTTTTCCATGACGGTCAACCAACCATTGAATGTCCCGCACTGTTTATGAAATAAATTTTTGTACCAATACAAAGGGCAGGCATACTGGTGCTCTTCACCCCTTCACCCAACTCCCACACGCTATCATCACCAATAACGGTGCTCCCCTCGCTTTTATGCTGACAGGGAATCTCAATGACATTCTGGCCAAGTGCAACCTCAAATTCAACAATAGTTTTCAGTGTCGGATTGGCCCATCCGGCAACTATCCGGCTGATGTACGACTCGTTTTTACCAAGCTTTTCGGCAAGTTGACGCTGAGTTATACCGCTCACTTTCATGATTTCAGTAACCCTTACCGCAAACGCACCCTGACGCTCAACAAACCTCCTTGTAGTGGGCGATACCGCCGCTGCCGCTTTTCTGAGCAATGATGTCATGATCTTATAACGAGTCAGATGTAAAAGTTAAGATTACCCGCCATCATACCAGTGGTTGCATCAATAATGATGTCACGGGACTTCTGACGGGCCTGAATCAGCTCATCAATCCTTTGCAGTTTTTCGGCAGCATCACGAAGCACCCCGTCATCCTGATAGGTACGGGTTCTTTTGATCCCCCCTGAACCGGCAATCAGCAGTACACTTGACCATCGCAGACAAAAAAGCCTCAGAGGGCCATTATCATAATGAAACGCTGCCAGAGAATCCCTGATTGAGCCCTCCCTGATTTTGAAAAAGTGCTCCTTGAAACCAAAAGAATCAACCATGTCTTCAAGACGTGAAACAAGAGAGTCAAAATCTTTGGAAGCCTGTATCCTCCTGTCTTCCAAAAACTTGTCAAGCTCGCTCTTCTCTTCACCCTCAAAACGAACAGAATAGAGTGCCCCACCAAGCCCATGCTCCTGATAGACGATCTCAAAGCCGCGCTTCACTTATAAGTTAAGTTTTTCTTCATGGAAAACAAAAAATCACTTCTTCCGCCAAATTTACCAATCATCACGGCTCCAACAAATGGCTGCGACTTCGATCATCTGCCTGACCATCACGGTGCTTATGGTGCTTGAGTTCATAAGTTCCTGAAAAAACGGGTTTACAAACGACAGTAATAATAAAAAACTCCGCCTCGTGCAGAACACAGGGCGGAGTTAAAATGGGGAAAAAGAGCAGTAACCCTTAGTGGTACTGTGCGCTCTCTTCCTTGACAAACTCAACAAGCAGTTTCAGATTTTCCGGATCCATATCGGGCAGAATGCCATGACCGAGGTTGAAAACGTGGCCTGAATGTTCGGTATGCTGGCCAAAAGACTTCAAAATTTTGGAGGCTTCAGCTTTGATTCTGTCGGGTGTACCGTAGAGTACCGTTGGATCAAGGTTACCCTGCAGAGCTACACGGTCGCCAAGTTCAGCGCGTGCCTTGCCGATATCAATACCCCAGCCGAGACCCATGGCCTCACAACCGGTATCAGCGATATCAGAAAGAATGGTGTTGCAATCCTTTGAGAAGACGATGACCGGAGTGTCAGGATATTTTGCCTTGATGGCCTGAACGGTATCCTTGATGTAGGGAAGGGCGTATTCACGATAGTCGTCCTCGGAGAGTGCGCTTGCCCATGAGTCGAATATCTGGATGGCATCGGCGCCAGCTTCGATCTGCTTGAGCACGTAGGCCGTGATAACACCGGAAATCTTGCCAAGCAGCGCATGGGCCATTGCCGGCTCACGGTACATCATCTTTTTGGCATAGGCATAGTTTTTCGATCCACCGCCTTCAACTGCATAGGTAAAGAGCGTCCATGCCGCGCCGGTAAAGCCGATGAGGGGAACACGGTTGTCGAGTTCTCTCTTGGTCATGCGAAGTGCATCAAGCACATAGCCAAGCTTTTCATCGATATCAGGAACAATCAGCTTGTCGATATCGGCCTGTGAACGGATCGGCGGTGTGAGTTTGATCCCTTTGGACTCGATAATTTCGACATTCATGCCCATGGCTTCATTAACCACAAGAATATCAGAAAAAATAATAGCCGCATCCACACCCATCAGTTCAACAGGCTGAATGGTAACCTCGGTTGCCAGTTCCGGAGTTTTACAGAGGGTTAAAAAATCGGTTTTTTCTCTCACAGCACGGTACTCCGGCAAATAACGACCTGCCTGACGCATCACCCAGATGGGGGTTCTGGAACATGGCTGGCGTTTTAGTGCCCGGAGAAAAAGATCATTTTTGAGCATGCAACGCAATAATTTGATGGGTTAACAAAACAAGGGCCCGTCAGATCGTCCGGTAATTCCCCGGCTGAGAGCAAAGTAAAAACGCAAAGCTACACTTTTTTAGCCTTTTTTTAAAACTTTCCGGAAGATGAGTAGATGCATCTTCAGCACACAATGTGACGTTTGATGCCAAGTTGTTTGGCACTGTAGCCAAGAGCAAGACCAATCATTTCGGAAATATGAAAAACAGGAATAGAACTCTCAACGCCGGCATGTTTGAGCGCCTTGGCCTGATAGCCGTCAAGCGACGTATGGCAGAGCGGACAGGGTGTTACAATGAAATCAGCTTTTGAGTCAATAGCCTCTTTAAGCGCCTCTGCCGCCACACTGAGCGACTCTTGCTCAGCAACCAGCAGGGTATGGAATCCACAGCAGCGATTTTTATGTTTATAGGGAATGGTTTGTCCACCCAAAGCCTCAATCAACTGATCAAGTGAGGTTGGATCAAGCGGATTATCATGACCAAGAACCGTGGATGGCCGAAGGATATGGCAGCCATAAAATGGAGCTATCCGATAATTTTTCAGCGGAACCTTCACCTTCTGACGAATGGTATCGAGCCCGACATCATCAACCAGTACCCAAAGAAGATGGCGCACCTCAGCAGTACCACGATATTCAAGCCCCTCTTTTTTGAGGATATCGTTAATCTCTTTTTTCAGTTCCGGCGACTCATCAAGCTTTTTCTTTGCTGTACGGATCGTCATAAGGCAGGTATTGCAGGAGACAATAAGATCAAGCCCCATCTTTTCGGCAAATGCAATATTGCGTCCATTGACCAGCGCAAAATGTTTCGGGCTGACATAGTCAAGATTGCTTCCCCCGCAACAGGTGCCTTCGTGCAGTTTGACAAACTCAATTCCAAGATCTTTCTGCCAAAGCTCAATCGAACGGTCTACCTCCTTGGTCATAGACTCATTGATGCAGCTCAGGTAATATGCATATCGCTTCATCCAGCAGTTCTCCCCTGTTATTTTTTATGAGCTTTATGATCCTGCTTCACATGTTCGGTCATCTCCCTGAACATTACGCGGAAGATCTTGATCCCCTTGGCTGATTTTACCAGCGGCGGTGGTGGTGGAGTCCGGCGTTTCATGATCATCTTCATGGCCATCGGCAGAAGGTTCTGCATTGTCCAGAAGACTCCATTGGTACGGATCGGAAGAGTAGCTTCGACCAGCTTGCCTTTCTTTTCAATGTCGGACATAAAGGCTTCAGCATGTTTGGAACCACTCGTATCCTTCATTCCCCGGCTCTCAATGGCATCTTCACGTATTCCATGAATGGCATCCATGATCGGAATGCTTTTGACGCAACTCTCCTGACAGCGGTAGCAGTGTGTACAGTCCCAAACGCCATGATCCTTGACCAGCTCGGCGAGACGCCGCTCATGGAGGGAATCCCGACTGTCAACATTCATGCGGTACGATTTCAGCAGCACGGCAGGCGAAACGTACTCCTTGTTCGCTCTCAAAATGCTGCATTCAGAGACACATGAAGCGCAAAGAATACAGTCTGTCGCCTTATCATAGCGAAGGAACTCATCCTCAGAGATCAGGAACTCTTTCTTGCCCATCTGGGCCTCGGGCATCGTTGAGTCAACCCAGTTTGAGTAGTGTGTCATTTTATCAACAACCGGGTCCATATCAACAATAAGATCCTTGATAAGCGGCAGGTTGCGCAACGGCTCAACCTTTATGACACCAGGCTCGCGGCTTTTGGCAAGCACATCCCATACCTGAGTCGTGCAGGCAAGCTGGGAGAGCCCATTGATTCTCATGCCGCACGAGCCACAGATTCCTGCCTGACAAAAAGCCCTGAAGCTGACCGATCCATCAATATGCTCTTTGATATAATTCAACGACCTGAGCACCGTAATACCTCTCTCAACCGGAATGGTATAATCGTCAAAATAGGATTTACTGTCAACCTGCGGATTGAAGCGGAAAACCCGGAAGGTTACATCTTTTTTCCCTTCTTTATGCTGTTCTATTGGCGCCGTCATAAGCAAAATAGTTAATAAGTTCTTTCCTTAAGTTCATAACGTCCCATAGTCACCGGCTTTTCACCAAGGACCACTTTGCCATCGACCAGGGTTGCCAATGTATGCTTGTGCCAGTTCTCGTCATCGCGAACAGGAAAATCAATCCGGGTATGAGAGCCCCGGCTTTCCTGGCGGGCATAAGCGCCGACTGCAACGGTTTCGGCCAGATCGAGCATATTTTTCAGTTCAAGCACCTGCATGAGATTGGTGTTGAAAACATCACTGGTGTCAAAGATACGGACTTTTTTAAAGCGTTCTTTAAGCTCCGCAATATCCTGGATACCCTTCTGTATCAGAGAGGATTCCCTGAAAATACCAACGTTACTCGCCAATGTATGACCAAGATCTTCCCGCAAAGCGCCATACCGTTCATAGTGACCGGATGCATGCATGCCTCCCCGGATCTCTTCATACTGCTCCTTGAGTTCGACTTCCGGTATCGTTCCCGGATCAAATTTGCCAGCCTCTTCAGCCGCTGTATGGCCAGCAATACGACCGAACACAAGAATATCAAGCAGAGAATTTCCTCCAAGACGATTTGCACCATGAACCGATACGCAACCACACTCGCCAGCCGCATAAACGCCCTGCATAACTGTTCGGCCAAAATTATCAGTGTCGATTCCTCCCATCGAATAATGAGCGGTCGGTCTGATCGGAATTGGCTCCTCTATGGGGTCAACGCCTTCAAATTGCATGGACATCTCTCGTATCTGGGGCAACCGCGACTTGATAAGGTCAGCCCCCAAATGGGTAAGGTCAAGATGGATATAGGTTCCTGCAGGGCTGTCAAATCCCCTCCCTTCATTGATCTCGGTTTCAATTGAGCGCGACACAAGATCCCGCGGGCCAAGTTCCATCTTCTCTTTCGCATATCTGGCCATGAAACGCTCTCCATCCTTGTTGACAAGGTAGCCACCTTCACCCCTCGCCCCTTCAGTGATGAGCAAGCCACTCTTTCTCAGTCCGGTGGGATGAAACTGGACAAACTCCATATCTTTGAGAGGAATACCTGAGCGGAAAGCAATGGCCTGGCCATCGCCGGTATTGCCTGCAGCATTACTTGAGCGATTCCAGTACATTTTGGCATATCCGCCAGTAGCAAAAATTACCGTCCTTGCCGGAAAAGCCTCAACTTTGCCACTCTTCATATTCATGGCAATAAGCCCTCTCGAACGACTCCCGTTAACCGAAAGGCTCAGCGCAAAATACTCATTGAAAAAAATCACCCCTTTTTTCAAACACTGTTCGTAGAGTGTCTGCAGAATCGTGTGACCTGTTTTGTCGGAACAGTAACAACACCTTGGAAGAGTTGCTCCGCCGAATGGCCGCTGTGCTATGGTCTTGTCATCCATTCTTGACCACGGCGTCCCCATATTTTCAAGCTCACGAATAATTTTAGGCGCTTCAGAACAAAGCACATCAACCGCATCCTGATCGGCAAGATAATCGCTGCCCTTGATGGTGTCGAAAATATGCATCTCAACCGTATCATTCTTTGCCTTGTTGGCAAGCGCAGCATTAGCGCCACCCTGAGCCGCAGAGGTATGCGACCGATTGGGATAGACTTTGGTAAGAACGGCAATATTGAGTGCCGGATTCGTTTTCATTGCCTCCATGGCGGCATAAAGTCCGGCACCCCCACCACCAACAATGACAATATCAAATGGTTTCATACGCTCAAATCTCCTTGTGAAGCTGTAAAGAGAACCTCACTGATTAAATGAACGGGCACGGCAAAAGCAAGTGCCCCGTTCACTGAAATTGGTCTTTCTGGTATTATTGAGGAAAGCTGTGCAACGTACCCCGATGGCTAAAGGGCTACATGATCATCATGAACAGGAAGTTCCTCAACAGCATGAAGCACATCTGTCATATTTAGGATACCTATAATCTTATTGTTTTCCATAACAGTAAGGCGTCTGACATTACTCCTTTTCATCAGACGAAGAGCGTACTTGACCCTGAGACCGGGATTAACACTGATAACCGGCTTGCTCATAATCTGAAACACAGGCGTATTCCATGGATCACGATAAACATCCTCTCCCGGATCAATCACTTTTTCAAGAATATCTTTTTCAGTCACAATACCATAACAATCATCCTCGTTACGAGGCTCAACAATAAGACCACTCTCCCGGCTTCTTTTCATAATCTGCAGAGCTTCGGCAACCGTACAGCTTCCTTTGATTATCTGAAAATCTTTCTGCATAAGGGCAGATACTGCAAGCGTACGCAATGTTATAAGCTGATCCATAGTCATCAGGTTACTTATTATTAAAAAAACAGATAACGCCCATTTTTACCGTTCAGCAGAGTAAATGACAGGCCACCGATTTTATTGTCAAGAAAGCAGAAAAAGGGAGGATTGCCAGATTTATGAACACAACCGGCAACGTAAACGTAATTTATAAAAAAAAACAACATAAATGCAAAAACTGACCGCTCAAAACGAGGAATTATGCAATTCCATGCCTCTTTTTATATGCTGCCCAGTTCTGTTTAAGAGCAAGAAATGCATTGAAATCACCCTGCAGCAAAAAAGGATTGGAAGCACGCTCCCTGCTGATTGATGAAATCGGCGACAGGCCGTAATCGTGACCGGGGTAGACTGTTGTCTCTGCCGGCAGCAACATGAGTTTATCCTGCAACGAATGGTATTCAGCAAACGCCTGCTCTTCTGTGCCGGTACCGCCCACCTTCCCTGTAAAAAGGGTGTCACCAGTAAAAAGAGCATCACCAACATGAATACAAATGGAATCCGCCGTATGTCCTGGTGTATGAAGAATACGAGCCTCAAGAGAACCAAGAGGAAAGAGCGCTCCATCCTCAACGGTAATACCTGTCCTCGGACAGGTATCACCGAAAAGCAGGGGAGAAAGAGCTGTCATCACACCAATAGCCTCATTCCCATTGGTATGATCGTCATGACCGTGAGTTGAAAAAACAAAACGGATCACAAATCCCTGTTCGGCAGCAAACTGCACAATAATGGCGGGATTGAAAGAAGCGTCAATGACTATGGCCTCTTTTGAAACTTCATCAGCAACGAGGTAACCAAAATTTCTGTCGCCACCTGTCCGAAACTGTTTGACAATCATGGAGTTTCCCTTGATCAGGCTGTTTTTTCAACGTTCATCAGAAAGGCCCTTGCCGGAAAATCCTTATCCTCGGCTATAGGATTCTTTTCAAGTTCAACCATGATCGCCTCTGCCTTGTCGTCATCAAGAATGGCAAAACAGAGCGATGAATAGGTTGCCGACACCTCATCTGAAGGCCACCAAGACTGCTGCTGCAGCTTTTTCCGGTCACAGTTGCAGCCCCGGATTGCAACATTGCTGAACATGTGTACCTGATACTTCTGGAAGAGAGCCCGCACTTGCGGACGGGTCTCCTCGTGCCCCATAATAGCAAGAAATTTCATGTGATGGCCTCTTCTACTTTTTTGCTGATTTCTTCTCTACAATATAATAGACAATCGGTACAACCACGAGGGTCAGAATGGTTGAAAGAATACCTCCCCAGATCAGCGATATGGCCAGTCCCTGGAAAATAGGATCAAACAACATAACAATAGAACCAATGACTACTGCTCCTGAAGTCAGAATAATCGGCCGTGTACGAACAGCCGCTGACTCAATGACCGCCTGTTTAAGATCAACACCTTCAGCCCTGCGAATCTGGATAAAGTCAATGAGCAGTACGGAGTTACGAACCATGATACCTGCAAGTGCAATCATACCGATCATACTGGTTGCGGTAAAAAAAGCTCCGTGCAGCATATGGCCAGGAATAATCCCCACAAGGCTCAGAGGAATGGCAATCATCATGATCAGCGGAGTCTTGAAAGACTGGAACCAGCCGATAATCAACAGATAGATAATGACAAGAACAACGGCAAAGGCCGTGCCAAGATCTCTGAAAACCTCAAAGGTAATCTGCCACTCCCCATCCCATTTCATCGCCAGCTTATCCTCCGATGTCGGATTGGCGGTATAAAGAGGACTCACACTGTACCCTCCAGGAACCTTAAGCTTCTCGATCTTTTTATCCATATCAAGCATGGCATAGACCGGGCTCTCCGTTGCACCAGCCACATCCGCCGTCACATAGACCACCCGGCGAAGATCTTTGCGATAAATGCTCTTGTCCTGGATTTTTTCTTCAACGGTCACCAGCTCCGACAGCGGAATCATCTCGCCGGCGCGCAGACGGGTTGTCAGGCTTCCCATACCCTGCGATTGCACAAAAATACCTGACAGATCCTGCAATGATGTTCTGTCAGACTGAGGCAGACGTACCTGAATCGATACGGGTTCAAGTTCCTTGTCCGTATGCAGCACACCAACATCCATACCTGCAAGCGACATGCGCAGTGTCTGGGCTATCTGCTCGGCACTTACTCCGCGGAAAGCAGCACGCTCTTTGTTGACAACAAGATTGAATACTTTTTGGTCATCCTCAACAAGCCAGTCAACATCAACGACACCCGGAGTCTCTTCAAAGACCTTTTTTACCTGGCGGGCAAGCGCAATCTGCTCCACCTGCGAAGGACCGTAAATTTCAGCAACAAGAGTTGAGAGCACTGGAGGGCCCGGAGGAATCTCAACAATCTTTGCGTTTGCATTATAACGTTTTGCAATCTGCTGCACACCGGCTCTCACCTTTTTGGCAATATCATGGCTCTGCACCTTGCGCTCATCCTTGGGAACAAGGTTGACCTGGATGTCACCCATGTTCTTGGCCTGACGAAGGTAATAGTGGCGGACAAGACCATTGAAGTTGATGGGCGCATTGGTACCCACATAATACTGGTAGCTGCGAACCTCAGGCACCGTTTTCAGATAGGCTGCAATCTCCTTGGTCACTCTTGCCGTCTGCTCAAGAGCGGTTCCTTCCGGCATATCAATAATTACCTGAAACTCATTCTTGTTATCAAACGGAAGCATCTTCATCTGGACAGCCTTCAACGGCACCAGTGCAATAGCGCCAATGAGCATCAATCCAACCACACCAAAAGCGATCCATCTCTTGAAACTGCTCTCGATAAAAGGAGAGAGAATGGTATTGAAGAGCTTGTAATAACCCGTTTTGGTAATATCATACTCTTCATGATGTCCCGTCTCGGTTTTCAGAAGACGAAAGGCCAGCCAGGGTGTTGCTATCAATGCAACGAGAAGGGAGAATATCATTGCCAGCGAAGCTCCGATCGGCATCGGGCTCATGTAGGGACCCATCAAACCGGAAACGAAAACCATCGGCAGTACGGCGGCGATAACAGTGAAGGTTGCCAGAATGGTCGGATTGCCCACCTCATTGATAGCCGTAATTGCAGCCTGCAGTTTGGGCTGCCGCTTCATTGCAAAATGACGATGAATATTCTCGGCAATGATAATGGAATCATCAACGACAATACCCGTCACAAAAATCAAGGCAAAAAGAGTAACCCTGTTGAGTGAATAATCGAGCAGATAGTAGATGAGCAGGGTGAGTGCGAAGGTGATCGGTACCGAAGCAAAAACCACAAGCGCGCCCCTCCATCCAAGGAAAAAGCCCACGACAATCGTTACGGCTACGACAGCCATCAGCAGATGCTCAAGCAGGGTAAATACTTTGTCTGTTGCCGTTGCGCCATAGTTCCTTGTTTCACTGACCGTCACATCAGCAGGAATCAGGTTCTTTTTGAGATCATCAACCTTTGCAATCACCTTGTCGGCAAGTTTGGAGGCATCACTTCCCTGCCGTTTGGCCACCGTCAGTGTCACTGCCGGATACTCCCCTGTAGCGGAACCTGTCCGGGCAGCAGCAGCCCAGCCAAAAAAGTTGTAGTTATTGACCTCTTCAGGCCCGTCAACAACACTGGCAACATCTCGGAGATAAACCGGTGATGCGCCATAGATACCAACAACAATATTGGCAACTTCGCCGGCACTCTCAAAAAAGCTTCCCGAGCGGACAATGATTTCCTCATTCATCTGCTTGAAATCTCCGGCAGTCATCTGACTGTTTGCCAATTGTACCTGACGGGCAATCTGCAAAGGGCTCACATTGAACTGCCGGAGTTTTTCCTTGTTCAGCACAATTTTTACCTGGCGTTTCAATCCTCCCTTTATTTCGACGTCACCGATATTCTTGATTTTTTTCAGTTCATCGGCTACCTCAACGGCTGTTTTACGGAGCTGATAGGGATCCTTCGTCTTGCTCCAGAAGGTGAGATTAAGGGCTGGAACATCGTCAATAGAGACCTTTTTCATCAGAGGAAACTGGACACCTGATGGCATTTTGTCCATGTTTTTCATCAAGGTCGACCACAACTTGACCATACTTTTCTCAGAATCTTCACCGACCTTAAAACGTACGGTCACTAACGCCAAATCGGGCATGGAGGTGGAATAGACATAATCGACTCCCGGAATTTCTGTCAAGGAACGCTCTACCGTCTTGGCGACCCGTGACTCTACCTCTGCCGGAGTGGCTCCCGGATAGGGGATATACAGATCAACCATCGGTACCACAATCTGCGGCTCTTCCTCTCTGGGGGTCATGAACGTCGCCATAATACCCACAAGGAGAGAGGCCACCATCAGAAGCGGCGTAATCTTCGAATTGATAAACTGTTTTGCGAGTTTACCGGCAATACCTTCATTCATTGGTTTGATCCTCCACAGTCACACGTTTTTTTACCGTTACACCTTCAACAAGCGCTGGACTATAAACCCCAACCACAAGCTCTCCTTTATCCAAACCACCAAGAACAACAAGGTCATTATTCATGGAGCGCCCTGTACTGATCCAACGTACCGAGAGGCGGTTATCAGCCCCGACAACAAAAACTCCGGTAAGTTCTCCTTTATGAAAAATTGCCGATACCGGCACCAGCAAGCGCTCTCCGCTCTCGGTTGAATTGAGCGCGCGAACAGGAACGATCGCACCGACCTCAACTGAAGGTGACTGGATCGGGCTCTTTTTCGGCTCTTCACGATTGCCACACCCCGCAACAAAGAGTGGAATGGCCACCAGAAGAAGACATCTCTTTTTTATATCCATGCTCATTGCATTATTCTGCTTCAGTTAGGAAAGCTTCTCAGTTGCCACGGTAATATTCAAGCTCACTTCTTGATACACAATAATCATATGTGGCCTGATTCAACCTCATTTTAGCATAGGTATAAGCCTGCTCCCTCATCAGGAGTTCGAAGGTCATCGCCATACCAGTCTTGAACTGTGTGCTTATATAATCAAGACTTACCCTTGCCTCCTCCAATGATTTCCTTGCAACGGCAATTCTTGCCTTGGCGGTTTTCAGCGACCGGAACGATTTGCTCACCTCCACAAGACTATTGCTCTTTGCAGCTTCATAATTGTACATTGCCTCACGCGCCTGGGCTTTGGATTCCTGGATACGTCCCACTGAAGACATACCGTCGAAAATATTCCACTGCATGTTCATCCCGAGCGCCCAGCTTGAACCCCCGCCAAAAATATTGTTACTGTGCAGATTTGTCTGCAGAAAAGCGTTCAAACGTGGACGCCTTGAAGCCTGAACCATCTCTTCCTGCAGGGCTGCAACCTGCCGATAGGTTTCGAGCGCTTTTAGATCGGCCCGCTCCTCAGGCCTGTTTTTCTCATTTCCCTCAGGCAGCACAGCATCGACAACAAAATCACCCGTAGGTATAATGGAAACACCCCGATCAAGGTTCAACATCACCACAAGCGACTCTGTTGCGTTTTTTATCTCATCATGCAACAACATTTTCTGCTCCTGAAGTTCAGCAAGTCTGACATCCGTTGACAGCTTGTCAGACTTCGGCAGTAACCCGGCACGATAACCTTTGGCGGCATCGTTACTGTGTGCCTGCATGGTTGTTATCGACTTCTCAACAGCCTCTATATTCTTGCGTGCAAGAATCAACCCATAATAGACTTTGCTTACCTGGAGCCCGATAGTCTCCTCACTGCGAAGAGCCATATGCTCCTGTGCCTTCTTGGCCGTTATCGCCATATTCCGTCCTACGGCAGCATCAGCGTTGTAAACCGGCTGCATGACCTGAATGGAGGTATTGAAATCATTGATAATATCAGCATTATTCAACTTTGCCGGATCAAAATCAGATGCCTCTATCGTGTTCTGCTGCAATTTAAAAACCAATGCCGCCCCAGGGTCATTGGTCAAGACAAGCGTCTCCGACAACGTAACTTTCGGCAGGAATGACTGACGGGTCTGGACAATTTTTGCCTCAGCCTGATCAACCCGGCTTCGTGCAGCCTTTACGGTATAGTTGTTTTGACGGGCCATGGCGATGGCATCGGAAAGAGAGAGCTTCATGGTCTCGCCAGCATTTGCCTGGAGAGGAACGGCCAAAGCGCCCACCATGCAAAAGCCGATTAACGCCTTATATATCTTCATGTTCATCTACTGTTTAGATATGAGTTTTAAAATCTTTTCCGCACTTTTTGAGTCACCATTATTCATACACTCCTTAAGATTGCGGTGAAGTACCAACGAAAAAGTGTTATCCAAAGCGGCTTTTGCCGCCTGAAACTGTGTAATAACCTGGGAACACTCCTCCTCCCTTTCAATCATTCTGATAAGTCCCTCAACCTGACCACCTACCCGTTTCAGTCTGAGAATCACGTCATTCATAAAACTTTCTGGTTTTAACGGCAATAATAAGATACCCGTACCCCGTACCGGTATAAAGGTATAAAAAAAAATATTCCCCGCAAGCACTTTCATTGCAAGCGGGGAAAAAGGCGGGACTACATCACGAAAAATCCCTTACTTTTTACCTCCTTCTACAGCAAGTTCAGCCGCAGTACAGCAAATATCTGACTGTACCTGACAGAGCATACTTTCCGTTGCCTGCTGCATGATCTGTGACATGACCGCTTCGCTCATGAACTTGAGTATACCCTCCGGCATGAGGTTTAAGGGAAAAGAGAGATCAAAATCAAGCGCAATATTGGTGTCAAAATAAACTGATGTACGGCCATCATGCTGATGCAGCAGGCAAATTTCGGAACTTGCCTTGCCGACAAAGGTATGAGGAGCAACCGCGTCAAACTGAGGATAATCATGAACAGCCTCCATGCGAATCCGCTTTCCATTCCCATTGAGATGGGCCATATCTTTCACCCTGGCAGCCAATTGCTGACCATAACTGTCTTCAAACGAAAACGCCTCTTCAACTTGGCGGACAAAAAAAACCGCCGTGATCGGATTGTTTCGGGGATCAGCAACCTGAAAAACCCATTGAAACATATCGAGTTCTATTAAATGCTTGACGTTACTGCAATAAGGATTACAGTTCATCAGCTTTGTATGATCTGAGAAATAGAGGACCGATTCATGTAAACATGAGTCAAGAACAACATGCGCTTTGCTTTTACCAACAACTTCCATGGCAATATTAAAAAAGATTAAAAATCCCAATAAAGAGTTTTATTTTTTTAAAACGCTTGTCGTCGGTTGAGAGTTCCACCCATAAATTGTCAACACTGTTCAGCCTTTTGCTGCATCACCTGTCCTAAATTTTCAGCAAACTTTTCAACAACCTTGTCTGCAACTTTTCCAGCCAATAACCCTCCAAGTCCTGCAAGCAGGATCCGTGGAACTCCATGAACAAAAAAAGGAATCCCGAAAGGAGATAAAAGAAATGCACCGCCGACAATCGTTGCTACAGGCTTGATCAGCCCTTCCGGTGAAAGGCGCTGTTGATGGTTGTCCATAAAAACTTTTTTTTTAGCATAAGACCGGGACCTGATAACTCATCATCAACCCTGAATCGGAAAACCTGAACGAAGCCGCCTACTCTTTTGCTTTTGCTCCATTCACAATTTTATTGAGTGAATTTGAAAACATACTGAGCGCCATCTCTATAACCTTCAATTGCGAGTTGGTAATATCAACCAGAGCAATACATAAGACATTGAAAGCCTCAACAGTATCAATAGGAGATTCTGATGATGCTGGAGCCGCAGCCACGGGCGCGACAGGTTGCGCAGCGGTCGCCAAAGAGCTCTTGGTTTCAGGTTTCGTCACGACGTTGCGGCTTTGCTGTTGAACTGCCGGAGGCGTTGAAGGCTTGATGCTGGGCGCCTCCTGATCAGAAGCTGCTTTTTTTTTGAATCGGGAAAAAAATCCGCCTTTTTGTTCATCATTTGCCATTATCGTTATGCATTTGAATGTTTAAAATAATAACCGGTTAATTGCACACTCTTCAGCCTTAATCAAAAAAGCAGAAGCTCCCTTAGCATCTTGGTATTACCATGTCAATGGGTAATGTAACCAAAAAGAGGCGCAACAGGAGATCATCCATTATGAAAAAGTTTTTCAAGCATACAGAATTTTGTAATTTTTGCACATGAAGTGCACTGGTACTCATAATATAGTGGACCCCGAATTTTAGACAGTGGTTTAAGTTGTTAACTTGCCCCAAAAAGGAGCAGGTAATGACAAAAAGGACACGAAAAAATTTCAGCAGTGGCTTTAAGGCCAAGGTGGCACTTGAGGCTATTCAAGGGGTCAAGACGCTGAATGAAATCGGTCAGGAATTTGGAGTACACCCCGTTCAGGTCGGTAAGTGGAAGAAAGAGTTGCAGGAACAGGCATCAAGCTTGTTTGAAGCCAAACGGGGTCCAAAACCAGTTGAACCGGCTGCAGATCCTGAAAAGCTTTATACGGAAATCGGGCGGTTAAAGGTCGAGCTGGATTGGCTTAAAAAAAAGTCCGGACTGTCCCTATGAGTGTGCGCAGATGGTGGGTCAGCGACAAAGAGCCATTGCCGGTGGCAAAGCAATGCGTCCTTGTGTCCGTTAATCGTTCGACGATATATTTGCCGTCTATCGTGTTGTTTCCTGATGCAGAAGACTTGCAGTTGCTTGAACTGATTGACAAGGAGTACACCAAGCATCCATTTTATGGTAGTCGTAAAATCATGCACTATCTTCGTAGCGAGGGTTACCAGATCAACCGGAAACGGGTTCAGCGGCTTATGCGAAGGTTGGGTCTGGCCGGTATGGCACCGGGCCCCAACACCAGCAAACCGCATCCGGAGCACAAGATCTACCCCTATCTCTTGCGGGGAGTTGATGTCACAAAACCCAACCAAGTCTGGTCGACTGACATCACCTATATTCTCCTTCCAAAGGGCTTTATGTATCTGGTGGCAGTCATCGACTGGTATTCCCGGAAAGTACTCTCCTGGCGATTATCGAACTCGATGGAAAGCACCTTTTGCGTTGACTGTCTGCAAGAAGCGTTACGAAAATACGGGACACCCGATATCTTCAACACCGATCAAGGCGCCCAGTTTACGAGTGCCGCCTTTGTCGGAGCGCTCACGGAGCACCCATCCATCAGTATTAGCATGGATGGACGTGGCCGAGCACTGGACAACATCTTTGTCGAACGACTCTGGAGGAGTGTCAAATATGAGGATATATATCTCAAAGGTTACTCCACCGCAGCAGAATTACAGTGCGGATTAAAGGAATATTTTGTATTGTTCAACGTTGAAAGGCAGCATCAGTCGTTGGGCTACAGTACGCCAGATAAGGTTTACCGGACAGCCGTTGGAGGTGGTGCAAGAATAGTTGACAAGTATAACAAGAACAAGCAGACAGAAGAGTTAAAGGTAAAAGAGGGGCAGCGCCTTTCCGCTGCATGAACAGGTCAGGTTACCAACTTAAACTCAGCCACTTTTTGTCCACCGGTTGGGGTCCACTTCATAACATAGCCTTTTCGTTTCAATAGAACCTCCGGAAACAGCTTGATACGTTCGAACGCCATCACAACATTTGAAAATATAAGCCACCAAACCACCAATAAAACCAGCTATGCAAAACAGCAGTCGTAAAATCATGCACTATCTGAAGTTCTGTGGTTTTCGATTTTTAATCAACCATATTTTTAATATCTTTATTTTCTATTTTTCGCAGAACTACGCGAAGAACAGCGGATTTACTTTTGATGCACTTTAACATATCGCGAAATAAACAGGCATTCTTGATAAATCAATTTATCCTTAGGCAAGTAATATGACGAATCCTGTCACTCAAAAAAAGTCACTCAAACTGCTGTTTATTGCTCCAAAAGGGAAAAAAGACTCAAAGACAAACCAGAAGCCCTTATTCCATATGGCCATAGGTGTTCTCGTCAGCCTTACTCCCAAAGAGCACCATATTGAAATCGCCGATGAACATTTTGAAGACTCCATCAACTATGACGGTGACTACGATCTAGTAGGCATTACCTCTCGAACTATCGACGCAACAAGAGCCTATGAGATAGCTGACAAGTTCCGTGAAAAAGGCAAAAAAGTCATCCTGGGCGGCCTTCATGTATCCTTTAATGCTGAAGAAGCCATGGCTCATGCCGACTGCATCGTGTGCGGAGAAGCAGAAAATTTATGGGCTACCGTTCTTGAAGATGTAAGTCTTGGCTGTTTAAAACCAACATACAACGCAAAAGATTTCCCACCTGTAACAAAAATCGTTCCGTTAGATTACGAAAGAATTGCCCAGGCTTCCAAAAGGGAAAAAGTTGACGGGTCAAAATCCATACCGATCTATGTAACACGCGGTTGCCCTTATGAGTGCTCATTTTGTGTTACACCTAATTTCACCGGGAAGTTATATCGATCACAGAAACCGGAAGACCTGAAACGCCAGATTGAAACTGCTAAAAAAGTATTTTTCAAAGCAAAATCGAAGTCATCAAAACCTTGGTTCATGCTTTGCGACGAGAACCTCGGTGTTAGCAAAAAAAGGCTATGGGAAACACTGGATCTTTTAAAAGGATGCAATATCAACTACAGCGTCTTTTTCAGCATGAACTTCCTTGAAGACAAAGAGACGATAAAAAAACTGGTTGAGTCGGGCTGCAATATGGTACTGGTTGGATTTGAGTCTATTAAGCAGAGCACCCTTGAAGCGTATAATAAAGGCCATATAAACTCAGCCGAAAAATTTTCCCAGGTCATTGAAGAGTGCAGACAAGCCGGACTGAATGTCCAGGGAAACTTCCTTGTCAACCCGGATCTTGACTCCTTTAAGGATATGGACGATCTGGTTCGTTTTGTGGGCAAGAATAATATCTTTATGCCGATTTTTCAAATCATCACTCCCTATCCGGGTACGAAAATGTACTGGGAATACAAGGAGAAGGGGCTTATCACCGATTATGATTGGGAAAAATACAATGCCATAAATCTAGTAATTCACTCAGAACACTACGACCCGATAGCCTTTCAGCATAAGTTCATGACCAGCTATTACAAAACATACTCATGGATAAATATCGCCAATAGAGTCAAGCATAACCCCTATAAATTGCTCAACCTTATCACAAGTCTTGCATTTAAAAGAAATCTTAAGGAGCAGCTCAATACCTTTGAAGTTAACCATAACATCAGAACAACAAGATCCATTAAATAACAGACGTGCAGAATTTTATAGACTATACCACACTTGTCGCACCCGTAGTTTTTTACCTGTCCGGTATTATTATAGTTGTGATGCTAAACATGTTTATCGGAAAAAAGGCCGCCCCGAAATAATCCAGCTTTAAGAATTAAGGCAAGGAGTAACCTCGGGCAGCCGCCTTTAACAACTGGATTTTGCTGTTTATTCCTTCCGGCAATGCGTTGTTGACTTTATGCTCCAGCCCCTTGGAGGTAGGGTCGTTAAACCACGGCGCGCCGTTTTCCGGCACCTGGCTTACCTGACTGCTTCGCCCCAAAGCTTCTTAGGGTGTCCATTATTATTGTTGCACGTTCAGAGCCCCAATAATGGTTAAAATATCAACCATTTGAATCATCATCCAAATCATCTGTGATCGGAAAACAAGAATAGGCCAAAAACGGAAAATAAGAATCACCCAGGGTTAGCGTAAAAAACACCCATAGCTCGTAGTTTGAAGGTGCGAACCAAATCAAACCCCAGAGCTATGAGGACACAGCTAAAAAAGCTAACCATGTACAATAAAGTTAAGGAACTTTCCCGAGAAGGCTTAAGCATTCGCCAAATCAGCCGAAATACCGGCTTGGACCGAGTGACTGTCCGCAAGTACCTCCGCATGACCGATGAGGAATTCAGTGATTTCCTTGCTCAACAAAAGCGGCGCTACCGAAAATTGCAGCCCTATGAACAGTTCATCAAGAACAGGGTTGCCGACTATCCTGACTGTAGTGCTGCACAAGTAGAAGATTGGCTGAAGGAGCATCACCCTGAATTCCCTGAGATAACAACTCGAACGATCTACTCCTTTGTTCAGTGGATCCGAAAATCCCATGATATTCCGAAACCGAAAGGAACCCCTCGGCACTATTATCCCGTCGAGCAACTTCCTTATGGAGAGCAGGCACAGGTGGATTTCGGCGAGTACTGGATGCTCAGTGCTGATGAGAACAAAGTGAAGGTTTACTTCATGATTATGCTGCTCTCCCGAAGCCGCCGAAAGTTTGTCAGCTTCAGCCAGCAGCCGATCACCACCCGTTTCGTGCTTGAGGCTCATGAACAGGCATTCACCTTTTTTGAAGGCATACCGCACACACTGGTCTATGATCAAGATTCAACGATAGTTACCAACGAAAACCGTGGTGCGATCCTCTATACTGAGGCGTTCAATAAATATCTGTTACACCGCAGTCTCAAAATCCATCTCTGCCGGAAAAGCGATCCGGAAAGTAAAGGGAAAATTTAGGCTGGCGTCAAGTATGTGAAACACAACTTCCTGCCGGGACGACGATTTGTCAATCTCGATGTACTGAACCAGGAGGTGTTACTCTGGCTTGAACGAACGGCCAATGCCAAGGAACATACGACAACACATCTGGTTCCTGATGCAGAATGGCAGGTCGAAAAACAGCATCTTCGCCCTTATGAACCGTTACCCTATCCGATTTCCGGTACTATCGGTAAAGACTACCATGTACGCAAAGACAACACGATTTCATATCGAGGAAATTTTTATACCCTGCCGGTCGGAACCTATGCTGGACCAGGAACACAGGTTGTGCTGGAAGCCAGAGAAAACAACCTTTTTCTGTACGCCCAAGACGGCAAGTTGCTGGCTGGTCACCTGATCGAAAGCGGTAAAGGTATTGTGGTGATCAACAATCACCACCGTCGTGATATCTCTACAAAAATTAGAGAATTGCAGGATTCACTCATGCAGCAGTTCACCAATCAGGAACAGGCTGGACTGTTCCTTGAAAGTATCCATAACCGTTATCCGAGGTACATTCGAGACCAGTTTCTGCATGTACGCGATACCATCAACGGATGCGAGCAAAGGCTGGTTGACGATGCCCTTGCCTCTTGTGTCGATCATCATCTCTTTTCAAGCGGCGAGTTCCATGACATCCTGCAACATCACCGGAAGCAGAAGGACAAACAGAGTCATCATGCGGTATTTAAGGCATTCCGTCCGAAAACACTCCAGAGTGACTTGAACAAAATTCTGTCGTTTGTGCCAGAGAGTAGTACTATAACCACTTATGAAAAAATTCTTTGCTAATCACCATGGAAAGAACCATTACCACCATACAGGAGCATGCCAGGGAACTCAACCTTACGGGGCTGGCAGTGAGCGTTGACGTCCTGCTCGAAGAAGCACGCAAAAGCGAGCCATCCTACAGCGATTTTGCACTTGCTCTGCTTGAGAGAGAACTCTCCTGTCGGCGACATGCTCATCTTGAACGGTGCAGGAAAGTAGCTAACCTGCCGTTCCTCCATGATCTTGATCATTATGACTCTGGAGTTCAGAACGGAATCAGCCAAGTCCAGCTCCAGCAGTTGCGACAACTGCTCTGGCTTGACCAGAACTACAACTTGATCCTGATCGGGCCAAGCGGTACTGGCAAGAGCTATCTTGCTGACGGGCTCTGCAATGAAGCCATTTAACTCGGTTATCACGCGCTGTTCCGGACTATGGACAACCTCATCCAAACCATCAGGTTCAAAGAAATTACCACTGCAGCGGCAAGAGAGTACAAGCGATTGTTGAATGCACACCTGCTGGTTATCGACGATATTATGATGTTCCCGCTTGAGAAGTCGGTTGCCGTCGGTCTGTTCCAGCTTGTCAACCAGCTTCATGAACAGACATCATTCATCATTACGACAAACAAAAGCCCGAAAGAGTGGACGGAGATGCTCGGCGATGAGGTACTTGCAACAGCGTTGCTTGATCGGCTGCTCTACAAATGCGAGGTCATCAAACTTACCGGTAAGAGCTACCGGCTCGAACACCGTAAAACCATCTTCAATCAACTGCAACCGGTGGAAGGAGGCCCCAATCTTGGCAAGAAACAACTACCGAGTCAAAAAGTAGTTGCAAATCATTTTGAAATGACGTAATCTCAAGCCTCTCCCTGGGTGATTGCTAATTTCCGAAATTGGCTGATTTTTAATTTCCGACTACAACAAGGGATTCGGGATGCCGGTTGCAGATTTCCGTCGCGATCATACCTCCCATCGAGTGGCCGACAATATGCAGCTTTCTGGAGCCGAGAAGGCCAAGACTGACAAGCAATTCCGACGCCTCATCGGCAAACCTCTCGACGGAAAAAGAAAGACACGAATGGCTGCATACGGTTCGGCCCGTTCCGCTTTGATCGAAGGAAAGACAACGGTACTGCGAAGATAGCCGATCTATTACTGGTATCCAGTATCTCGCAGAAATTGACCAGCCGTTGAAAAACAAAACGACTTCCCGATTGTCGCCAACACTCCATCCGGTGTCTTCATAATATATCTTCCCTCTTGTTGTATCAGCAAAACTCATAGTTTTTCGTGCTGGTTAAAAAAGATTTGCCGAACCATCTTCCTGGGGGCCGGCAAAAAAGCCCCCGTACGCGTCATATACGCCCGGTATTCGTCTCCGAAAAAACCGATGAGCATTTTCTCCTCATTTAAAGCCCATTTGACAGTCAAAACAGTGGCAATCAGGCTAAACACAGTAACGGCTGCATTCGCTGTAATAAGGATAAAAGCTATAAAAAGCAACATCATGGCGGTATACATGGGGTGCCTGATAAAACGATAGGGTCCTGTGATTACAAGCTTGTGCCCTTCCATCAATCTTGGAAAAGGACTCCAGTATCTTCCGAGTGTTTTCATGGTCAGAAAAAGAAACAGAAAAGATACTGCGGCAGCAATAGCGCCCCCGTAACGGAGCCATGTGGGAAAAGGAAAATGCAAAGCCTCAACCCATGGTGGATACCATGTGTAACTCGCCACGATAGCTATCCATAAAAAAAACATTACTTTCTGGAAAATAACCCTGAAACGGCTTATTTCCCCTGCATTTCCCGCTTCAGGTATTATCGGTTTTTCTTGCGGTTTCATGCGCTGTATGAACAAGCCTCTCATCAAGAAACCGGCGACGTAGATCCCGGCAAAAATAATCCTGAACGGCAACTCATCATGCATGGCCATACATTGTTTTACTGGTTTTTCAAGCTCACATCGGAGGAAAGTTAATGCTCTCTGAAAATATAATGAAAAGGGTCGGTGAAGTCAGGTTAATAGTTGTTTGCAATACTGGCAAGAACGGTTACATTTTAAGGGCATATTCGAATCTTCAGGCAAGGAACTGTTGGGCGAGTAAACCTGTTTATCATGAACACTCAGTCAGCAAATGTCCGTTCATCCTGAGCTGAATCGGGCTCCCACTGAAAAAAAACGAATTACAGGGCCTGATCAGAGTGAAAAAAGAGCATGCAACAATATCAGGGAGAAAGAAACGTTTTTGTGTAATCATGGAAGTTGTAGGAAAAAGCAAAGCATTGGTCGTTCTTGAGTCATGCCTGCAGGAATCGACTGTTTATTTCTCAAATCACGAGAAAATCCTGAAATGCAATCCGTACTGCAGATATGTACGCTATATACCGGATTTCGATGTTTTTCAATGGACCTTCGAGGTTGACGATCCTCGAAATAACCCGATCGTAGCAATCTTTTTTGTCAGACAGACCGAAGAGCATATACCGACAGACAGTGCAGTTTTCAGGCGCTACGTCGGTGAAAGCCGGGCTCCCATCGATACAGAGACCCCCGGGAAAAAAATTATCTGGGAAACCGTCGAGTCGGCCCCGGAACTGCTTTTTAACAACGACCATACCTTCATCGGCAAAACTTTTTCTGAAATTTTCCTTCTTCACCAGACAGACAATCGGACGACCGTTCATTTCGAAACAAATATATCGCTGGATTTCAAACTGTCATTTCCGCTCAATCTCATGCCGGAACCGGCACTGAAATTCATGAGCGATATGATTATGTCGAAAATCATGCAGCAGGCAACCGAAAGCATGCTTTGTCAGGTTCAGTCGGATATCTGCTGCTCTATGCCTGAAATTGCCACCGAAGGTGGAAAGAAATAGACAGAAAAGATGGCAAGACAGGGTTTGTCTGACCGCAGTATGATTATCAGCATAAGTTATCATGTACCGAGCACAAAGCCCCCTTGAAATAAAGGCTTGATGCATGCCTCTTGATCACTCAAAACAAAATGCCTATTTTAATGCAACATTCTGTTGTGTCGTTGAAAACTTCATCTCTTCCCATGACTAAACCATCAAAAATACAGACGCCTCGCTTCGACGAACCATTGTGCAGCAAATGCGGTCTATGCATGGGCAATGCCTGGCCGGTGAAGGAGAGCCTGGAAAGCTGTGTTTTTCGTTGCGGATGGGTAGAAAATCATGAAAAAAGGATTTTCGGAAGAGTAAGGAACCCTGATGACAGCGATGAACTGCGTTTCGGTATCAGTCTCAAACGATTCAACGCAACATTGAAAAAACCTGTCAATGGAGCGCAATGGAGCGGCATCATTACCCGAATATCGACAATGGCCCTGCAAACAAACCTTGTGGATGCGGTGCTAACGCTTCATGGAGAGCCTCTGCAACCAAAAGCAGTGCTTGCTAAAACCGCTCAGGATATTCATGAGGCCCGCGGCAATAAACCAGTGTTGTCTCCTGTACTTCAGGCATTGCATACGGCTTATCGGGAAAAAACAAGAAGGCTCCTGGTTGTCGGAGCTGCCTGCCATGTACATATGGTGAGGGATTTTACAAGAAAAAGCCCCTATTTTGCCGATTTGGACCTGTATATCGTAGGTATCCCTTGTACCGATAATCTGGAGCCATCCCATCTTCAATGGGTTTTCCGGAATATCAGCAAAAATCCGGAAACGGTTATCAATTTCGAATTCATGCAGGATTACAGGGTACATATTCTTCACAAAGCCGGAAAAGTCGAGAAAATCCCATTTTTCTGCCTTCCATCAGCGGTTATGAAAGTCGGAGTATTTCCGAACTCCTGCCTGAGTTGCTTTGATTACATCAACAGCCTTTCAGATATTACTGTCGGTTATTTAGGTGCGCCATACAGCAAAAACAGAAAAACGCAATGGATTATTGTCAGAACGGAAAGAGGAGAAAAGCTGCTGGATCTTATCAATGATGAAATAGAAACGTCACCTGAGGTTTTTTTTGGCGATAGTCATAGTGCGGTACAAGCAGCACTTCAGCCGACTCTCATGCCGATTCTTCAACCGGAGAAGCTTGATGACCGGAAAGCGATGCCTAAATGGCTTGGCATCTATCTGAGCCGAAAAAAAGCGAAATCCGGTCCGGGAGGTACTGAGTTTGCAAAATACTCAATAGATATTCATGCTATAAGGAACTTCTATTTCCTTAAAATGTACCGTCCGGACGATATAGGCATTGTGCCGACCCATATCTATGACCTTCTTTCTCAATATGACCTTTCATCGATACAAAGAATAATCGAGGCCCGGATTTAACAGCAAAAACTGATATAAACATGAAAAACATCGTTATCACAGGAAGCAGCAGAGGAATTGGCCTGGGTCTTGCTCATGCATTTCTCTCAAAAGGCTGCCGTGTCATGATCAGCAGCAGCAACAGCAGCAACCTTGACAAAGCACTGAATGAGCTGGCCGAGCAGCATGGCTCCGAACATATCTCGGCAAAAACATGTGATGTTGCCAATTACCAGGAGGTTCAGGATCTTTGGGACCATGCGCAAAAATCGATAGGCCAGGTAGATATCTGGATAAACAACGCCGGTATTGCCCACCCTTTGCTTCCGTTCTGGAAGCTTGATATGACACAGATCGGGCATACCCTTGATGTCAATCTTGCCGGAACAATAAATGGATCGCATGTGGCTATCAGAGGAATGATCGAACAGGGGTCGGGATACCTGTACAATCTTGAAGGCCAGGGTGCCGACGGGGGAATAATTCACGGAATGGGTGTTTTTGGAACGTCCAAGGCGGCTGTACACTATTTCTCGAAATCCCTTATCGAAGAAACCCGGTCTTTGAAGATAAAGGTAGGTACAATCATACCGGGAATCATACGTACGGAGCTGCAAGCTAAAACCTCACAACAAACCGATGCTGGCAGGCTTTTTCTTTCGTTGCTTGGCGAAAATGTTCGGGAAGCAACGGAAGACCTTGCAAAAAGAATTCTTGCAAACAATACACATGGGGTCTGCATCAACCGCATGACGCCACCCGACATGATCGGAAAAATCGCAACATTACCTATCAATTTTTTGTTAGGCAGGTGACCTGACAGCGATGGAAATAGCAATCGGATAAGGGCAGGCAATCACAAGATAAAAGCCTGATAATTCCGGTTCCTGGCTTCAAGTCACCTAAACGCGTGCGTCAACGTCAATAAATCAAGTCAGGCAACTACGTCTGATCATGCGTGAGCACTCCTGCTCTACGGAGGATATTGCTAATCATCTTCAGGCTGAGGCGGCAATATCTGACCAATGTTCTCAATAACCTTTTCAGCAACCGCTCCGGCAAGAAATCCACCTGCACCGGCAAGCAGAACTCTTGGAATCCCTCTGATAAAAGGTGGAATACCAAGTGGTGAGAGTAAAAAAGCCCCGCTCACAATTGCCGCTGCAGGCTTTGTCAATTCCTCCGGTATAATATTCTGTGGTAGTTGCGGCATTTCTTTCCCTTTTAATCGGTTTTAAAAAAAACATCCACTTATTTCGTTTGCTGCCCATCGGTAATTTTAGCAATGGAATTTGACAGCATAGTCAGCACCATTTCAACGGTTTTTACCTGCGATAAGCCCAGGTCACCAAAAGCCTTCCAGCAAGCACTAAAAGCCGCTGTCGTATCGATCGCCTCGAAAACAACAGGTTTTTCCTGTTGTTCCGCAGTGGCTGCTGGCTTTACGTTTGCTACGGGCTTCGGCGTCATCTCACGGGAAACCGATACTGCCGGCTTTTCAGAAGAAGCTGCCTTTGTTTCTGATTGTTGCGATGTAATAGCCGATTTGTTTGCTACGGATTTCTCCTCTTTTCTGAATACGGAAAAAAAACCGCCTTTTCGTGATTCGTTTGCCATGTCAGAATCTGTTTATGATGGATAAAGATTTTAATTTGAAGCTTTTGATGACATTGCCCAGCCGATCATATTTTTCATCATCCCAAGTGATCCCTCCAGACCGAGTTTGGTTGCTGTCGCCATCAAGACACCGGGATATTTCCATGCTACGTTCAAACCAATGAGGAGCAGATCGGATAGCTCCAGAGTATCCTTGAACATTGCTTCCCTGTACCTGGGCGGCAGGCCGTCCAGAACTATCATCACTTCATTCATCAGTTCGTTGACAAAATTCGGATGATCGGTATACTTATTATAACACATAAATTTCATAAGGTTCGCCATTGCGGCAACATTTGGTTCATAGGCGCTTATCTGTTCGAGATTCTTCTTTTCAAAGCTGTTACAGGCCAAGGCTTTTTCGAGCCCCTCTGTCAATGATTTGAGATTGCGAACAAATGAACCAAAACCGCAAAAAGTAAGTGGTGAACCAAGTGCAGCGGCATCTCCAAGCATCAGGATATTATTATCGGCAACTTGACGGGTACGCTCAAACCCATCATGATAATAAGCCGGTATAACGCCATACACAGGGCGATGGACGACAAAATCCTTTCCTGGTTTTTTATAGGAAGGTAATTTCAGGAAATATGTTTCAAAGAGACCAAGCAGAGATTTATCATTATCGGAGCTCCGGGAATCATAAAAGAAAAGATAGGTGGTATAGCGATCGCCACCGGCAGGAAAGCCCTCCCATATTAGTTGACGTCCTCTTCCTGAGCTGGTATCGGCCGGCTCAGTACTTACAAGAATTTCGCCTATATCTGGATCAACATTTTCAAGGCCGCTGGAAACAGTCCCGACTGTAGGACAGAGATGTGTAAAGGATGCCCCGTCATTCAACTGCATGGCAACCGGAGAATGTACTCCCATCGCATCAACAAATACCTTGGCTCTGAAATAAACCCGCTCATGCATATTGTTCTCAACCTCTATCACCACACTCTCAGGAAACTGAAAACACCGCATGAAAGTCATCTTGTCAACGATCCTGTTGCATTCATCAGCAAGAATTTTCTGTCTGGCAATGGAAAGAAGTTGGTCGCTCTCAACAGCACAGTCAAGCACATTATCGATATACAGCCGCTTTTTCCGACCATTTTCCACGTAAAACTCAGCCCACCCTGTTTTATACCTGCAAGCAATACTCGCGTTGATCTCTTCATATGAGAAAAGACCGACTTGTTCAAGCTTTTCAAGTTCATTCCAGGAAATATTCCAGTCACGGCTTGGTTTTCCACTCATATGGCGGTCAAAAACAAGTACTTTTCTTGCGTATTTCGAAGCCATGACCGACGCATGCAACAATCCCAATGAGCCCCCGGCATAAACTAGATCATATTCGTCGGAAACACATGCATCTGCAGGCATTTCGCTTCCCTGAAGGACAACCTTGCGGCATGGGGAGTGCTCGAAATTTTTCCAAAAGCTATCCACCTCCAGAATATGCTCCAGATATCTGTTTCCGTTTCTGATTTTACCAAAATACTCGGATACCCTTGGGTAGAGCGTTTGAACTTTATCTGCTATCATTACAAATGACGTTATTGCTTATGATGATGCCGACTATACATATAAAATAACAACCCTAAGAACCATGTTCCAAACGGTAAGCCCCTCGAACCCGCCGCCCCGGATATTTTTCTTTTCTTGTTCCGGACTTATTGGTTAAATTTGTGACCTTACCATCGATTTTCAATTAAAAAAAGGAGACTTCGCCGTATGTCACAGGATTCCGCAAAGTTGTTTCTTGCGCAAATGAAGCAGGACAAAGAGTTATCGGATAAAATACACAATGCTGCAACAAAAGAAGATCGCTGGACAATCATCCGGCAGGAAGGCTTCGATTTCACGAGAGAAGAGCTTGATCATGCAACGGTAACTGAACTGAATCACTTTGAAAGATGGAACTGGGAAGCGAAGTTACTTGCCGACTGGCTCTAAACCATTCTGCCAGATGCTTTTCTGCGCCTATCCTTCCCTCCTGATGCTCTGGAAATACTCGTACGCTTCGGCGGGAGGCATGTTCTCATGAACGACCTTCCCGACCGTTTTCATCATGGCGAGCGGAGCATCACTCTGGAAAATGTTTCGGCCCATATCCACACCGGCCGCGCCTTCCTGGATTGCCTGATAGGACATAGTGACCGCCTCGAGTTCGGAAATCTTCTTGCCTCCGGCCATCACGATCGGCACCGGGCAGGAAGCCACAACCGTTTCGAAATCTTCGGGAACATAGTAGGTTTTTACGATCTGCGCCCCGAGTTCGGCTGCAATCCGGCAGGCAAGCCTGAAGTATTTGGCGTCACGCACCATATCCTTGCCGACGGCGGTGACCGCCATGGTTGGAATGCCGTAACGCAGACCCATATCGATCAGCCTGGTCATGTTGTGGATGGAACGGGTTTCGAACTCGCCGCCGATAAAAATCTGCAGGGTGATTGCCGCCACGTTCATGCGGATGGCGTCCTCGATATCAACGGCAAGCTCTTCGTCGGAGAGCTCCTTGAGAATGCTCGGGCCTCCGCTGCAGCGCATGACAACTGCCCTGGTGAGTGAAGGCGGAACCGTCGTGCGCAGCATGCCTCTTGTGAGCATGATGGCGTCGGCATGCGACATGAGTGGCACGATGTTGACGTCAGGACGCTCAAGGCCGGTGGTTGGCCCCTGAAAATAGCCGTGGTCGATGGCGAACATGACCGTCCTGCCCGTATCGGGCCTGAATATCCTCGACAGGCGGTTTTTCATGCCCCAGTCAAGCGAGTGTGCCCCCTTGAGAAAAAAACCGTGTTTCTCAACAGGAACGTCTGTGTAATACTCTTTTGCCTGCTTGTCCTTGTCGTATTCAGCCATGATGGTCTTCTCCTCTTTCGGTTAAAGTTTGATTGTAACAATCTTTTTTTCAGGAACTTCCCTCTCAGCGCAGAGCGGCGGCAATGTTGCCGCCGTCAACCGTGACGATCGAGCCGGTCGTCTTCGTTTCGAGCGCCTGGTGCACGAATGCCTCGGCGACATCCTCGGCCGTGACCTCGACCTGCAGAAGGTTGCCGGCCATATACTCCCGCTCGCTCAGCCCCCGCGCTTTCGAACGGGTTTTGATCATTTCGTCGGTCAGAAGGCCGGTGCGGATCCTGTCAGCATTGATGCCGTTTGCCCTGATGCCGTCGCGACCGTGATCGAGCGCATACTGGCGCACGAGAAACATGGTCGCCGCCTTGGGCAGGCCGTACGGCCCGAAATCGGGACCCGGATTGACCGCCTGCTTGGAAACGTTGAAGAGCAGGACTCCTCCGGTTCCCTGCAGTCGCATGATCCTGACCGCATCCTGGGCTATGGACTGATGCGAAAAAAAGTTGAGTTCGAAGCTCCGGCGAAGCACCTCGTCCGGAACGTCGCCTATGCGGCCCTGCAGGGCGACGCCTACATTTGAGACTACGATATCCAGCCCTCCGTAACGGCGGCACACCTTGTCGAAGGCCCGCCTGACGGAAGCGCGGTCGGTAACGTCGCACGCAATCGGAAGCACTCCCCCGCCGAGCTCTTCGGCCGCATGCTGAAGCGCCTCAGGGTTCAGGTCCAGAATGACCAGCTCGGCGCCGCGCTGACGGAACGCCCTTGCCGTCGCCAGTCCGATGCCGCTTGCCGCACCGGTTACCAGGGCAACCTTGCCGGCAAACACGTCGTGGCGGACCTTCGTCATCTTGGCCTGTTCCATCTCCCAGTACTCGATATCGAAAACCTCCTGTTCGGTAATCGACTCGAAGCGTCCTGCCGATTCCGCGTCGAGAATGGCCGATGCCGTGCTTTCGGCGATATCCGCGTTGACTGCAGCCTCCCGGGCGGTCCGACCGAGACCGAACAGACCGAGACCGGGCACAAGCACCACCCTGGGCAGCGGGTCGAGCATGGAAACCTCGATTCCCGAAGCCAGCCGCCGGCGCAGGAAATAAGCCCTGTACTCCGCTTCGTATTGCTCCACCGCTTCATGAATCGCCGTTTTGAAAGCGTCGAGGTCAGAGGCATCGGGTGCCGGAACGACCAGCGGCCGGTTTTTGGTGCGGATAATGAAATCCGGGGTCATGGCGCCTCTCTGGCTTACATCGGAAAGAGAATCGCTGTTGACATAGGCAAGAATATCGGGTGAAGTACGGAATTCGAGCACGAACTGACGGTAATCGCGGCTTCCGGGCATGATCTCTTCAACGACAGCCCCTCTGATAACCGGCGCGACATCCTCGAGGGATGCGATCCCGGCGGGAAGCGAAACCGAAGGGAACACCTTCCGTCCGGCCCGGGCTATGCGCTCTTCCAGACGATTTGCGCTTTCGATCATGCAATGGTACGCCTCATCCGGAGTATCGGCAAAGGTAACGAGCCCGTGCTTCTGCAGCACAAGGCCTCTGATGGAGGGAGCCGATTCGTAGGCCGCAGCGGCCGAACGGGCAAGCCCGAGACCCGGCTTGATATAGGGCACCATGCCGAACGATTCTCCGAGCACCTCCCGGCAGAGATCCTGGCCGTCGGGCTGGTTGCTGAGCGTCAGAAGCGCCGTGGAGTGCGTATGGAAAATGAACCGGTGGGGCAGAAACACGTGCAGCAGGGTTTCAATCGAAGGTGAAAGCGAATGGTTCACCATGTGCTCGGTCAGGTAGAACAGGTTCAGATAGAGGAAGTTTTTGAACCGTTGCGTCGAGAACTGCTGTATATCCTCCTCGCTGCTGCGCCCGCCGGTAGCGTAGAGATGTTGCAGCTTCTGCAGTGGCTCGATCCGTACCGGCATAAAATCGTGCGCATCCACACCCGCCAGATTGACGCCGCTCCCCTTGATGAAAATGACATTGACCCTGTAGCCGATGATATCGTGCAGCTCGCTTTTGACCGAGGTGTTGCCTCCGCCGTGCATCACCAGCGAACTCTCGCTGCCGAGCAGACGGGAGGCGTAGACAAGTTCGGCAAGTTCAACAGGAATATCGTCGGTGCTGCGCTGCGCGGTTACGGAGCGCTGAAGATCGGCATCTTTCCAGAGGTTTTGCATAAGTAACCCTTTATTTTAAACGGAATTCTCACATAATGCAGAACAAGAAAACATGTAATAACAATAATTGCCGTTTACCATCGAACAAGCATGGTAAACGGCAATTGCAACTATGCTGTTATGACCTGTTAAACAGGATATGCAGCTGGAAGTTCATAACCCTGTTCATACAATCTGCGTGCAATTACATCAGCTGTCAGCATAATATACTGGGAACGTCCCATTCGCGTATAACCGGGCCTGTGGTCCGTAGCAAGGGGCATATCAAAACGATCCTGATACTTGAAATAAAGGTCTGCCAGTTTCTCTGAAGCCTCAACAAGCCAATCGGCGTTTGGCGGAGGCATTCTGAACATATCAGCTCCCGGCACAGGCTGGTAAACCAGCATATTGGGATATACCCCCTTCGACAGGCGCTCTTCAACACCCTCCAGCATACAATTCATAGGTTCAAGACCCATGAGTATAAAGCTTGTGGTCCCCCTGCCTGGCCCGAAAATCTCAACTGAGGCATCCTGGGCGGCATGCCAGTATTCAAGGGGATATGTTGCACATTTCCCCGGGCAGATCGCCTTGAAATAGTCAGGATCGGTAACCTCAAGATCAAACTCTGTTGAATTGATACCGGAAGCCTTCCAGCGCTCCATATCCTTAAAATCATCCGGAGGATACAAATTAGCCGTTATATGCAGTTCATTAAACACTTCCGGACTCAACTGCTCACGCAATGGGGCCATAACAATTTCAACAAGGCCGGAAACTTGTGCACGTCTTTCGGGTGCAACAAGCCCTCCAATAATGACCAAGGTCCCACGCCATCCGTGATCGGTTGCTATTTTTACAGCTTCTGCCTGCTCTTTTGCCAATGCCTCTATCTTGGAAAACGGCATTCTTGCAAGGTCCTCTCCTACCGAAACATGCTGATTAGCAAAGAAAAAACAGAATTTGCATGATTTTCCGGTATTGTTATTGTCACAACTGTAACTGTAATGAATATTGATAATATCCTGGTTCATCCCTATTACCGCAGCATTAACTGGACGACCGTTGCTTAACACTCCGTCACGCCAAGAAAACCACTCCTGCATTCTTCCACTTGCAAGATGTTTTCCGCAGTCATAAAACTCCACATCATCACCATTAACCTGCACTTCAAGACGGCTATACGGCTCTTGACGCACAAGAGTCGCCAAATCGCTTCCATTGAATACCATAGCGCGAAAAGGGTTGTATCCCATTGTCGGCGATTTATTTACAGTCACCTTCGCCCCCTCAGAAAGCAGGCGTGCCTTTAAATGAATGTCCGCCTCTGTAATTACTCTCTTTGTATTCATAGCATAGAAATATTATTACTTGTTAAAAAGATTCTGAATAGCACTTTCCCTTCAAAGGGAGCACCTGATTTCTATCCTTAACAGAACAATCACCGCAACTAGGTTCTGTATGTATCCGTGATTGCATTTAATCTTTATAGATCAATTCCCCGAAGCTTTGCTTCATGAATGAATTCTATAGAAAATTAAATAATACCCCGCAGCTCTGCTGCGATGATGCTTTATAAATACAATATAAAAGCCCGATTTTATTAGCCATTTGCAGCTTTACTGAGAAGCAACTTCTTTTTATGACGAGAGTTAATGAAAATACCAAAAAAATAAGTCACCAAATATCCCAACACCAAGACACCTGCAAACAATAAGTGGTCCGCGACGGTAATAATATAGCATGAATCCCAAACCATACCTATCAAAATTAACCAACCGATACCGATGTATAAAAACGTCTTGTTCCATAAAGCGTTAAAATCCCCTGTCAGCATAAAAAAGTTGTTTAGAGTTTTAATCAACTACCCCATAGCAGGGCATGGGGTTGGAGTTCATGTTTAAGAACTCCTTCACGAAGCCGTGCTTAGTCAAGAATATGTTTTATAGCGATTCAAGCATGACCCTGCATCGAGTGCCTCTCGCCCCTTTTTTCAAGACTTATTCTCACAAGATACTGCACAGAGTTAGCGCAGTAGACGAAGTATGTTATAAAAGCTGCCCAGACAAGGACCTCTTTAGATGCGCCGGTAAAGGCAAGGAAATAATAGGGCACAAAGAATATCCCGGCAATAACACTTCCGATATCTTCCAGCATAAATTCTTTTGAGAAGATCCATTTATCAAAAAGTTCCTTTTCAAAATAGGCTCCGGTATAAAACATAAGAGCAAACATAAATGTTTTAAAAAGAAAAGCAGCGCCCACCCAATAAAAGGGAAATATTCCACTATCTCTATAGTAGAAATAGGTTACCGCAACACCTACAAGAAAAGCAACAAACTGAATCGGGGCCAACATAAGCTGTACAGTCGTCCATATTGAGGCGTTTCTTAGTGCAAGCTGTTCCGGAGTGTAACAAGGCATTTCATTTGGGAATTACGGGTTATCGATAGCTGTTTTAAGTTCGATAATTTAATGAAACTAACGGTATTAACCAAATATTGCATTTCCAATCGGGAGCAGCCCCTAACCTCTTCATCCGCAGACGCATTGTTCGAAGTTCCTTAGCCAAATAAACCTGTAAACTATTGAATCTCTATAAATCGCAGTGCTTTGGCGTGCTTTGCGCCCAGGTAAATCACGTAAAACGATCAATAGTGTCTGGTAAAAAACAAAGGCCATCTCTATTTATTCGAGAATGATATATCTTTATAAAAAGCAATGACTTATATTCATAAAATGAGCACTATATGCCGTGTTTTCAACGAAAGAGCTCCATTTCGCCCTTTATCATGAAAAACATCAATCCGTTAGGCATGTTTGACGAGCATTTTTTTGCCAGAAAAACTCACAAAACTCAAAGGTCCTCTCGTCAAACTTGAAGCGCATATCGACTGGATGACTATTTTGGGTGAAATTGTACAACCGTTTCGGGGCAAGTGTACAACTGTGCATCGATTGAAATGGCAAATAATAATATAAGTTTATTTTTTCTTTCTGAGCGACTTTGCGTCCGGACCGTGCTTTCCAGTTCCGCATTCCTCTTGTTCCCACCCCTTCCCTCCATGGCCCCCCCCTGCTTTGTTCGCCCGCTTTTGTTCGCCTGCTTCTCCGGTAGTATGGGCAGGTCTGACTTCTCCGTACCGTACATCATCGGCTTTGACTATTAGTCTTCCCGATGCGACCCGCCAACGACGACAGGTGGTATCGGAGATCTTCCGTTCCCGTGCAGGAGACTTACGTACATGCCAGGGGCTCCGACGACGTGGCGACAAACCTGGGCGCTCGCATTAACGCACAGGCTCATATTACCTTCAGCCAACTTGAGAGCATGGGCTCAGGCGACCAACTTAAATTTTGCCACTTTTTGTCTACCGGTTGGGGGCCACTACACAATTGAATTTATTTGATTTATAATTGGACGGTAGTGGGATTTTTTCTAAATTATTTAACAAAAAGGTTGCGTCAGTTATTGTACCTATAGCACTCTGGACAAAGTGAATCGATCAGAGTGACATGGTGGTTTGACTGCAAAAATACTATACAGAAACTTAGTACACAGACCGAACTGTGGTGAATAACGGGGAAATTTGATAAGTATATTGGGAAGGGCCTGCTTTGGATGGTTAGTTTATTTTCAAATAGCTACAATGTGGACTCATTCAAATTCGTGCAAGTAACTATCAATTTAAAATTTCTTTAACTATTTAGCAATACTTCTATTATGAGCGTCAACGAGTTACTGAAGCAAAATCACAGAGCCACTGAACTTATTTTTAAAGGTCTTGTGGAAAGTGGCTGCTTGAAAGCAGCTCTTGAACTTGACCTTTTTACTCACCTTGCTAACGAAGCAAAAGAGATCGAAACATTGGCAGCCAATGTTGGCGCGATTCCGCAAAGACTCATCATGTTGCTCGAGACCCTGCGGCAAATGGGGATTACTGCCGAAGAGAATGGAAAGTGGAGCCTCACCCCGTTTACGATTAATATGTTTCTGCCAAACAATGAGCTTCCGAACCTTTATATGATTCCAGTGGCGAAGGCCATGGCTAGCCTTTCGGAAAATTTTTACATGAAAATAGCAGATGCCGTCAAAGGTAACCTGAATTTCAAGGCCGAGGTCGCCTATCCTCCTGTTACGCGAGAAGACAACTGGTATTTTGAAGAAATTCACCGTAGCAACGCCCATTTTGCCATCATGCTTCTGCTTGAAGAGGCTGACCTGTCGGCTGCAAAAACCCTCGTAGATGTCGGTGGTGGAATCGGTGATATCTCTGCCGCCCTTTTAAAAAAGTTTCCTCAGCTTGATTCCACCATTCTGAATCTTCCCGGTGCGGTTGAACTGGTAAATGAAAATGCTATCGAAAAAGGAGTTGGAGCTCGTTTGAGAGGCGTAGCCGTAGATATATACAAGGACGTATACCCTAAAGCGGATGCCGTCATGTTCTGCAGAATCCTTTATTCAGCAAATGAGCAATTAACCAAAATGCTCTGCCAAAAAGCCTATGACGCTCTTCCATCAGGCGGGAAAGTGCTCATCCTCGACATGATTATCGATGATCAGGAAAACCCGAACTTTGACTATCTGAGCCACTATGTCCTTGGTGCAGGTATGCCGTTTTCGGTACTCGGCTTCAAGGAGCAGAGCGCCTACAAGGAAATTCTTGAATCAATCGGCTTCAGCAATGTTCGCACAGTCAGGAAGTACGGCCACTTGTTGTGTGAGGCGGTAAAAGCGGTTTGATCAGTACGGAAATTTTTGTACTGTGCAAATTAGATCATATTTATAAGTTTGCTCATATTTGAAAATATTTTAAATTGAGGAAAATAACCTCTTGGAATAACTAGAGTGTTTTAACATATAATTACGCCAACAACATTTAATAATATATACCATGGCAAACGAAACCAACAATGATTTTTCTGCATCCATCAGCAATATTATGGATACATTAACTAAACTTGGACAGCAGCAGGCTGAAATACTGAACAACACAATCCCAGCGATTGAGCCTTTAGTTAAGACCTGCACAGAACTTATCAGCAATGTACTTGGCAGTGCTAATCAGGCTCTACAGAGCTTCTCTGCCTCTATTGCACCAAAAAAGTAAGTTGTCTTTTTTTCAAAAAAGCACCTTATACGTTGCCGTATAGGGTGCTTTTTTTTTGCTTTCTTCAATGGCAAAATATACCGTCGAACGATTAACGAACGCAAGTACGCATTGCTTTGCCATCGGCAATGGCTCGTTGTCGCTAACCCACAGTCTGCAAGTATACTCATAGGGATAGACCGGATTTTTAAGCCAGTCCAACTCGACCTTTAACCAGCTCAAGTAATAGCCGTTACGGAGCGCCAAAGCTGCCCTTCGCTTCTTCAAGCACAGCCAGGGTAATCTCCTTATATCCCATATCTTCGGCATACTCTTCAGCCATTGTCCTGAACTTTTCGTGGACAAAAGAGGGCATGGACTGATAACACTCCTGGGCCTCTTCGGTCCACTTCGCCGACAAAGCTTTGGATTTCGGGCCTCTATTGTACTCATAAAGCAAATCCTCAACAAACGAATCAATAAGATCCCCATCTGAAAAAGCATCGGGTGCAAAAATTTTTTCAACAAGAATTTTATTGCGGATAAGATGGATTTTTAACTGTGGCAGATAAAAAAGCGTCGCTGTGGACTGCGAGCTTCCGCAGGTGAGAAAGAGCGCAATCTTTTTCCTTTTAAGATTTATCTTCAGATTGCCTTGGATCAATGCGCCCAAAAGCTGTGAGGCAACGATAAAGTTGTAGACTGGTGCGCCAAGAATGACCAGATCAAAATCCTTGACGAAGCTGTAATCCGCAGTCGCTTTACATTTTGCTTTTTCTACATAGAAACCCGACTCAGCCAGACTCAATCCAATGGAATCAATAATCGACTCGGTAGAACCTGCTGAAGATCTACTGTCGTATAAAATAAGAGCCTTCATATATTAATTTTCATGTATTATGAACGCCGTAACTCAACTGTTCATCTCCGTTCCTCACCATCATTCCCGTTGAGCCACACCGTTAATTGAGAAAAAACGCAAATTAAAATTTACGTCAATCCATTAATCAACCAATAGAACAAGGGCACACAAAAAGCCCGAATCTGCCTCTCTCTACTTTGGCTGTTTACCTGGCCCAGGCTCTCCGACTCCTTTGAAGCAGCGCCACAATCAGGCAAACACCGCTGGTTCAAGAAGTCCAACCATCGAATGGTTGCAAAAAACAAAAGCAACAAAGACCCACAACCCCACATTTCGACAGAAGTGCGGAGAGCTGCCAGAATGTCAAACAAGGAATAAACTGGCAACAGCTATAACCAGAAATAGTTGAATGTATTCTGAAACGGTCGCCAGCACGTATTACTCGTCACCCTTCCCTTCTACCGACCCTGTCGGCTCAGAATGCGGAATCAGGTTACTGACAGCACCAGTCACTTGTTTCAAAACTGCATCTGCGACAAAAAGCCCTGCGCCTCCCACAACAGCACCGGCAACCCCGTGAAGCAAAATCGGCATCCCGATAGGCGAAAATAGCAAAGCACCTCCAACCACCCCACCAGCCTCTTTCAACATGGAACTCCTCCCGCTGTTTACATGTCAGTATACATTAACCATATAAATATAATTTCAATATAAAGGTCTCCCCATTTTTCAGCAAGAGCTTTCTCCTTTACCTCCTCTACGAAATTCAGTTATACTCTACGCAAAACACAATCTCGTAGAGGATAACTGATTCCCGTAGAGGATAGGCCCCTGTTTTATGTAAAAAAAAGCTTAGATTGGGGGTCAATGAGAAAAGGTTTTTTTGTCTATAACGTATAAATTTCTTTCGGGTTACAGTCAGTGTTATCCCAACGTTCCGGCATGAACACCCGAGCCACTGCTGACCGTTGAGAATACATTTGTTTAAACAAGAAGCATTTTTGGCATATTCAGCTCCGACTTTCTTCGTCGTACCCAGGCTGGTGTTGCTGAAGAGATGTGTTCGCAGGTAATTATGCTGGACTGCCCATCTGCTTTTATGATATTTTCGCTGTATTTCCTCCATTTCAAACGGTCTATTGATGCGTATTCTCACTTTTACAGGTAAAGGCGGGGTAGGCAAAACCAGTGTTTCTGCGGCTACGGCTGTCCGTTTGTCGCAACTGGGCTATCGTACCCTTGTCCTCTCAACCGATCCTGCACATAGTCTTTCAGATTCCTTCAACCTGCCTCTTGGCGCTGAACCAACAAAGATCAAGGAGAATCTTCATGCCATTGAGGTCAATCCTTATGTTGACCTGAAACAGAACTGGAACTCCGTACAGAAGTTTTATTCAAAAATCTTTATGGCTCAGGGTGTTTCAGGTGTCATGGCCGATGAGATGACCATTCTGCCCGGCATGGAGGAGCTTTTTTCTCTTTTGAGAATAAAGCGCTATAAAGCTTCCGGTCTCTATGATGTGCTTGTGCTTGATACAGCCCCGACAGGAGAAACCCTGCGGCTCCTCTCCCTTCCTGATACCCTTTCCTGGGGCATGAAGGCAGTAAAAAACGTTACCAAATATATTGTCAAGCCGCTCAGCAAGCCCCTGTCAAAAATGTCTGATAAAATCGCTTTTTATATTCCTCCTGCGGATGCCATTGATTCCGTTGATCAGGTTTTTGATGAACTTGCCGATATCCGCGAAATTTTGACGGACAATAAAAAATCAACGGTGCGTCTGGTCATGAATGCTGAAAAAATGTCGATCAAGGAGACCATGCGTGCCTTGACCTATCTGAACCTCTACGGCTTCAAGGTTGATATGATACTTGTCAACAGACTGCTTGACACAAAAGAGAAGAGCGGATATCTGGAGAACTGGAAAACCATTCAGCAGAAATACCTTGGAGAAATCGAAGAGAGTTTTGCACCCCTCCCGATCAAAAAACTGAGGATGTATGAACAAGAGATTGTCGGTCTCACCTCACTGGAACTTTTCGCCAAAGATATGTATGGCGACAGCGATCCATCCGAAATGATGTTTGACGAACCACCAATCAAGTTTGTCCGAAACGGCAATATCTATGAGGTGCAATTGAAGCTTATGTTTGCCAACCCTGTCGATATTGACGTCTGGGTAACCGGAGATGAGCTCTATATACACATCGGCAATCAGCGTAAAATTATCACCCTTCCGATCAGCCTGACCGGGCTTGAACCGGGAGATGCCGTATTCAAGGACAGATGGCTGCATATTCCCTTTGACCTTAATATTCATGGGCAAGGCCACGCACAAAAGGAGTACAACAAGGTTCTCAATTGAATCAAGGTTAACAAACGGACGGTAACAGCGCAAACCCTTCATAACAAGAACTCAAGCATGAGCAAACCTGAACATCAACACATTAAGGCACTCAAGTTTCTTCTCATAGCCCCGAAAGGGAAAAAAGATTCTAAATCAAACCAGAAGCCATTATTCAATATGGCGATAGGGGTACTTGTAAGTATTACGCCTCCGCAACACAATATTGAAATTGTTGATGAGCATTTTGGCGATCCGATCAATTATGACGGTGATTACGATTTTGTCGGCATAACATCACGAACCATTGATGCAACAAGAGGCTATGAAATTGCCGATACGTTTCGAAAAAAAGGAACAAAAGTTATCCTTGGCGGCCTGCATGTTTCGTTCAATATAGAAGAGGCAAAAGTCCATGCCGACACCCTCGTCTGCGGCGAAGCCGAAAATCTCTGGCTGACTCTCCTTGAAGATATTGCACTCAACCGCTTAAAACCTCTCTACGATTCCAAAGACTTTGCACCGGTAAAAGAGGTACTGGCGCTTGACTATGAAAAAATTGCCAAAGCATCAAAACGTGAAAAAGTAGACGGTACAAAATCTATCCCGATTTATGTTACCCGCGGCTGTCCCTATGAGTGTTCATTCTGCGTCACCCCTAATTTTACCGGAAAGCTTTACCGGATGCAGAAACCCGACGAGCTTAAAAAACAGTTTGAAACTGCCAAAAAAGTTTTTTTTAACGCAAACGGGAAATCATCGAAACCATGGTTCATGCTTTGTGATGAAAACCTGGGCGTCAGCAAAAAAAAGCTCTGGGAATCTCTCGACCTCATTAAAGAGTGTAATATCAACTTCAGCGTTTTCTTCAGCCTCCCCCTCCTTGAAGACAAGGAAACGGTAAAAAAGCTTGTAGAAGCAGGGTGCATCATGGTGCTGGTTGGATTCGAATCCATCAAACAGAGTACCCTTGAAGCCTATAATAAAGGTCACGTCAATTCAGCGGAGAAATATTCCCGTCTGATTGAAGAGTGCCGCCAGGCAGGCCTGAATGTCCAGGGAAATTTCCTGATTAATCCGGAGCTCGACAGTTTCGAAAACATGGATGACCTTGTTCGGTTTGTCGGTAAAAACAATGTTTTCATGCCGATTTTCCAGATTATTACTCCCTACCCAGGCACAACAATGTACTGGGAGTACAAGAAAAATGGATGGATAACTGATGAAAATTGGGAGAAATACAATGCGATGAATCTTGTCATCCGCTCTGATAGATACGACCCCATAAAGTTCCAGCACAAATTCATGACAAGCTATTACAAGGTCTATTCGTTGAAAAACATTGCCAACCGAGTGAGGCGAAACCCCTACAAACTGTTAAACCTTGTCACCAGTCTGGCTTTTAGAAAAAACATCCGTGAGCAACTCGATACATTCGAAAAGGAACATAACATCAGAAGCAAATAACACATTGATCAGAAGTCTCATTTCGTAAAAAAACAAGCTGTTGATTTTCAACTTGTTGTACGATAAACGCAAAAATTCATCACCATTAAACGGCTTAAACCGTTCCTGTTGCAGCAAATGAAGACCGGGCAGGTTCTCTGCCACTGAAACAGCTTTTTCATTCCAGTAACGTGTAAATTTTCTTAACTACATAGCATTTTATTATGGACGCCAACGAGTTGCTGAAGCAAAACCACAGAGCCAACGAACTTATTTTTAAAGGTCTTGTAGAGTTCGGCTGTTTTAAGGCGGCTCTTGAACTTGATCTTTTTACTCTACTTGCTGATGAGGCAAAAAATGTAGAAACACTTGCAGCCAGCGCTGGTGCAATTCCTCAACGCCTCATCATGCTACTTGAGGCACTACGACAGATCGGAGTTACCGCAGAAACGGGTGGCAAATGGAGCCTCACCCCTTTTGCTCAAAAAATGTTTCTCCCGAACCACGAAAACCAGAACCTGTACATGATCCCTGTGGCCAAAGCCATGGCAAACCTTTCAGAAAATTTTTATCTGCAGATAGCTGATGCCGTCAGAGGAAACATGAATTTCAAGGGCGAAGTTGCCTACCCTCCTGTAACACGGGAAGACAATTTATATTTTGAGGAAATTCATCGCAGTAATGCCTATTTCGCCATCATGCTGCTGCTCGAAGAGGCTGATCTGGAAACAGCAAAAAAACTTGTAGATGTTGGTGGTGGTATTGGTGATATTTCAGCAGCACTTCTGAAAAAGTTCCCTCAGCTCCATTCTACCATTCTTAACCTGCCTGGCGCAGTGGAATTGGTGAATGAAAATGCTGTTGAAAAAGGAGTTGACAATCGCCTGAAAGGTGCAGCCGTTGATATTTACAAAGACGCTTATCCGGAAGCAGATGCAATCATGTTCTGCAGAATCCTTTATTCTGCAAATGAACAGTTAACCACGATGCTCTGCAAAAAAGCTTATGACGCTCTTACTCCTGGCGGAAAGGTACTCATCCTCGACATGATCATTGATGATCCGGAAAATCCGAACTTTGACTATCTGAGCCACTATATCCTTGGCGCCGGCATGCCGTTTTCAGTACTCGGCTTCAAGCAGCAAAGTGCCTACAAGGAGATTCTTGAATCACTCGGTTTCCGCGATATCCGCACGGTCAGAAAGTATGGCCACCTCTTGTGCGAAGCAGTAAAAGCATTGTAAAAGTCACCAGGCGGCCAATCTCTGGAGAGAGGCCGCTTTCTTTACTATGCAGCGCAAACCACCTCACTTCATCTCTCTCTCCAAAGAATCCCTATACTTTTTCTGTGATGCAGATCGTTCCTTTCCAACACCTCTTTTTCTATTTGCTCTGCAATTGAAAATATTTTAACTTGTTGAAAACGCACGACAAGTGCATGGTCAATATTTATTCAACAACTTTTTTTTCAATAACCTCAAAACAAAACACACCATGTCAAACGGAACAAACATTGACGTATCAGGCGCTATCAACAGCATTGTTGATACAGCAGGAAAAATCGTTCAGCTCCAGATGAATTTCATGAACGACAGCCTTAAAGTTCATGCGGATGCTATTGGGCCTCTTGCAAAAAGCGCAACTGATCTGATCGGCAGCGTTGCAAATACTGCTACACAGGTCTTGCAGAGTGTTTCATCTGCTATTGCCCCGAAAAAGTAAGAACTCTTTTTTTTGAAAAAGCACCTTATACCTTTGGTACAAGGTGCTTTTTTGCTTTCCGCAAAGGACTTTTCGAAACTGCTGTATGACCATCCAGAAAAATATTGCAACTCTTTTCAGTACCTGCTGCAGCAAGCCTCTTTCCATCACAAAAATACAGGGTGATGCTTCAAGCCGTCAGTATTTCAGGGTTACCGGCACCACTGAATCTTCTGTCGCCTGTTACGATCCTGCACTGAACCCATCATCAGCCGATACCTACCCTTTTCTGGTACTGCACGCTCTGTTAGCCCGACACGCAATTCCTGTTCCGGCTATAATGGCCATCAATGCCGAAACAAACATCATGCTTCTTGAGGACTGCGGCGACTTTCTCTTGCAAAATCTTTTCAATAGCTCATTACAACACACACTACCTGACCGGTACAGGGATATTATCGATATTCTGATACAACTTCAGTCAATAAGAGGCCACAACAACCAGATCCCCTTCAGCATCTGTTTTGATAAAAAAAAACTCATGCTTGAATTTGATTTCTTTATCCAGTATGGCCTGCTGGACTATTTTGCAGCAATATTCGATCAGCAGTTAATCGGAAGATTACGATATGAATTTGAAGCCATCGCGGAACTCCTTGTCAAGCCACAGCACTTCGTTCTTAACCACCGGGATTTTCACAGCCGGAATATTCTTATTCATCAGAATAAACCGATTATTATTGACTTTCAGGACGCCCGCATGGGTCTGCCACAGTATGACGCCGTTTCCCTGATAAAAGACTCCTATGTACAGCTCTCACCCTCATTGACAGAAGAATTGAAAGCCTATCACTATCATGCACTCTGCAACAATGAACTGACCACTATGAGCTTCGATGAATACCTTTTTTATTTCGATATTATGGCCTTTCAACGGAACATCAAGGCTACAGGTACCTTTTGTTATCAAACAAGAACAGGAAAAAGCGGCCTGTTTGAACACTCCATAGAACCGACATTGGCCTATCTGCATGAATATATTGAAGCAAGAACTGAATTGAAACGAGCAGGAGAACTCCTGCAGACTATCCTGAAAGGTACAACCCGATGAAAGCCTTCGTTCTGGCCGCAGGACTCGGTACTCGCCTGAGTCCCCTGACCGATCATACCCCGAAACCACTAATCCCCATTCTCAATATTCCCAGCCTTTTTTATTCTGTTTATCTCCTGAAACAGGCGGGAATCAGAGAGATTATTTGCAATATCCACCATCATGGCGATACTGTCAGGCAGTTTATTGAATCAAGCAATTTGACTGGACTGAACATCACGTTTTCAGAAGAGCCAATCATTCTCGGGACAGGGGGCGGCCTGAAAAAATGTGAAAAGCTCCTTGATGATGGTGATTTTATTCTGGTCAACAGCGATATTATTTCTGATATTGATTTCAGTGCACTCATCAAACAGCATCAGGTAATGGGACGTGCAGGCACCCTTACCCTGTTTGAGACACCGGAAGCCATTGCGATAGGATATGTGGGTGTTGAAGGAGGGCTTGTTAAAGACTTCAGGAACCTGCGTAAAACAGCTCTTCTCTCCTCGTTCATCTACACTGGAGTTGCAATTCTCAGTCCAGCAATTTTTCGCTATCTGAAAGCGGAATTTTCAGGGATTGTCGATACAGGGTTTACAGGACTTATTGATAACGGAGGATTAAGCTATTACCAGCACAAGGGTCTCTGGATGGATATTGGAACCATGCATAGCTACTGGCTCGCAAATATTAACCGAAACTTGATCATGAACAATCTGGCTCTGCCAATGAAGCAGACAATTGGCATCGCTCCACATGCGATCGCTCCGGATGCGATCATCAGCCCGGAAGCCAGCATCTCATGCTCAATTGTCGGCAAGGGATGCTCCATCGGCGCAGGGTGCACCATTACAAATTCGGTACTCCTGCCAGGAGTAGCCATCAAACCCGGAAAGACCATTATCAATACCATTGCTGACCCTTACAGCAGCATAATCATGGAAAATCCAACACAAACCAGAAAAAAAAGATGGTAGCAACAGGACTGGAGATCCTGCTCAGAAAAAGTGAGCATTTTCAAAACAGAAACATTGGACTTATCGTCAATCAGAGCTCTGTAACCCCTGATTTGAAATACTCATGGAATGCATTGAGGGAGAGGGGTATTCATGTCAGAAAAATTTTTTCTCCTGAACACGGACTCTTCGCTACCGAGCAGGATCAGATAGCCGTAACCTGCCAGCCGGAAATTGGATGTGAGGTGATCAGCCTCTACAGAGATACTGCAGCATCACTTCTTCCCGATAAACGAGTACTCGACAATCTTGACCTTATCCTTTTCGACATTCAGGACGTCGGTTCCCGTTACTACACGTATATCAACACCCTTGCACTATTCATGGAAGCCGTATCCGGCATGGATCTTGAGATCATTGTACTCGACCGTCCAAATCCCCTTGGGGGATCCCTTGTTGAAGGACCTCTGCTCGACCCCTCATTCCGATCATTTGTCGGCATTTTTCCAATACCGGTTCGGCATGGCATGACTGTCGGCGAACTGGCTCTTCTTTACCGTGATATCAAGAAACTTGACATCAATCTGCACGTCATCAAAATGGATGGGTGGCAACGCTCCATGCTTTTCCCGGAAACGGGTCTGCCCTGGATTCCTCCTTCACCGAACATGCCCACTTTTGCAACAGCCGAGGTTTATCCCGGCATGTGCCTGCTTGAGGGAATGAACATTTCTGAAGGAAGAGGAACAACAACCCCCTTTCAGCTTTTCGGTGCGCCCTTTATAAAACCGGACGACCTCGCTGAACGCTGCCGAAAGTTCGGGCTCGAAGGAGTTATCTTTCACCCGGTATGGTTCAAACCGACTTTTCACAAGTTCTCTGGAGAGGTCATCGGCGGCATCTGGCTGCATGTGACCGATCATGGCCGCTTCCGCTCCTTCGCCACCGGAGTTGCCATAACTGCTGCGCTCCAGGAACTCTATCCTGAACACCTGCAATTTTTGAAAGGCGTATATGAATTCAACAACACCATACCAGCCTTCGATCTTCTGGCTGGAAACTCCAGCATCCGGACGTCCATACTGAGTGGCAGTGACATCAACATCACTCTTGCGTCATGGCTGAAAAACGAAACTGCATTTTCAGAACTGAAATCAAGCTTTCATCTCTACGAGCCATGACCGAAAACAACCCTTCAGCACCAAACGCACTGAAACAACTTACAAACCGGTCTACTACTATCGAATTTTATGCAGTTGCTTGACATTGCCATCGTCGTCATCTTTCTGGCTGGTAATATCCTTTTCGGACTCCTGCAAGGAAAAGGGAACAAAAATACCAGCGACTATTTTCTCGGAGGCCACAAACTGCCCTGGATTGTCGCCATGCTTTCGATTGTCGCAACAGAAACCTCTGTACTTACCTTTGTCAGTGTACCAGGACTTGCCTATCGGGGTGACTGGTCCTTTCTGCAGTTACCCCTTGGCTATATCGTCGGAAGAATCCTTGTAAGCTCCCTGCTCCTGCCAATATATTTCAAAGAGGGCGTCACCTCCATTTATGAAATAATCGGTTCAAGATTTGGTTCTGGCATGCAAAAACTGGCATCAGTCGTTTTCCTGGTAACGAGAATCCTCGGTGATGGAGTCAGGTTTCTGGCAACAGGAGTCGTCGTGCAAGCGGTAACGGGTTGGTCTTTACCCCTCTCCATTATCATTATTGGAGCGGTAACTCTGATCTATACCATTTCAGGCGGACTGAAAACGGTCGTCTGGCTCGACAGCGTCCAATTCGGTCTCTATTTTTTAGGTGGTGTCATTACCATTGTCTTCATTCTGCTTCGCCTTGATGAACCACTTCTGCATATTTTTTCAACACTCGCCGATGCCGGAAAACTGCATATTTTCAATATGAGCAACGACATGCTTGTCAATCCCATGGCTTTCGGCAGTGCATTTTTCGGCGGCATTTTTCTCTCACTTGCCTCCCATGGGGTCGATTTCATGATGGTACAGCGAGTCCTTGGTTGCAGTAATCTGGGTGAAGCAAAAAAAGCACTGATCGGAAGCGGCATTTTCGTCTTTATCCAGTTTACCATTTTCCTGCTGGCTGGCTCACTCATCTACCTCTTCATGGAGGGCATTACCATTGAAAAAGACCGTGAATTCGCATCCTTTATTGTCAACTACCTGCCATCTGGCCTGAAAGGACTTCTGCTTGCGGGAATCCTTTCAGCCGCAATGTCGACCATTGCCTCCTCAATAAACTCCCTTGCAGCATCGACCGTTACCGATATCCTCGGAGGAAGAATCTCACTGAAGGGATCGCGCCTTATCAGCCTCGGATGGGCTGCCGTGCTGATCGGTATAGCTCTTCTTTTCGATGAAAGCGACAAATCGATCATCCTTGTTGGCCTTGAAATCGCATCCTTTACCTACGGCGGACTGCTGGGACTTTTTCTGTTATCAAAAAGCAAACGGGACTTTCATCCTGCAAGCCTTGGCATTGGTCTCGTTGCCAGTATGAGCATTGTTTTTCTCCTGAAATATCTGGGACTCGCATGGACCTGGTACATCACGGTTTCCGTTTTGGTAAATTTACTGGTCACAACAGGAATCGATATGACCATTTTCAAAAACAAGCTGAACGAAAAGCAAAAAACAGGATAGAAACAAGATACATGAGGATTCTGAGCGGCGCGTGACGCTGCAATCGGATCTCGTAACAAAGAAATAAAAAGCCCATTAGCAAGAAAAACAGCTATCTTTGACAGTGAAAAGAGGGAACTTGAGTACCCGCAACGGAAAAACAACAACAGATCACGCAAGCATTCCTCACTCGTGAGAATTCTTCAGGATGCCTTGCCTGTTAACCGACCGATGGCGATATCAGTCAGCAACAGCAATGATTGATATCGACCGTGAAATGAACCCAATCCTCCAAGAGGGCTGGAAATGCAACACACCATGGAAAAAGAGAGACCAGAATTGGACATCGATCGGGAGCAACTGCGAAGAGAGAATGCCGAACTCAGAAAAAAGCTTCACGACCTTGAAGAGAGAGCCACCTCCCTTGACACATCAAACCGCACACTCCAGATGGTGGTGGAAGGGACAAAAGCTGGATACTGGGACTGGAATATCAAAACAGGAGAGCTCGAAATCAATGCGGAGTGGGCCTCTCTGATTGGCTACAGCCTCGATGAGCTGCAACCGATATCGATCAACACCTGGATGCGACTCTGTCATCCGGATGATCAGCCTCTTTCCCGGCAACGACTTGAAGAACATTTTTCCGGAAAAACAACGGTTTATGAAATAGAGCTCCGGATGCGTCATAAACTTGGACACTGGGTCTGGATACTTGACCGGGGAATGGTCTTCGAACGTGACACAGATGGTAATCCTCTGCGCATGGTTGGCTCCCATCAGGATATCAGTACACGAAAAAATATTGAACAGGCACTTTCACACGCCCAGACTTTCGAGCGTATCGTAACAGACCTCTCCAATCAGTTCATCAACCTGCCCTTCGAGCATATTGATGCGATGATCTATAACACGCTGCAGCTTATCGGTAACTTTGTCGAAGCCGACCGAAGCTATGTTTTCCAGTTCCGTGATGATCTTCGCTTGATGGACAACACCCATGAATGGTGTGCCTATGAGGTTAAGCCACAACTCGAATCACTTAAAGGAATTGAAACCATTGGCTTCCCCTGGTGGATGGAGCAGATCAGGAACAACCGGATCATTCATCTTCCCCGGATCGCTGATATGGAAGTGGAGGCGTCAGCCGAAAAAAAGATCTTTGAGGCCCAACAGATCAAGTCGCTGATTGTCATTCCTCTTGTCGCAGGGTCATACCCTTTCGGCTATATTGGTTTTGATGCCGTAAAAGAGGAACGGGAATGGATGCCGGAAACCATTTCCATCCTGAAGCTTGCTGGCGGAATCATTGCAAATGCACTGCAACGCAAGCAAGTTGAGCACTTTATCCAGGCAGAACTTGATCTTGCCATTAAACTCAATCAATCATCGTCTGTCCACGAAACCCTCCGAACCTGCCTCCATGCTGCTATTCAAGCTTCCGGGCTGGATTGCGGAGGCATTTACCTGGTCAACAAACTTGACGAAACCATCACTCTTTCCATTCATGAAGGATTGCCGCAATCATTTATCAATAATTCAGCATCATACAGCTTCGAATCCCAGAATGCCCAGTTGATCCTGAAGGGAAAACCGATATACCACAAGTTCTATGATCTTGACCTTGCAAAAAAGAAAATACACCGGAACGAACAACTGAAGGCTATCGCCATCCTCCCGATCACCTACCGGGGAGAGGTTCTTGCCTGCCTCAATGTCGCTTCCCACACTCTGACACAGGTCCCTGAATTTTCCCGGAAAGGGCTTGAAACCATTACCGCACATATCGGTTCAGCCATCATGCAGGCTCGACAGGAGGAGGCAATTGCTGAAGCAAAAAGCAACCTTGAGTCACTCTTTGATACCATTGATGATCTCCTCTTCATTATCAACACGGAGGGCAATGTTATTCATACCAATGCCGCTGTCCGAAAAAAACTTGGCTACTCAGCAGAAACCATCCTCGACAAACATGTGCTTCATTTTCACCCCGAAGAGCAGTGGGAGATCGTAAAACGCAATATTGAAGGAATGCTTGCTGGTGACAAGAGCTCCTGTCTTGTCCCCTTACAGACAAAATCGGGAACACTGTTACCCGTCGAAACCAAAATCACAAAAGGCATCTGGAACAACAAACCCGTTCTGTTTGGAATAAGCCGCGACTTTTCTGAGCGGATACTCTCCGAAAAGAGCTTGCGAGAGAGTGAAAAGCGATTCAGGGAGCTGACCGAACTTCTTCCCCTTACGCTCTTTGAAACGGATATAAGAGGCGCGGTAACCTATGCCAATGCCAAAAGCCTCGAGGTTTTCGGCTACACCCCCGATATCACCCAAAAAAGAGTGTTCGCCATCAATTTTTGTGTTCCGCAGGATGCGAAAAAAGCATTGCTCCATTTGGACGCAATAAAAAAAGGGCAGAGTATTTCCGAAGAATATACCGCACTCCGACAAGATGGCAGCACCTTTCCGGCACAGGTCTACAGTTTACCAATCATTCATAACGGTCTGGTCAAGGGCATTCGGGGACTGGTCGTCGACCTTACCGAACTGAAAAAAGCGGAACAAGCCCTGAGAACCAGTGAGGTTCAAAAAAGGATCGTCCAGGAATTCAAGGCCCTCATCGACAATATTCCCGGGGCTGTCTATCAAACCAATGAAGAGAGCAAAACGACAATGCTCTCGATGATGGGTGATATTCTGCTGGATTATACCAAAGAGGAGTTTGAACATGAACTGTTTGAAACCGGCAGAATAATCCATCCTGAAGAGCGGGATACGGTCTCGACATCAAACCTCCAACTCAGGTTGGCCAAAACATCTCAGGCCCTTTTTTACCGTATTCTCATGAAAAACGGTTCAGTCAAGTGGCTCGAAGACCGAAAAACGTCCGTTTTTTCACCCGACGGCACATTCACAGGAATTGACGGCATTTTGTTTGATGTCACGGAACGTGTCACAGCACAAAAGGAGCACCAGATGCTCGAAGCAAATCTCCGCAGAACCCAGCGTCTTGAAACCATAGGAACACTCGCCGGCGGTATTGCGCATGATTTCAATAATATCCTGACACCGATCCTCGGCTATGCCGAAATGGGCATACTCAGCCCGAGTAATGATGATTTCCAGCAGGAATACTTCAGTGAAATTATTAAGGCTGCAGAACGTGCCAAAAATCTTGTAGCACAAATCCTGACATTCAGCATGGCCCAGGAAAGCACTCCGAATATTGTCAGCGTTCAGGAAATTATTGATGAAGCATTGAAACTTCTCCGTCCATCAATACCCTCAACAATCACCATCGAAAAAGAGGTTGATAACTCCTGCCGCAATATCCTTGCCGATCCCTCGCAAATCCATCAGGTCATTGTCAATCTCTGCATCAATGCATTTCAGGCAATGGAAAAATCAGGCGGTTTGCTCACCATTAAACTCGAAGAGGTCACTCCCGAAACCAGCCTGCAAAAACTGCTCCCGAAACTTCAAGCGGAAAACTATGTAAGGCTCAGCATTTCCGATACAGGAACAGGGATGGATGAAAGCACCCTGGAACGAATATTCGAACCCTTCTTTACCACAAAAACGGTTAACAAAGGGACTGGTCTCGGACTTTCCGTTGTCCATGGCATCATCACAAGCTTTAAAGGGGAGATTACTGTTGAAAGCTGTGCAGAAAAAGGAACCACCTTCAATATTTATCTTCCTGTCATCAATGAAGAAGCCCCTCCACTACCCATTGCTGATTGCTGTACAAAAGGATATGGCCACATTCTTTTTGTTGATGACGAGCCGACAGTACTCAAGATGATGACCATGATGATCGCGAAACTTGGATTCAAAATACAATCAGTGAGCTCGCCCCTGCAAGCGATTGAACTGTTTCGGAAGAACCCGGAACAATTCGACCTCTTGATCACCGACCTGACCATGCCAGAGATGACAGGCGTTGAACTTGCCGATGAACTGCACCTGAAAAACCCGAAACTGCCGGTGATACTGATGACCGGGTATGAAAAAGATATTGAGCACACCTCTCATCTCAACCATCACGGGATTTGCAAATTCCTCAAAAAGCCGGTCAAGCTCATAGAGTTAGCCTCAACAATCAATGACGTAATTTTTGGAACAAACACTTAATCTTCTTCCTTATGAAAATTCTTGTTATCGACGATGACGCGGCTGTAAGAAAATTTATCAGCATGATTCTGCAGAGAAAAAAACATACCGTCATCGAGGCTGATAACGGCAAAAGCGGCCTGTTGCTTCTGCAGGAAAACCCGGACGTCTCTGTTATGATCACCGACCTCATTATGCCCGAAAAAGAGGGTATTGAAACCATTATTGAAGTACGGCAACACTACCCATCTATAAAAATCGTAGCCATCTCGGGTGGAGGAAAAGTCAGCCCTGAAAACTACCTCGTCATAGCCGACGCCCTCGGGGCAAACACCACCCTGAAAAAGCCATTCAGCGGTCAGGAACTGATGCATGCCATCGAAAACCTGTAAAAAACTCCTTTTGAACAGAGCCAAGGTCCTGAACAATCTACTCTGGAAGCAGATCATAGTATTGTTCAAGACCTGACTGCTCTTCCTCAATATCATTGACCACTTCAAAAGTTTTATTTTTGGCTCTCTCAACCCATAGAGCGACGACAAGAAGCTCGGCAACGTCAGAGCGATTAATCCAGCCACTCCATAATCGGTCGCCGGTATCGACATGCAGTTTGTGATGCAAGGGTTCGCCATCCTTCAAACCACCGGGCCTGACAATGGTATAGGAGAGACCTGGTCTTGAAAAAACCGACCGGAGATGCTCTTCAGCTTCCCATTTTTTCAGCAACACTCCAGCGAAAAGATTCAGCGGATGGTACCACCTGGTAACAGCAAGAGAACTGACAAGTCCAAAATGGCTCACTCCCGCTTTCGAAGCTTCATCAACAAGCCTCTTCACCCCATCCCGATCCACATCGGCTGGCGACGACTCACCAGAATAGGAGCTGGAACCAAGCGCCGAGATAACCGCATCGCACCCCTTGACCGCAAGCGCAATATCGGACACAGACTGAATCTTGCCAGTAATAATTTCAACATGCTCACCAAACAAACGAAAAGCTTTATCGCGCTCCCTTGAAAAGACTCTTACCGGAACACCGTAATACAGGAGCCTCTTTACCACCCACTGACCGCACTTCCCCGTAGCCCCAACAACGAGCACTTTTCCATTATACACTTTATTACGTTCCATTATACTCCATTCAGAAGATTGAAAACAACTCATGGTTCAAGAATGCATGAGTATCTAAACCCTGAATGATTGCAATTAAGTTTCTCGACGAAGCGGGAATTTCATTACTTTCAAGAATAAGGAGTCGTTAGCCCGGCAAAAGGAGGCGGGTTCGTTTCTATGCCAACAATCATCCACACCGTCATGAAACAAAATCCCATCGTCATGGTTTCGCTTTTTATAGCGTCTTGCCTCACCGTGAATCGCACGGCCTCCGCTTACGATCAGGAGAGCTTCAGTACGCTGAAAAAAGGGGTTTCGGCCTGGAATTCCATGCGTCTTGCCAACCCCGAAGGAGCGTTCGACCTCGAAGAGGCGGAACTTGAAGATCTCGACCTGACTGGTGTGAACCTCGGCAAAACCGTGTTAATCAGGGTAAAACTCAACGGATCAAAACTTGACATGGCTGACCTGAAAGGAGCAAACCTGACAATGGCCCTGATAAAAAAAGCAAATCTCAGAAAGAGTGACTTTACAGGAAGCTCTCTTACTGGAGCAAATCTTCAGGGATCCTTCATGAAAGGTGCTGTGTTGCGGGAAGCCAACCTTGAGGGAGCAAATTTGAGATGGGCTATGCTTGAAAATGGTGACCTTAACAGGGCGAACCTGACTGGCGCCACTCTTTTCGAAGCGAATCTTGCGGGTGCAGACCTGAAAGGTGCAAATCTGAAAAATGCGCATTTCCTTGAACAAGCCAATCTCAACGGGGCTACGCTATCAAACAATACCATCCTGCCCTCAGGGAAAAAAGCCACAGCAAGCTGGAGTGCACTACACAATGCATCATTCGTCAGGGAACAGGAAAACGAGGCAATGACCTACAAAACACCACTCCTTGCAGAAAAGAACACAATCACCAAAACAGGCGCAAAAAACATAACGGAAAACAGAAAACAGCCTGCAACTGCTGCCCGAACCCGTGTTGAACAAAGCTCTTTTCAAAACACCAACATGGCTGGTGCCGATTTCCATAAAGCCGATCTCCACAAAGCGGAGATGAAGTCTGCAAAGCTGCAGGGAGCTGATCTTCAAGGAGCAAACCTTGACCGTGCATTTCTGAAAGGGGCTGATCTCAGCAACAGTAATCTTTCGAACGCATTACTTTACGGAGCGAAACTCGGCAATGCCAATCTGAGTGGGGCAAATCTCGAAGGAGCATCACTTTTTGAAGCGGATCTTGAAGGCGCGAATCTTGAAGGCGCAAACCTGAAAGGTGCAAACATTATGGACGCAAATTTCAACAATGCTACCCTGTCGTCAGAGACCATTCTTCCTTCAGGACAACAGGCAACACCAAACTGGGCCGCACGTCAAGGATGCCGGTTTGTGCATAAGAGCCAAAAATAATCAGGCCCAGGCACCCCGGAAGCATCACCCGAGCGAGACGGTCATCAATGCACAACAGATGCGGTCAACCCACAAAGCGCTTGCGATAGAGAAGATGCTGAAGCAGATGAGCTTTACTGATATTGGGGTCACTGGCCTGCAGCTTGTTTTTTTTGCCTGTCCGGGTAACGACATCAAGCGTGCCGTCCTCATTAACCTTATCGACTTTCCAGAACTTGTCTACCACATAGTGATACTCCTCACCGTGCTCAAGAGGAAAAACCTGCTTAGCCCTGGGGCCCGGACAAAATGAGCTTTTAGGCTTATGATAGATAATCTTGTCTCCGGCTCTGAACTGTGCCATCTTGACCTCCTTTCCGATTGTATGATCGAACGTTATTGGTTCGCTGTTGCCTATTCCGATTAATACAAATAAAAAAAGGATAAACAAATTTTTTTCAGAAAACGCCGAAAACAATAACATCCTCTCAATTACAAGGAAAACAGGTAAACCGGAAAAAAACTAACTGCCTGACTTTCTCAAAATCATGGTATACTCTCTTAAATCTGACATCGGTTTACACTTTATGTAGAGGCACCACTCCACAAGCATATACTTGCCTTCGCCGGTTTTAAATCTTGAATGAAACGTTACAATATCATCTTCCTGCCGTTGTCGGTGTAATGAACTCTGCACAAGCACATAGTCTTCAGGATGAATCAAAGAGGCCAATCCAACCTCTGACAACGCATTGGCTTCATAGCCTAAAAAAGTTTCAATCGATCCGGTCATATCAACCAGGCGTTCTGCATGATCAATAACTGCATAAGCCTCTATGACCGGTTTAAAGCGATCACTCTCACCACCAACATTGAGATGAACCTGCCTGAACAAATTATCGATATCCATCCGGGAGCGGGAAAAAGCCAGTGCATTGCTCAGCGGAGCCAAAGGATAATCTTTGACATGACCACTCTGCAACCATTGGATATCTGCCCCATCATTTCTAAGACGCTCAAGCATTTTTTTACCGGGCCGACACTTTCCCTGAAGATAGGGAGTCATCTGTGCCGGATATTTTATCCCGACGGCCTTGCAAAAAGAGTTGATGGAACCATGTTTCTGGAGAATATATTCCCGAAGCCGTTGACTGAATCCTGAATTTGACGACATATGAAAAATGCTGTTCGTTAATCAATAAAGTTGTACGAAATGAAAAAAGCTGCCCATCATATGCTCACGGACCAATGGATGTAAAATACAAAACTATATAGCACATATACTACAGCCTTTTAACACATGAACTTCTCCTGTGCGACATTTTTGCACCGTCCCGCTTTCAGGTACGCTTTTTTCCGGGAATATTGAAAAACAGACTCGTGAGTACAGGAATAACAAATATGGCAACCGTCACTCCAGAGGTAATGATGTCGGCATATGGCCCCTCCATAAACCTCATAACAGCCATTTCCGGATAGTAATGCTCTATCACTGAAAATGAGAGTTTGATACCAAGCAAACCGATAACCACAAACGCACAGGTTTCGAGAAACGGGTACCTCTCCATGAGCCCAACAAAGCCCTGGGCAACAAAACGCATAGCCAGAATACCAATAAAAACACCGACACAGATCAGTATAAGATTGTCGGTAAAAGCCACAGCAGCAAAAATATTATCTATCGAAAATGCAAGATCCATCATTTCGATAAGAAGAACCGTCGACCAAAATGCCCCCAATCGGCCTGAGGTCAATTGATACAACCAGTTACTCTGCTTGTTGAAATAATCATCATCTTTACTTGGGGTTTTTTTACCTTTCAGCCAGGCCCAGACAAGATAGAGCAGATAGAGACCTCCGAGAGGCTTTAACCACCAGATTTGCACCAGAAAAGCGGCAAAAAAAAGGCAGAGCCCCCTGAATACATAGGCTCCGATAATACCATATTTCAACGCAGCAGCCCGTTTTTTCGCTGGCAAATCCATAACCATAGTGGCAAGCACAGCCGCATTATCGACAGAGAGAAGACTTTCGATAATGATTAAATTGCTAACAACAAGCAGTGATGAGAGTGGATTATCAAAAATATGTTGCAGAAAATCAGTCATGAATTTATTCTATACTGTTCGTCATCTCCGTAAACGTCAAACACGCCCCATCACTACGCCCTGATTCAAATCTGAACCAGAACACCGATCTCAATCACCTGACCTGGAGGAAGATCGTAATACGCCGTTGCACTGAGAGCATTAAGCGACATCAACGCAAAAAGTTTTTTGCGCCACAAAATCATTTTCGACTTGAGGCCGGTAACAATTTTCTCCCGACTCAGGAAAAAGCTGATTGCCTCTGGCCTGAAAGAGAGCCCCTGACGATTTGCAAGCGAGATGACCTGATGAATATTCGGATACTCAAGAAATCCGTACCGTGCAACCACTTTAAAAACGCCATTACCAAGTTTGGTCACTTCTACCTTGCGACCGTCTGGAACCCTCGGCACCCGTTCCGTGCTGAAATGGAACAAAGCCACTTCCGAATGCATGATCTTGTTGTGACGCAGGTTGTGCAGCATGGCAACGGGAACAACGTCAGGATTGGCTGTAAGATAGACCGCCTGCCCCTGTACCCGGTGCGGCTGCTGCAGCGAAAGACTTTGCAGAAACTCATCAATCGTCAGGGTACGATCCTTCAATTGTTGGAGCAGTAGGCTGCGTCCCTGCTTCCAGGTAAGCATGAGCGTAAAGATAAACAGTCCGATTGCCAACGGAAACCATGCCCCCTGAAACAACTTTGTCGCACTTGCCCCAAAGAAAGAAAGATCAATGATGGCAAAAAAGCCGATCAGAACATTAAGGGCAATCTTGTTCCACTTCCAGAGATCCCTTGCAACATAATAGAACAGAATCGTGGAGATAAGCATCGTTGCCGTAACAGCCACACCATAAGCTGCAGCAAGCTTGCTGGATGAACCAAAGCCCGCAACAAGACTAATAGTAGCAACCATTAACGACCAGTTTGCCGCAGGAACATAAATCTGTCCAATATGTTTATCGGATGTATGCGTCACCGTCAGACGAGGCAGATAACCAAGTTGCATTGCCTGCTGGGTCAACGAAAAAACGCCCGTGATCAGGGCCTGAGATGCAATAATCGTTGCCGAGGTTGAGAGCACCACCATAGGAATCATTGCCCAGGAAGGCACCAGACCATAAAAAGGATGATGAGACTGCTCTGGAAAAGCGAGCAGCAAAGCCCCCTGCCCGAAATAGTTCAGGAGCAATGCAGGAAGCACCAGCAAGACCCAGGTCAACCGGATAGGCCGTTTACCGAAATGTCCCATATCGGCATAGAGTGCTTCAGCTCCCGTAACAGAGAGAAACACTGCACCCAAAACCATAAAACCCTGAAGATGATTGCTCAAAAGAAAAGAGATTCCATACCAGGGCAGGATAGCCTGCAATATCTGCGGATAGCGGATAATTTCAGCAAGGCCGAGTAAACCGATAACCACAAACCAGACAAAAATAATTGGCCCAAAAAGAGCCCCAACTCTTGCTGTTCCATGATGCTGAAAGAAAAAAAGAGCAACAAGAACAGCAATGGTAACCGGTATGACCAGCTCCCTGAATGCAGGCGCAATGATCTGCACTCCCTCCACCGCACTAAGAACCGATATGGCGGGAGTAATCATGCCGTCGCCATAGAGCAAAGCAGCTCCGAACAATCCGATAACAACCAATAACCAGCGTTCATAACCCTGTTTCTTGCTTTGCATGATGATCAGTGCGGTAAGAGCAAGAATCCCGCCCTCACCATCATTATCAGCTTTCATGATAAAGGTCAGATATTTCAGGCTGACAATCAAAAGAAGAGCCCATACAAGCAGAGAAAGAACACCAAGAACATTTACCTGTGTGATTGGAATACCATACTCACCATGAAAACATTCCCGAACAGCATAAAGAGGACTGGTACCAATATCACCAAAAACCACCCCGAGAGCACCAAGAGAGAGCCCGGCAAGCCGTTTTATGCCTGACAGCCCTGACTGGTTACGTAAATCAGGCTCTTCAGCTATTTTTGACATAATCAACCAGGAAAATGAATAAATGTATTGACCCTATAATTGTATTGACAACAAGAAAATTGCTCCGGATAATATAGATAATAAGTACAAAATCAAATAAAGCTACCGAAGGAGACAAAAACAGCCCACAAGACACACGCCAGAAAGAAGCGTGAATCGGTAAAAAAAGAACCCCGGAACCTGTTTCAGAATAACGTAATGAATGATTATTCACAATAAAGAATCAGTGCTGCAATTAAAACACTCCATTCGTTTTAGAACCAGAGCAATGACTCCCCGACAAAACAGGCCAATATCACGACATTAATGCACGACTTAGCGTAAAAGCCCTTTCAAAACAAGGCGTTATGCGGATATTTTCCACTTTGATATATTTTCCTTACATTGAACGGTACAGAACAATTGAATGATCGAGCAACTTTCATTCATTTCTATCCATTCCCATTGAGCACATGGGTTAATGGTAAGCGAATTTAAACCGTAAGCGTATGAATCATGAAAACCATTTTTTCCCTATTTCATTTGCAGCAATCCTGATTGTTGTAGCCCTGTCAGCAACGTTGATGACCTTTCCTGTTTTGGGCAAAAACACACAATATAGCCTTGAAAACAACTCTTCCGGGGATGCACTCCAGTCGGTTGCCACTTCAAAAAAGGGCGCATACAGACAGCACAAGGCACACGTTCCTGTTACCGAAGGCAAAGCATCCTTTTACGCAAACCAGTTTCACGGTCGCAAAACAGCAAACGGCGAAACCTTCAATATGAACCAACTGACTGCCGCACATCCATCACTTCCATTTGGTACCTGGGTAAGGGTAACCAATCTGCGAAATAGAAAGGAGGTCATCGTACGCATCAACGACCGGGGGCCATATGTCAAAGGGAGAGTCATTGATTTATCCATAGGCGCAGCGAAAAAGATCGGACTCTTAAAATCCGGAATCACAAAAGTTAAACTCGAGGCACTCGGTTCAGGCCAATCAACTCTTGCTGAAAGCTGAGAGAACGCACAAATTCAGGTAGCTGTTTTTTGTGCGCATCAATGAGCGCGGGTGCCCACACCTGCGGGAGAGAAATATTGATATTAGCCATTCCTTTGACCAGCACGCTCTTTTCCTTCAGGAAAAAAATCTCTTCTTCATAAAGAAAAAGAGCGTACTCGCAAGAAGAGAGGGGAATACGGAATGAAGAGATGTACTCCTTAGTTTTTTCAATGCACAACGCTCAATGGCTCATGACAAACTTGTTGAGATGATCAAAAAAAGCACGCGCTTCAAGAACACCAACAATCCGGCTATCGGCAATCTCATTGCCCTTCGTATCAAAAAAGATCATTCCGGGAGGACCGAAAAGGCCAAAACGCTTCATCAAGGCGCGGTCATCCTCACTATTGGCGGTAACATTAACCTGCAGCAGCGTCAGATTGCCAAGCTGCTCGATAACCTTGGGATCATGAAAGGTAAAGCGATCCATCTCCTTGCAGGCGACACACCAGTCGGCATAAAAATCGAGCATAACCGGCTTTTTCGCTGAAAGCAGAGCCTGATCAAGCTCTGCAACTGTCCGGATTCGGGTAAAACCAACACTCTTCTCCTCTCCTGAACTTGCCGACGAAGCGCCTTGCAACTGCGAAAGTGGCTCAAGAACATTGGTGCCACCTGCAGCAGCCCCTACAATTTCGAGTAACCCGATAACAAAAAGTACCAGACCAAACGTTTTACCGAAACGGTCAGCGATTGTTGGTTTTGCGCTTGACGCATCAAAAAGACCAAGAAAAACCGAACAGAGCAGAGCAAAAGCACCCCAGAAAAGCATAACCGCAGAAGCGGGAAGAATCGGCGAAACCATCCAGATGGCAACAGCAATCAACAAAAGCCCGAACACATATTTCACACCAATCATCCATGCACCAGCCTTGGGAAGCAAGCTACCAGCAGACAACCCGACAAGTAAAAGAGGAACACTCATCCCCATCGCCATCGAAAAGAGCGCCAGGCCACCCAGAAGCACGTCACGAGTCTGACTGATATAGACAAGGGTACCGGCAAGAGGCGCGGCAACACAAGGACCAACAATAAGCGCCGACAAGGCACCCATAAAAAAGACCCCGACAAAACGTCCCCTTTTTAAACCACCAGATGCCTTGCCCAGCTTACTTTGCAAAGAAACCGGCAACTGTAACTGATAGACGTCAAACATCGACAGAGAGAGCAGAACAAGAAGCAGCGCAAACATCACCAAAACCCATGGCTTCTGCAAAGCGCCAGCAAGCCCCTCTCCCGCAAGACCGGCAGCAACACCAAGCGATGTATAGACTAATGCCATCCCGAGGCAATAGGCAAGAGCCATCAGAAAACTGCGGCGACGTGTAACATCTCCCTCACCAACAATAATGGAAGAGAGAATGGGCACCATCGGCAGAACACAAGGAGTAAACGACAACAGCAACCCAAACGCAAGAAATGCAAGAGCAATTTTCCATAAACTGCCACCAGCAAGCGTAGCCGTTGCAAGAGAGAGATCATTGTCTTTGATGCTTGCCTTTGCCGATGCGCTCGCAGCGCTCTGAGCTGCAGGAGCCGAATCAACGGTATTCCGGGTATCGGCGCTGCCATTATCAACAGGATCAGCAACAGCCTCCTCACCAGCGAGTGACAGCAGACCCGGTCGGGCCGGATCAACCTTAAAAAGCTTTGTTATTGGAGGATAACAGAGGCCATCCTCAGCACAACCCTGGTAGACAACATTCAGCACAAACGGCCCGTCAGCCTTGACAAGAGGCACCTCAACATGCAGCATATCATGATAAATAGCAATCTTCTCATTGGTTGAAGGATCTGTTATCATGATCGCTTTCGGCAAAAGAGGAGCCTTCAGCTCAGCTTTGCCGCTTTCAACACTAACGGCAACTTGATCTCGATACAACTTGTAGCCTTTTGCAATATCCCAGTGCAACACAACTGAACGGGCACTGTTCAACTCAGCCGTAATCCTGAACGCCTGCTCAGGATCAAGAAACTCCGCCGCAAAAACGGTACTCACCCTGAGGAAAAGTACCAGAAAAAGCCCAAGAATAGCCACAGTACGCCTGAGAGCATAATGGCTCATTTTTGTTTTTCGCATAAGAAAAAAGTTATTGATGTTACGCCAAAAATTGTACTACGTATTTTTATAATATATCTTTCCCGACTGGTCAACCGCCAGATATCCCATCCCGGTATCTTCGAGAAAGGCTAATGCATCACTCTCTTTGAGCATTGATCGCGTTCTTGGCCTGACAGCAAAACCATGTCGAAATTCCATCAAACCCTTATCCCCGAAGAAATTATTGCCACTCTGTTCTATCGTTTCAACCAGGCACTTGATCACCAGTGTATCTTCGCTAAAACAGGCAAGATCGTTGATGCCGGTTTTGTCGAAGCAAGCCGTCATCGTAATACCCGTGAGGAAAAAAAAGAGGTAAAAGCCAGCAGTGGAACATCACGACCTACTCCGTAACCGATGCTGCGATTCATGATTGCCGGGAACTTGAAACCCTGATCGATCGTCATGACACTGGCCAGAAACTCTATGCGGATAGCGCCTATATCGATAAGGACGAAAGCATCGACTGGTGTGGCATTATCATGAAAAAGCCTCCAAAAATCATCCTTGAACCGATGAACAGAAAGCTTCCAATCGCCTTAACTCACAGTCCAGAGCGAGAGTTGAGCACCCCTTCTGCTTCATAACCAACAGCATTGATGCCTTGCCTGTTCCTGCGATCGGCATCTTCAGGGCAGCCACAAAAATTGGCTTGACGCATTTGACCTGCAACAGGATGCGTTGCGTAAAGCTGAAAAAAGTTTATACCGAAACATGACAGCCTCAAGAATAGCTATTAAAACCCTAAAGCACAATTAATGCCAGCTTAAAAAGTACTTAAAAAAACAGAATATCTTTCCCATCGGCTCCTACAAAAAAAAGAGGCACCAATTGCAACTGACACCTCTTTTACTCTTTATAACCTGTATAGGCCGTGAAGCCTGCCAAGACAGAAATTTTGAGTAAAAAATGGCACTACTCGTGGTTTTGGACAGGACTGATGACGCAAATGTTCAAAGATTGCCAGACATGTTGAGAGAATCCGATGGTACGGTTATGCCATAGCAAATGCACACCGATCTTTGTTTTCCTGAAAACAGCCAGAACTGGTTTGCACGAAAACGGTGACAGGAGGTACGCTCACGCTGCAGCAATCATTTTATTGTACCAGAATCGCTTGTGATGTTGCCAGCATTAAAATCCAGAGCCACTTTTTTTCCTCTTACCGGGGCAATAACTGATGCAGAATTGAATAAAAATAATGTTTGTCGCGTACTCTCTGAAGTGACTATATTCGGACGAAGGGATTGCATAAATATCGCGTCTTATTTATTGACTTAACTATCAATTATATAAGCAATTGTGATATTTTTTGCACCCTTTTTTTATTGCTTTGATGAATAACTCAGGTCAGGATCACTTTTCCTGTACTTGATCATAAAAGTGTCTGGGCAATCAACGAATAACAGATGCATCCGGTTTGACGTATCCAGTGTGGTCTTGCAACGCATTCATGACCACCTGTTTCAGAAAAGACTTTTTCTCCGCTCCAGGGTAACCGAACAGAGAGCAGTGGCGCGCAGATCATTTTTACTAATAATAACGTTCAGGTAGTCATTATGGCAGTTGTCCGGCGTCGCTTGTTTCAGACACCCTGGGAGTTCAGGGAATCCGTTTTGTTTACGGCGTCTGCACTTGTTGCAGGCTTTTTTATTGAATTTGCCACATCCGGCCGAGGCTTGGTACTGCCTCGGCTGCCTGTCAACGCCATAGCCCTGTCTCTCTTCGCAGCTCTCATATTGAGCATCGGCCTTGGTTTCAGGAATTCGCCCATTGTGAAATGGTTCGGAAGCATTCCTCTCGGACTCTCCCTTATTTTTGCGATTGCTCTTCTTTCGATGATCGGGGGCATTGTTCCACAAGATGCCGTTTCCTCTGGCTCATTGGCCGCCCGGTCAGGGTTCAACCATATTTTTTCAAGCTGGCCGTTTGCATTGACCATCATCCTCTTTCTTGCCAACCTCGGCCTCTCGCTTTCATGGAAGCTTGTGCCGTTCAGCATGAAAAATATCCAGTTTATCCTCTTTCATGCGGGCTTCTGGATAGCCCTTTCATGCGGCATTTTCGGCAGTTCTGACCTCCAGCGTCTTATTATCCCTGTTGAAGAGGGTAAAGCAGGAAACCTCGGCTATACCATGGGGAGCAATACTCCGCAGCAACTCCCGTTTTCTGTTTTCCTTCATGACTTTTCCCTTGAAGAGTATCCTCCCCAACTGCTGCTCTATGATCCGCACAACGACAAGCTCCTGATGAACAAGTCACAGGCAGTTATTGAAGTCCGGAAGGGTGCAACCGCCTCATGGGAGGGACTCGACGTTCTTGTGCTCGACTACATTCCCTTTGCGCTTCCCGGGGAGAAGGGCATTCCTCAGCCAGCAGAGATCTCAACCGGTATTCCTTATGCAAAAATCAGGATCAGCGCCGCTTCCGTTCAGCAGGAAACCTGGATCAGCACCGGAAGCCCGATCCTGAGACCAGACGCTGCCACATTGGGAAACCTCTTTCTTATCATGGTACCAGGCACACCAAAATCATTCCGCTCAGCCGTTACCGTTCAGGACAGTCAGGGCCATGAATTGATGTCAAATCTTGAAGTAAACAAACCTGTAAAATTTATGGACTGGAAACTCTACCAGATGGGGTATGATGAAAAAGCGGGACGCTGGTCAAAGCTGAGCCTGGTCGAAGTAATCCGTGACCCATGGTTACCGGCTGTTTATCTTGGCTTTTTTATGATTATGGCAGGGAATATTCTGTTTTTCTGGAATGGCATTAAACGAACAGAGAGCGCATCATGATAATCAACTTTAACACTGCAGCAATAGCGGCAATTGCCTGCTGGGCTCTTGGCTCCCTGCTGAGCCTTCTGGCCCGCCGTACTCCAGCCCTGAAAATTCCGGCATTTATCATCTCTTTTTCAGGAGCGCTGGTCATGGTGGCTTTTATTGCCTTTTACTGGTCGCTCCTCGACCGTCCACCACTCCGAACCCTTGGCGAAACGCGTCTTTGGTATGCGGCGCTCATTCCTCTTGTCGGCTTTCTGGTCGAGTACCGCTGGAAGATTGAGTGGCTGAAATACTACTGCATGGGACTTGCGACATTTTTTCTTGTCATCAACATGCTCCATCCCGAAGTCTTTGATAAAACCCTGATGCCCGCACTGCAGAGCCCCTGGTTTATTCCGCATGTCATTGTCTATCTGGTCGGCTATGTACTGCTTGCCGCATCTTCAGTTACCGCGCTTCATAACGTCTCTCTCCAGATACGACACAAAGAGAATACGAACGGTGAATCCGTCTCGCACTATCTGGCTCTGCTTGGTTTTGTGCTGCTCTCCTTCGGCCTGATTTTTGGTGCTCTTTGGGCAAAAGAGGCATGGGGCCATTACTGGACCTGGGATCCAAAAGAGACCTGGGCATTCCTCTCCTGGCTGGCCTATCTCGGTTATCTTCACGCCTTCAGCTACAAGATTGACCGCAGCAAGCTGCAATGGTATCTCGCACTTTCGTTTGTCGTGCTTCTGGTCTGCTGGTTCGGCGTCAACTATCTACCATCCTCACAAAACAGCGTCCACACCTACACGCAAAGCTGACACTCTGTACGGCACTGCATCCCCGATGCAGTGCCGTACAGTTAACATCAATATTTGTGAGGGAATCTGTGAACAAGGAGTAAATCCCAACTGATCGGGAAAGAGACGGGCGGGCCATACTTTAAGAATTCACCCAATTTTCTATCTGTAAGGCCGGGACTTTGATAAACTCCTTAACATTATTGGTGACAAGAATCAATCCTTCACTTCTGGCATGGGCAGCAATATGAACATCATTAACGCCGATTGGCTCCCCTGATTTTGCAAGAGAGGCCCTTATCGATCCATAATGCTGTGATGCTTTGGCACCGTAAGACAACACTTCCAATCTGCTGCAGAAATCTTCAATCACTGACAGGTTTTGACTGACATTGCTGCTCTTTTCAGCTCCATATAATAGTTCCGACAAGGTAATCGCAGAGATGGCCATTCGATCTGCGTTTTCATTAAAAACATGAAGTACCTCGATTGGACGGCGCTTCATCGTATAAATCACGATATTGGTATCCAAAAGATATCGCAGCATCAGAATGACTCCCGCTCAGGTTGCTCCTGTTGGTCACGTTCTTCCATAAAATCATCAGTAACCTTGGGAGCGTCCAAAAAAAAGCTCTCCCAGCTCTTTCCAACCGGGGAAATTATCCGTTCATTACCTCTTGCGCGGACATTTACTTTTTTAACGCTCTCCGGCAGACGCAGCTCGGCGGGCAATCTGACCGCTTGAGAACGATTATTAATAAAGACAGTGCTGATGGTCATGATACTCTCCTGAAATAATGGATACATCAGTTGTATATAGCAAATAAAAACAAAGCGAACAAGGACATATGACTTCACTTTCCGATGCAGAACTGCTCAAAGATGAGATTCACGATCTCTTCGCTGACCACTTTTCCGGTGATTTCTCCGACATAGTCGAGGGCTGAACGAAGCTCGAAGGCTATGAGTTCCGTTTCGGCCTGACGGGTGATCAGTTCCTGCGCGTTTGCGAGGGCATCGGATGCGTTGCGGAGCGCCTCATAGTGACGCAGGCTGGTCACCAGAACACTCGCTTCATGAAGCTTGTCAAGCCCTTCCACCATCGTGCTCATCAGGCGCTTGAGAGCCTCAAGCCCTTCTCCCTTGGCGGCAGAAAGTGCACACACTTCGCAGCCGGTCGCCGCACGGAGTTTTTGCAGCCGCTCTTCGCTCCCGGTTGCAAGGTCAATTTTGTTGGCCGCAACAATCATACGGGCATTGCTGTTACGCTCAAGAAGATCTCGGATCAGGGGAACTTCATCAAGGTAGCTCTCAAGGCTGATATCAAGGAGATAGACAAGAAGATCGGCTTCAGAAATTTTTTTGAAACTGCGCCGGATACCTTCATGCTCAACCTCCTCCCCTCCTTCGCGCAACCCGGCCGTATCGGTCAGGCGAAACATGGTTTTTTCATAGAGAAAGCACTCTTCGATATAGTCGCGGGTCGTGCCCGGCATATGGCTCACAATGGAGCGCTCTTCGCCGAGCAGCACATTGAGCAGGGTTGACTTGCCAGCATTCGGCAAGCCCGCAATCACCGTTGCAACCCCCTCTTTCAACAGTCTGCCATGCTGATAGGAATCCACAAGACGGTGCAGCTCTTCCTGTAACCCGGCAAGCTCTTCCTGAAGTTGCGTGCGACTTTGGAACTCAACATCCTCCTCGCTGAAATCAAGTTCGAGCTCCAGAAGGGCACATGAGCGCAAAAGCAGCTCCCGCATGGCGTCGAGCCTCAGGGAGAGGGTTCCCTGCATCTGGGTCACTGCGGTACGGAATGCGGATTCTGTTCGGGCATGAATCATCTCGCCAATCGCCTCAGCCTGCAGAAGATCAATCCGCCCGTTCAGAAATGCCCGCCGGGTAAACTCACCCGGCTCTGCCAGCCTGCACCCCTCATCAAGCAGCACTTTAAGGATATGCTGAACAACAACAGGGCCGCCATGACAGGTGAACTCAACCATATCCTCCATAGTAAAGGAGTTTGGTGAACGAAACACCAAGGCAACCACTTCGTCAATGAGCCCTTCGCTGTCATGCACCGTACCAAAATGGGCCCGAAACCCTTTCGATGCAGTAAAGCGAAAGTTCGGGTTGTTTTTTTTGCGAAACACCTTCTGGGCGATATCAAAAACCCCCTCGCCGCTGATACGCAGCACCGCGAGAGCGCCAACGCCAACCGGTGTGGCAATGGCGGCAACAGGAGCTTCCTGCCGGGGCAAGATGATGGGCATCGTCATGACTTTCAGAAAAATAAATTATATGCTATTGTGCAAGGGACATTGAACACTCTCCCTGAAGTATACAGAAATAGCGGCAAGAAAGCGTAACTTCAGCCAGAGTTGAAAAGCAAAACTGAGAAAATAGCATGACGCAATGGCTGAAAAAACAGCGACAGAAGAGTTGAAAGCCGACATTGTCGCGCAGAGAGAACGAACCCTTGCAGAGCAGTTCGAACGAGCCCTGAGTCTTGTCAAGGTACTGCGTCAGGAGTGCCCCTGGGATCGAAAGCAGACTCCGGAGTCGCTGGCCCACCTGTTGCTCGAAGAGAGCTACGAACTGATCCACGCCATCGACCAGCAGGATGAAACCGAACTGAAAAAAGAGTGTGGCGACCTTTTTCTCCATCTCTCTTTTCAGGTTCTCCTCGGAGAAGAGCGGGGAACCTTCTCCTTTGCCGATGTTTTTGAAGCGCTCTGCCACAAGCTCATCAGCCGTCACCCGCACGTCTTTGGTGATGTCATAGCCGAAACCGAACTGGAGGTGCTGCAAAACTGGGAGAACCTCAAGCTCAAGGAGGGACGCCAGAGCCTGCTTGACGGAGTACCGAACGCCATGTCGGAGCTTCTGCGCGCCTATCGTGTACAGAAAAAGGTTGCGGGAGTTGGTTTCGACTGGCCCAGTGACGAGGGTGTGCTCGATAAACTTGCCGAAGAGCTCAGGGAGCTGAAAGAGGCTGCCACCAAAGAGGAGCAGGAGGAGGAGTTCGGCGACCTGCTTTTCACCCTTGTCAACTACAGTCGCTTTCTTGGAGCAAACCCTGAAGATGCTCTCCGCAAAGCCACAAACAAGTTTATGGGCCGCTTCCGCCATATTGAAGAACAGGTCCAGGCATCAGACCGCAACTGGCAGGAGTACACACCGGAAGAGCTCGACAGACTATGGAGAGCTGCAAAAGAAAAGTAGATGCTACTCACCCTCAAGAAACTCCCCTGCAGCTTGATAATATGCTTCATTGACGCGGTGACCACCGGTAAAGCTGCAGGCAACAAACGCAATCCCCCCTTCCTGCAACCGTGCAACATCCCGTTCATACCGCTCCTGCGAATAGAGCTGATCGCGGGTACCACGGGCAAGATGCACCCGTCCCATACGCCCACTTACGGCAAGTTCCGGAGGAATGTCACCGCCAAGGAGCAGGATGCGCTCTGCCGGGTAACGGCCAAGCAGGGCTGCACGGCAAGCCATGCCGGTACCTTGTGAAAAGCCATGAAAGCAGAGGCGGTCGTTCACATCGTGGAGCGCCCTGATACGCTCGATAACCGCATCGACATAGCGCACATTCTCTTCAATATGCTGCTCGCGATCACAACTGGTCATCCAGCTTGCGCCGGGATTGCCTGCCGCAGTATAGAGGGAGTGGAGCGCTTCGATGGAACAGCAAAACCAGCGATCTGAGCCAGGAATTGCACACAGCAGACGAAACTCATCTTCAGCAGTCTGGCCGTAACCATGAAAGCCCGCAAGAAGCGGAGCCGTACCTGGATCAGCGGGCAAACGGAGAAGATACTTCCCGCTCACCGATGTTTCTATGGTATGTACCTGCAAAACATTCTCCCGAAACCAGTTACCCATTGAACTGGAACGGAGATGCTCCCTGCCGCACTGCACGGCAGAGGCATCATCCCGATTCCCGCGTTACGACTCCAGAATCTTCATAATACCCCGAAGCGGTATGGAGGCCCAGTCAGGACGATTGTTGAGCTCATAATTGAGTTCGTAGACCGCCTTGTTCATCAAATAGGCCCGCATCAGATGTTCACGCTGCTTCGGATCTGCCGGAACAATATTACTGCCTCCGGTCTTTGCAAAATAGCTGTCGAGAAAGTACTGGCCAGCATAGAAACTCCAGCGGTCAGCCCAAGGCTCAAGGGCAAGCCGCTCTTCCGGACGGAAGAGGGTGTTGTCCTGCTGCAGCACATTAAAGGCCGCATAGTCGAAGGAGCGCAACATGCCTGAAATATCACGGAAAACCGAACGTTTGATTTTCCGTTCGGAGAGGGGCCGGGCAGGCTCTCCCTCAAAATCGATAATCACAAAATCCTTGCCGGTAAAGAGTACCTGGCCAAGATGAAAATCGCCGTGAATCCTGATTTTGAGTGTATCGATTTTCTCTATCCTGATGGGATCAAACTGCTGCAAAATCTGTTTCTGCCTCTGCACAAAAAGAGATGCAAGCTGCTGCTGCTCCGGAGCCATCTGATGCATGATTTCACGGATAAGAAGAACCGCCCGCTTCACCTGTTCGCACATCGCCTGGTAGATAGAACGCTGATAGAGTGTAGTAAAAGCCTCTGGCGCAAATGCCGGATCGCTGTCGAGCGAAGCAAGGGAGAGGTGCATTTCAGCAGTCCGTTCTGCAAGCTTTTCAAGCATGCCAAGATAGGCTTCACCAATCAGTTCATGCATGATTTCGGGAAGCTGCACGGGATCACCACTGAGTTTCGGCAACGCAGGCAATACCATGCCGGAGTTGATTTTTGCAAGGATATCATCATAATAGCGTTTCACCTGACTAAGCGAAAGCTGCCAGGCATCCCCTTCGTTTTTCACAAAATGCTGCAAAATACCGAGAGAATAGCCGTTGGTGCGACTCTGCTCATAGTTCAGTGAACCAAGATAGCCCGGCAGGTTTTTGAACGAAGTATGCTCACTCAGCGCACGGCACATCTCCACTTCGGGAGAGATTCCGATTTCAATGCGGCGATAGAGCTTCAGGCAGAGATCATTATTGAAGCGAATTGAGGTATTCGATTGTTCGACACCCATCAGGAGGGGCTCATGCTCCATTCCCTCTTCCGCAACAGCATCCATCTTCATGGACTTCATTCCGGAAACAGTGCCCTCTTTACCCTGCCAACTCTCCTTGCCGGTAACAAGCTGATAGAGATGGTTCAGGAAACGCCCATCAAAGGTGGCGTCGCACAGATAACCCTCTTCATCGCCAATAACGACCCTTGCAATAACGCGCTTGTAGAAATTATCATCCTGGAGAGAAACCAGGGAAAGCGGAGAAAAGCATACCGGGAGTTGATAGCGTTCATTCTCACCACTTGAATAGCGCACTTCCGTAACCAGCAACTTGGCTTTTGCCATTCCCGCCACAGGAATGGTATCGACGATGGAGATACGCATGATATGACGCACCTTGCCGCCAAACCAGCGGCTTACCTTGAAGTACTGGGGCAGAATCTCTGTTTCAAGCCGTTCGCGGCTTTTGCCGGTAAAGAGGCTTTGCCAGCGAGAGGGTGTCGCAAAAGGTTTGTCGAGGTATGGACGACCATCCGTATTTTCGGTATCCTTGACCAACTGCAACCAGAAATATCCATAGGATCCCAGGGCCACCATGTAGGGAATTTTCCTGATTTTCGGAAAACGGTTCATGCTGAACACCTCTTCAGGGATATAGCCGTCAAAGCGGGATAGATCAATCATCACCGCCTGGGCATTTCTTGAGAGGTTGATCACACTAAGCATGGTTTCATCCTCGAACTGACGAATAAAAATCAGCACTTTGGGGTTGCTCACCTGCAGGAACTCAATGGTACCACGGCTGAGCGATTTGTAGCGATGAGCAGTTGATATGGTATGGCGCATCCACCAGAGCAGGGAGTTGACATTGCTCTCCTGCACCTCTACGTTGACCGCCTCATAATGATATTCCGGATCGATGATGACCGGGAGCTGCAGCCGCTGGGGATTGGCACGCGAAAACCCTGCATTACGGTCAGAGTTCCACTGCATGGGTGTACGTACTCCATCTCGATCACCAAGATAAAAGTTATCGCCCATGCCAATTTCGTCACCGTAGTAGAGTACCGGAGTTCCGGGCAGTGAGAGCAGCATGATGTTCATCAGTTCAATCTTGCGGCGATCATTGGCCATGAGCGGTGCAAGACGGCGGCGGATACCAAGATTGATACGGGCCTTGGGATCGTTGGCATAGACCCTGCGCATGTAGTCGCGCTCCTCGTCAGTAACCATTTCAAGCGTCAGCTCATCATGATTGCGAAGGAACGAAGCCCACTGGCAGATCTCCGGAATTTCCGGTGTCTGTTCCAGAATATCGAGAATGGGAAAACGATCTTCGGTAGCAAGCGCCATATACATGCGCGGCATCAGGGGAAAGTGGAAGTTCATGTGACAGAGGTCACCGGTACCAAAATAGGCTGCAGAATCTTCAGGCCACTGGTTGGCTTCGGCAAGCAGCATCCGGTTGGGATAGTGCTCATCCACATAGGAGCGCAACGCCCTCAGATACTCATAAGTCCTCGGTAAATTTTCGCAGTTACTCCCCTCCTCTTCATAGAGATAGGGAACAGCATCAAGGCGGAGACCATCAACGCCCATGCCAAGCCAGAAATCAAGCACACCGAGCAGAGCCTTGTGTACTTCGGGGTTTTCAAAGTTCAGGTCGGGCTGGTGATGGTAGAAGCGATGCCAGAAATATTGCCCGGCAACCGGATCCCATGTCCAGTTTGAAGCCTCGAAGTCCTGGAAAATAATCCGGGCTTCAGAATATTTGCTGGAATCGTCACTCCAGACATAGAAGTTTCTCTCTGGAGAGCCTGCCGGAGCCTTCCGGGCACGCTGGAACCAGGCATGTTGGTCGGAAGTGTGGTTCACGACCAGCTCGGTAATCACCTTTATACCAAGAGAGTGTGCCTCTTCAATAAACTCCCGGAAATCTTCCATCGTCCCGTAATCGGGATTGACACTCATATAATCGGCAATATCGTAACCATCATCTCGTAAAGGCGATGGATAAAAGGGAAGCAGCCAGATGGCAGTAACACCGAGACTTTGCAGGTAACCAAGCTTCTGGCGCAGTCCCTGAAAATCTCCAACACCATCATTGTTGCTGTCATAGAACGTCTTGACATGCGCCTCATAAATAATGGCGTCTTTGTACCAGAGCGGTTCGGGTTGATACATGTTAGAATTCGTTATAAGTAGAAAGTGACTGAATGTTAAAACTCATGTTATCAGGAAAGGGTCACCCTGAAAATGTGCGCTGGCATGATCCATGGATTCATCTCCACGAAGTTCCATTCGCCATTCCAGTTGTATTGATTACCGTTGAGCAGATCCTCAACCATGAAGGGGTGCTGATGCGAAAGTCCGAAAAGTTCGAGAGGGAACCTGAGCCACCCTGACTGCGTACCGGACTGATCAAGATTGACCACCACAAGAACAATATTGCTGCCATCCGCCGACCGCTTCACATAGGCCATCAACTGTTCATGTTCATGACCCGGAGAATCTTCAACATGAACAAAGGTAATGTCAGAAGTCTGCTGAAGGGCAGGATTCTCTTTCCGTATCCGGTTGATGCGGGTAATCTCGGCGCGGATATTGCCCGGGCGATCGAGATCCCACGCTTTGATCTCATATTTTTCGGAATCAAGATACTCCTCCTTGCCTTCGCCAACCGGCCGATTTTCGCAGAGTTCATAAGCCGGGCCATACATGCCATAGTTTGACGAAAGTGTTGAGGCCAAAACCAGGCGGATAATAAACTTCTCCCGTCCGCCTCGCTGGAACTCTTCGTGCAGGATATCGGGCGTGTTCGGCCAGAAATTCGCCCGCATGAAATGTTTCAGTGGCGCTGAGGTCAGTTCACTCACATATGCCTGCAGCTCCTGTTTTGTGTTACGCCAGGTAAAGTAACTGTATGACTGACTATAGCCAATTTTAGCCAGCCGAGCCATCAGTTTTGGGCGGGTAAAGGCCTCTGCCAGAAAAACGGTATCAGGATGCTCCTCCCTGATTGAGGAAATTACCCACTCCCAGAAAGGAAAGGCCTTGGTATGGGGATTGTCAACACGAAAAATTTTGACACCCTTGTCGATCCAGAAAAGAAAGATGCTTTTCAGCTCAATCCAGAGGTTCTGCCAGTCAGCAGACTCAAAATTGATGGGAAGGATATCCTCATATCGTTTGGGAGGATTTTCGGCGAACTGCACTGTCCCGTCCGGACGCCAGGTAAACCACTGCGGATGCTCTTTGACGTAAGGATGATCAGGCGAACATTGAAAAGCAATATCAAGCGCCACAGAAATGCCGAGCTTCTCAGCCTCCGTCACAAATGCTGTAAATTCTTCAAGCGTACCAAGTTCCGGATGAACGGCCTTGTGGCCTCCATCCTTATTGCCAATTGCCCAGCAACTGCCCGGCTCATGGGGTGCGGCAACAAGGGCATTATTCTTGCCCTTCCGCTTCGTGTAGCCTATCGGATGAACAGGAGGAAGATAGATAACATCGAATCCCATTCCGGCTATCATCGGCAATTGCCGACAACAGTCATTGAATGTACCGTGCCGGCCTGGCTCTGAACCCCATGAACGGGGAAAAAGCTCATACCACGCACTGCATCCAGCCTTTTTCTGCTCCACGGTCAAGCCGAGTATGTTATCATAGAAAGAGGCATACGCCTTGTCGGGATGACGCTCCATGAGCCGGGCAAGTTCTGCATCAAGCGCCGCTATGGCTGCCTCCTCCTTATCTTCTGAACGGAGGCAGGATGCAATAAACCTGAGCATGGCGGCATCGACCGCTTCAGCCCGTTCAGCTCCCTTCTCCACCAGAAGAGCGCCGATCTGCAGGTCGAGCGACACATCCTGACCAGCCTCAATTTTTTTCGCCAATCCCTTTTTCCATGTCTGGAAGTGATCAACTTTAGCCAGAACGCTATACTGGTAATAGCCAGGAGTTCCTGCAAGAAAGGAACCTTTCCATCGATCGTTACCTTGCGGCTCCATAGGAGATAACGTCCACCCCGCACTGCCTGGGGGTCGGAAGCAGATCTCTGCCGTGATGGTATCTGCACCATCAACAAAGATATCTGCCTCAACAAAAAGCCGATCACCCTCCACAACTTTCGCCGGATACTTGCCCCCGTCGATTTCAGGTGAAACATTTTCTATAACAACTCTCTGACGACCGTCACAGGGTTGATTGCTGTAAGAGGGACGCGCCCGTTGGAATGCATTATTCATCTTCAGAATCTCAGGATTAATGGCCGGAGGTATACCGGTACAGACTGGAAAATAGGAAAACTCCTTTACTTTATTGCGTAGATACTCTTCTAATTTCAACGATAGCATCAAATAGCCCGACAGAAACAACCTCTTTGATTTCTGCTGAAAAAAATTGTTCATTGTGAACATCTGTTATCCTCTCAAAACTCAACTCTACCGAGCAATTATGTTTGAACCACAAAAAGAAAGACTGCAGGAGATTCATCGTCGCCTCGAACAGTTACGGGGGTATCTTTGACGTCGATGAGCGCAAAGAAAAAATCGAGGATCTTGAAAAAATTTCCTTCGATCCAGCCTTCTGGAACGACCAGAAAGCAGCAAACAAGGTACTCAAAGAGCTGAACGAACATAAATCATGGACAGACGCGTATGAAAAAATCATTCTGAAGGCGCGCTCCTGTCAGGATGAGTTCGACATTGCCATAGAACTTGACGATGAATCCTTCGGCGAAGAGCTGACTGCACTCATTGCGTCAATCGAGCATGATATTTCAGCCATTGAGTTCAAAAACATGCTTTCGGGAAAGGATGATGCTGGCAACGCCATGATCACGATTCATGCCGGAGCTGGAGGAACCGAGGCACAGGACTGGGCTGAAATGCTCTACCGCATGTACATGCGCTGGGCTGAACGCAAGGGATTCAAAATCTATACCGACGACTACCAGGAGGGTGACGGGGCAGGAATAAAAACCGCAACGCTCGAAATCGAGGGCCCTTATGCCTATGGTTATCTGAAAGCTGAAAACGGCGTTCACCGACTGGTGCGTGTCTCGCCGTTCGACTCGAATGCCCGGCGCCACACCTCTTTTGCCAGTGTCTTCACCTACCCCGAAGCGCCACCCGATGTTGAAATCGACGTCCGCAAAGAGGATCTTGAACTTTCAACGTTCCGCAGCGGCGGCAAGGGCGGCCAGAACGTCAACAAGGTGGAGACAGCCGTACGCATCAAGCACCTCCCGACGGGTATCGTCGTGGGTTGCCAGGAAGAACGTTCACAGTTCCAGAACAGGGAACGCGCCATGAAAATGCTGATGGCTCAACTCTACCAGCGACAGCGCGATGAAGAGGATGCCAGAAAACGGGAGATCGAAGGTAAAAAGAAAAAAATTGAGTGGGGAAGCCAGATCCGGAGCTATGTTCTCGATGACCGGCGCATCAAAGATCACCGCACCAACTACGAACGATTTGATGTAGAAACCGTGCTTGATGGAGATCTCGACGAGTTCATGGAAAAATACCTCTCCGAATTCGGTGACTGATGGCAAACCCTGACAACGGCCATCCTGTCCGGTTCGGCATCATTACCGACATCCACTTCTCAACCGGGAACGAAACTGCGGCAGCACACCTCGCTGCCGCAGATCTTCGCAACTGCATAGAGGGATGGAAAAGAAAAAAGATCGGTTTGCTGCTGCAGCTTGGTGACTTGATCCAGGGCAGCGAAGCTCACAAGCAGGAAGAGTTCCTGCAAGTACACTCCATCCTCAAAACTTTTCCGGGCGCCATCCGCCATGTCATCGGCAATCATTGCCTGGCCCTGCCTCGCGAGGAACTGATGGCAGCTCTCGGACTGCACAGAGCCTTTTACTCATTTACCCTGCAGGAGTTTCGTTTTATTGTGCTTGACGGCATGGATATTTCAGTGCTCCGCCAACCTGAAACGCCGCAAGAGCGCCAGATCCTTGCCTCTTTTTTAGCCTCTCCTGAACTGCACGACTATTGCGGAGCTGTGGGAATCAAGCAGAAGAGGTGGCTGCAAAGAGAGCTTCAAGTGGCGGAGGATTCCAATGAAAAGGTGATCATCATCTGCCACTTCCCGCTGCTTCCTGAGACGACCGACCAGAAACATGGGCTTCTGTGGAACCACCGGGAAATTTCAGAACTTCTTCTCTCTTCTGCCGCCGTCAAGGCCTGCCTCAGCGGCCATTATCACTATGGAGCTTATGCGCTGCTGAACGGTATCCACTTTATCGTGCTGCCAGCCTTCGTTAACCGCACCGCACACCCCCGCTTCGCCTGCGGTACGGTAGAATTGAAGAGCAAACAGATCGTGATACAAAATCAGCTTGACGAAACGCTCTATGATCTCCCGCTTCGCCATTGAGAATAAAAACGCACCGTCACTGCCCGCCATTCTCCGCAAAAGGATTTGCAATCTCTTCCATCGCTCTGACACTGATCTGATCTGGCAGCTCCTCAGACCCAAGGGCAACAACAATTGCATCGAAAAGAGACTTCAGCTTCTCCGCATTGAGCGCTCCCTCCTTATCCCGTGTGATGTCAAGGCTTCCGTAAAGCGAAATACGATCGACCCTGTTCTCTATAGTCAAGCCGCCAATACCCAATGAATCCGATTCATTGGCAAAAGGGATCAGTTTTTTCTCTTTCTTGCTCATGCTCGCATCCTCCTGTTTCATGAAAAAATCAAATTAACGAATCTTGCCTCCAACGAATTCAATAACGATCATTATGCCGTGTCGGGTCAGGCAATTTCAACATCGATTGTTTATCAGCAAATGATAGTTTCGGGAAAAAATTGATCCCTGCCAATTTCTCAATCTGACTGATACTCAAAACCTGCCACTCTTCACCCGGCTCATTGCTGACAACGTAAGCCGCCCCCCTTTTCAAACGAGGATCATAAACAATTTTAAACATGTTCGTCGGCACAAAAACCCGGCCGTTCAGACGTTTTAGAGTGGTACCAAGATAGAGTGGCCCGGAAATTACATAGAGATCGCCACGGTTTCTGACCATTGTCCTCACGGAAGATTCGATGGCGGCCCATAAATTACGGTTATTGTCCGGATCCTGGGGAATCATATTCGCAAGTGAAAAGCATTGCCACTGTGCCTTCTCTGTCGGCATGTCAGCATTTGGCGCCATGTGGCCACGATCCAATCCTGATTTTGCGTAATCCTTCAGTTCTGCCCGTTCACTGACAGGAAGCTGCTCTTCATGGTGAAAACTGTTCCGCCTCTCCAATCCCTTCGCACTCAGCAAGTTCTCGCGTGTCAAATACTCAGCAGACCATAACGGGCTCATGGTCACACCCGAATGCATGACAACATAGTTATCAAAACCCAGTTCACGAGTTTTCTGCGCCAGTTTTGTATTCTTGATATCCGGAGCAACACCGCTCAGATATTGCAATGGCCAGGGTGTGGAAGAAGCATACAGCGTACTCGCATTCCCTGCTGCCACAAACAGCAGGAAGAGCACAAAAAACGATATTCGATTCCGAAAAGAGATTGCCGACCTGAGCACCATCATAAAAGCCCCCCTGTGATACTGATTTTGAAATACATTCCACACCACGAAAAGGGGGCAAGCCGCTTATAGGCAGCTAACCCCTTTTTCTGCGGGAATATACATTTACAGGAGGAGACTATCCCTGCTCTTAAAACAGAACAATCAGCATAAAAGCAGGAGTGGCGTATTCAGGACAGAATACCAGGGTAAGTTTCATACTCTCATTATTTTCCTAACTCTGAAGTGCAACTGGAGCAACGGGTAGCCTTGAGAGGTACGATCGAAAGGCAATAAGGACACTCTTTTGTTGTCGGAGCCAAAGGTGGGGCCTTCTCTTCACGACGAAGCATATTTATAGCTTTGACAAGCAGGAACACTGCAAATGCCATGATTAAAAAACTGATCACAGAGTTAAGGAAGAGTCCGTAATTGACCGTAACCGCTCCTGCCGCAGTCGCATCGGCCAAAGCGGCGTAAGGAGCTGCTGCCTTGGAACCCTCTTTTAGAATAAGGTAGAGATTTGTAAAATCGACTCCTCCAATCAACAGACCCAGTGGGGGCATCAACACCTGGGAGACAAGAGTATTGACAATCGTACCAAACGCTCCACCAACAATGATACCAACTGCCATATCTACAACGTTGCCCTTCATGGCAAACTCTTTAAACTCTTTAAGCATGATCACTCTTCCTCAAAATTCATTGAAAAACATTCGGTTAGTAACAAAACGACATAACATTCCGTCGCATTTCGCGTACTGTCCTCTTCTGGCGAAGAGAGCAATAACGCATTCTTACTCAATAAGCCCATATTTTTTGCCAAGCTCGCTGAGCACTTCACAGGTATAATCAATATGTTGTCTGGTATGAGCCGCAGAAACAATAAACCGGAATCTGACTTCATTAAATTTAACGCCAGGATAAGTCACTGAAACGCTGAATATTCCCCGTTCATACAGCTCTTTTTCCATATTCTGCATTATGGTTTGACTTCTGATATAGATAGGAACGATAGGGCTTATACTCTCGCCAAGATCAAAATTCAATTTTAATAATTTCTCTCTGAAATATCGATTATTATCATGCAACGTTTCGCGGTGTATTGGCTCTTTTTCAATAATATCAAGAGCCTCAATGACGGTTGCTGCCGATGATGGCGTCACACAACATTGAAAAATGTATGCATTAGCACTGACTTGTATCAAAGAGCAGAGTTCTTTATTCCCGGCCACAACACCTCCAACCGATGCTGCTGCCTTTGAGAGTGTTGTCATGAGCATATCAACAGAATCAGTTATGCCCATCTCCAGACAAAGCCCACCTCCATTTTTTCCATAAATACCAAAACTATGCGCCTCATCAACATAGAGAAAAAAATTATTGCTTTGCTTCAAATCAGCTATTTCCCGCAAGGGAGCAATATCTCCACTCATGGAATAGACAGACTCGATAATGACAAAAATCTGATCATATAACTCTTTATATTTATTAATCTTACTCCTCAGGTCATCAACAGAATTATGCTTGAATGGCAAATATTTCGCTCCGGAGAATTTGCAGCCATCGAGAATACTCGCATGAACCTCACGATCAATGAGAATAAGAGAGTTTCGTCCTGCACAAAGTGAAGATATTGCTCCCACGTTTGCTGTATAACCAGTTGGGAATATAATTCCTGCCTCTTTATGAAACAGTTGCGCGACCTTTTCCTCAATTTTTTTATGTAACTCACAGAAGCCGCCGCTCATTGCGGATGTTCCTGATCCGGTTCCATAAACTGCTATAGCATCTTGTGCTGCTTTGATAACTTTCGGGTGCCTGTTCAGGCCGAGATAATGGTTAACCGACCAAAGAACACACTCATGTTCTTTGTTATTGTGATGAGATTTTATCATCACCTTAGCCGAACTACTCTGCTTTGGATAACGATCATAACACCAAACATCTTCCTGTAGCTGAAGATCTTTCAAGTTATCAATATGCCTCGCCACATCTTTCAAACGTATAATTCCTGAAGATCCCAGTTTTTGACGCAACATGCCGATTTGCATCGAACTGGTTAACTCAATATTATAATCCATGACACTACCGTTTGTTTATGAATCGAATACGCAAAAAATCGGTTAAGCCTATCTTTTTTTTCTATAACTCAAAAATGCTTTACATACAAAAACTCGTCTCCCCCAACCTACACAACGGATCAGAATTATCAAACAAAGCAAAAAAAACGCTTCCCCTCCATTACGCAACTTCTCAAGAATCCAATATTCCCTGTTTTTCTCTGTTTTTCCTTCTCAATCAGCACTCAACGATTTTGGCAAAAACGCATCAACGCGCCAGTTGCTTTCATTGTTGGCTCCGCCCCGATGATACTCGCCGAAGCATGGAGAATTCTCAGGCCCCGTCATGAAGGTCTGGAATATGGTAAAGAAAATAGAACCGTTGATCGGCACCCTGCCGTTTCTGCGAACCTCATCCGGCCTGATGCGCACAAGAGCATCCTGTGGGAATGGGGAGAATGCATTGAAAGCCTGGCTTGCAGGGATATTCCGATCAGCAAGAAAAAGAATACGCGGCTGTCGCTTGCCGTCACGATTCAGGTTCCAGCCGCTCTGGAAAAGCTTCCAGACAATCTGGAAAGCGATAAAGGTCTTGCCTGTTCCTGTTGCGAGTGTCAACAGTATTCGCTTGCCACCATCCGCTATGGCGGCAAGCATTTTTCGCATCCCGCTTTTAAAGGAGAATTTCCACCGACATGCTACCCGAACACCACGTCAGATCGTTTGATGAATTCGATAAAGTTCATACAGGGAACAGCGACCTCATCCATGGCACAAACTGCAGGAATCTTTCTTTTCGCTGAAATATCTGGAAGCCTTTGTTGCCGCCCTTCATCTGAGACCAAGCCAACATTATTGACGCTTGCAGTGGCTATAATAAAGATGTCGTTTTCACCTACCCCTTTGGAATGATAACTGTCAGAGGAAATACCGAGAAGATTCTTGATTTTGAATGCCTCCCGGACAATGACATTCGTGATCGCAAACAGTTCAATATTTGCATCTTTGAGCCATGCCGCACATTCAGGAGCTTTGTTGTCAACTTCATCATATGCAACACGTGGCATAACCAAATGTCTATCTGTAAATTGCTCAGCCATCCAACACCATAACCCGGGAAACTGCCGAATCGGGTAATTATCCCAGGCATAGATAATGGATGAGGCGTCAACGATCAGCATAGAAATGCTCCAGACTATGCAGATCTTTGATTTTGATACTGTCAAGATAACTGCTTGCCTTGGTCAGTGTAATTTGGCGGGCATTCAGGGCATCCAGCACTGTCCGCACGTAGGTATCACCGAACACGTGCCTTGGTTCACGATAGCGGTATGAACGGTTTCCCCCCTCTTTTTGATGAATGATCAACGTTGCATGCCACTCCCTGTAAGCAGCATATTCGCTTTGCAGCAGGCGACCGGCATCAAGTAATCGACGCAAAATCACTTCACAACTCACCCCCCATGCCTTGCAGTGCTTGTCAAGCCAGACATCGAACCGAGAGACCTCTTCAGGTCGTTCGGCGTCATTGATCAGGGCAAGAAAATTATCCGGTACCAGCAGATGACCTGCAAAGGAGTTGGCATCGCGCTCTCTACCATGGGAAGAGTCCAGATCGAAGTTGTCGTCAATGGAACTGCTCTTGTGCAAAAGCAAATGAGCCAATTCATGCATGAGCGTGAATGTTTGCCTGCTATCCGAAGCCTGTTTCTTGACAACAATCACCGGACAATCGGGATCATACAGGGTAAACCCGATAATCGGGCTCTCTTTTGGAATCTGCCACTTGCCACTGTAACCATTACTCCGAAAGACCAGAATACCTCTTGCCTCCACGGCAGTACGGTAAGAGGCAAAATCATTGCTATCACCGAGTCCAAGCCATGCACGAACAATGCGAGCCACTCCAGGGAGGGTCTTTTCGTGCAAATCCGGTGGAGTGAATCGTACCCGTTCCGTTTCATCCATATCTTCAAGCAGACCAAGATAGACTTCCCTCTGTTTTTCGACCCGCTCAATAAATTTTTTAAGCTCCGGCGTCACCTCCGGCTTCTGATTGGTCAGCGTTCGAAACTGCGTCGTATGAACCTGTGCAACATCAACCGGCCCTTCCTCCAGAAAAAACAGTACCCCGCGACCAAAAAAGTCCGCCACCTTGCGCAACTGATTGAAGGTGATGCCATCTTCGCCAGCCATCACCCGCTCGATGCTGCCTGGCGCTATGCCAAGCGCAGCAGCAAGCTCATCCGGCGTTATGCCATAATCGGCACAACACCAAAGAATACGCTCCGGATTGATGGACTGAATATGTTCCATATCTATACTAACTCATTATATCTTAACGATCTCCGGCGATTACCCTGCGACCGGTTAATGGTAAACACCTGAAATGAGAAGGGTTTTCACCCATCAAAGCAAGTAATCAAAAGAAATACAGGGAGACGAAATCTCGAACCAATTACACAATATAGAGAGTTCCCGGCAAGATGCGAAGCCGGATAAATGAATCGTTAACTCTCTGGCAGGAGTCACAGTACAGGCTACAGCTCTCCCGAAAAAGCCTTGTGCAGAATGGATTTTTTCAGGGCATTTACCGTTTGGCGGAAAACTTGATGGCAACAACCGATGGGTCAGGGTGCCCGAAACTATTCCCTGGAACTCTTGTGCTCCCAAAGTGGGCGCGTGTTCGCGTTCTTTTTCGTCATATTTCTTTCATAAAAAAGAGCGACTTACGCTCTAAAAACAGAGAAGCTGCCTTTTGATGGCAGCCTCTCTGAAATTTGTTAACCAGCCCACCAACTACATCGTAAGAATATCATTTGCAGCAGTGATCTGAGACTTCCGATCCTTTATCTGGTATTCTCTTCGAACTGCCTCTAACTGTTTGTTCATTGCAATGATGGCCTCAATATGCTCTTTCTTGTCAAGAACGGTTACTTTTCCATCCCGCTCAAGTCTCGCATTGATATCATCTGTTTTGCTGATTTTTTTCATCATAAGTTAAACGATTTTAGATTGTGCTCATAAATCGCAACAGGCGAAAAATGTAACACCTTACCCCCCAATTTACTATAACTTTTTCATAAAGCTGATAAAATCCACTTGAGCGGAAATATCCGACAAGAACATCAAAATAACGAGTATCGGCAAGGGTGGCCTTGAACCTGTCGAGAAGAGTCTGGTTCCCGTCATTTATAAAAAAGTAAGGTCAGTCTGGCTTCCGCTCACAGATTGGCTCCGGGTAATTTCTATTGGAATGAGGTGGTGTTGTCAGGCAAAAAAACATATCAACCACAATCACATCGATTTCAAAGAGCGCATTGAAAAAAAGGTTATAAACCCATTCAGCTCCTCATCCGATCCTACAGCACCCTGTCCAGCACGGCGATGATACGCCCGGCGGCGGCTCCATCCCATTTTTCGGGGATTTTTGAGCGGCTGGTGATGTGCTGATGCGTTCCGGGATGGAGGATGTCGTGGATACGGCTCCTGATCTCCTCTTCATCGAGGCTGACAAGGGCGTTGGTGCCTATTTCGATGGTGGCGGGGCGGGCGGAACTCTCCATGATGGTGAGGCAGGGAACGTTCATGACGGTGGCTTCCGACTGCATCTCCTCGATGTCGGTGAGGAGCAGCAGGGAATCCCTCAGCAGTTTCAGAAGGGCGGCATGTGCCGGAGGCTGGATCATCTTCACGTTCTCTGTTTCGCTGAATGCATCACCCATGCCGTGCTGCTGCAACAGCGCGTCAAGCCCGGCAACAAGCGGCATGACGACGGTGATCTTGCCGGAAATCTCTTTGAGAAGCCGATGGATCATTTCAAGCGGCTCTTTTTCGGAGAAGCGACCTGCCGGGTTCAGGAGCACCAGCGCATATTTTTTGGGTTTGACCTCCGGAACCGCTGCTGCATCGGAGTTGTTTGCCTCTTCCATCAGACCAACGAGGCTGTCGATGAGCAGGTTGCCAGCAAAAAAGACCTTTTCATCGGCGACCCCTTCGTTGATGAGGTTGTATTCGCCGCTGTGTTCGCTGACAAAGTGGAGGTCGGACATGGCGTCAATGACGACGCGGTTGACCTCGTCAGCATCTGAACGCTCGTAGCTGCGCAGTCCGGCATCAACGGCGGCAACGGGCAGACCGAGTTTTGCTGCGGTAACGGCGGCCCCGAATGCGGCATTGTCGCAGCCACAGACCAGCACAAGGTCAGGTTTTTCGCTGAGCATGATTTTTTCCATGGCGGTCATGGCAACGGCAAGCTGCTCAACCGGTGTGCCTTTCGGAAGAGTGATGGTATGGCTGGCTTCACCAATACCGAAACTTGCTGCAAGGTCGCGGCTGATGGGTTCAGCGCATACCGGAGTGGCAAGCATCACTATCGGCTGGTAGGCTCCCTTTTTTTTCAATGCTTTATAGAGTGGGGCAAGCAGAAGAGCGCCTGGCTGGCCACCAGCGGCCAAAAGTAATTTTTTCACAGTCAAAACAAAGCTTTATATACATTAGGGGAAAGATCTTTCAGGTACAGGTACCCATGAAAAACAACCAGAATTCAATGAGACAGGTTTCTTCACGCTCACTCACCGCTTTTCTGCTGCTTGTTCTGGCAGCATCCGTCGCGCTTCCCCATCATAATACACTCCGGGCGGAACAAAAGAAAATTATTCTCCGTCATGCAGATCTCATCGAGGGGGGGGGCGATGAGGCTGGAAGCTACCGCTCGGTTATCGGCAATGTGGTGTTTCAGGACGGCTCCCTGACGCTGACTTGCGACAGCGCTACCGATTACGAGCGGGAGAACAAAATTGTGCTGAAGGGCAACATTGTCATTGCCGACGATGCTTTTGCAATCTATGGCGACAACGGCGTCTACTTCTCCGACAAGCAAACGGGAGAATTACAGGGCAGCGTCAGGGGCAGGATGCTCGATAACTCTCTTTTCGGCAAGTCACACCGGGCGGTGGTCAACAAGGCAAACAGCCAGGTTTGGCTCTACGATGACGCAATCGCATGGCATGAACAGCAGCAGATCAGTGGCGACATTATTCTGCTCCACTTCACGGAGTCCGGCGACAGCAAAAAAAAACAGCGTCTTGATGAGATGCAGGTACACGGCAACGCTTTTTTTGCTGCTGCCGATACCCTCTCCCGTTCGCCAGTTGTCTACGACCAGTTCGGCGGCAAGAAAATGGTGATTCGACTCCTCGAGGGATCAAAAATCGAGGACATTACCGTCACCAGTCAGGCGGAGATCCTCTATCACCTCTACAATGAAAAACAGCAACCGTCGGGGATCAACTATTCGAGCGGGGATATGATCCGGATGCTCTTCACTGATGGCAGGCTGAACCGGATAAAGGTGACCGGGAATGTTGAGGGAAAGCAGTACCCTGAAAGTTTCAGGGGCAACAAGAGTATCGACCTGCCAAAGTTTATCTGGAGAGAGGAAGAGAATCCTTTCAGGAAGCAGAAAAGCCTTCCATGAACGGGGAAGGCTTTCTGTAAATTGGAATTGATCCTCTTTTGTCTCCTATTTGGCCAGAGGACAGCCTCCGCCCGAGCAGGCTCCGGTTGAGCATGGACTTGGCGTTGGCGCTGCTGGCGCGGGTTTGCCACTGCCGTAGTCTGTTTTATAAAAACCGGAGCCTTTCAGCAAAAATCCACCGCTGGCGCTGATGACCCTCTCGAAGCTCTCTGTTTCACATTTCGGGCAGAGCGTCAGGGATGCATCGCTTATTTTCTGTACTATTTCAAGCTCATTTCCACAGTTGCTGCAACGATACTGATAGGTTGGCATCTCTATTGTTCTCCTTGATTAATCGCTTGCTGACGGCCATTGTTCTCCGTCACCATGTTGTTGTTTATAAAATTCCCGGGCCTGAAAAAGGCGCCATTTTCGTATATACTGCTATTTGCCGGAATATAAAACCCTCTGCCGTGATAGTCAAAACCCGGGCTGTAATATTGCGGGAGATAAAATACCGCGACCAATCGAAGATCTGTTCCATCTACACCCGAGAGTTCGGAAAAATGTCGATCATTATCAAGGGTGCACGCAACCCGAAAAACAGGCTTTCAGGGCTGTTCAGCGCTGGCAATGTGGTCGATCTGGTACTGTATAAAAAAAGCAGCCGCGATATCCAGCTTGCAACTGATGGTAACCTTGTTTTAAGCCCAATGGTTCCCGAGCCGGATCTTGAACGGTTCGCCATCCTCTACCGCATCATTGACTTTGTACGCCATACAACAGAAAACGACGAAAAAAATCTCCCCCTTTTTACTCTGCTGACAGGAACCCTTGAGCAGCTCTATCATACCAATGTCAATTTTCAGCAGCTCTATGCCTGGTTCCTTTTACGCTTTGTCTCCCTGCTTGGCTTTCAGCCCTCCCTTCGCACCTGCGTATTCAGCGGAGAGGAGCTTTTGCCTGCCATTGAGGCACTGCAACTTACAGAGCTCTATTTTGTGATGAACCCCGGCGGACTTGCGCTACCCAAAGCTGCTGGATCGAGCCTGGCTAAAAAACAGCTCATTCCGGTGCGTCTCGCCATGCTGCTGAGTGCGCTTGCTGCAACGCGCCTTCCTGCCGGTGACTCCATCAAGGCCGACCCCCGGGAGATTGAAGATCTCTGGAATCTGCTTCAGGAGTACTGTTCGCTCCATCTGGAACATGCACGGGGGCGCAAAAACCTTGACATCGTCTCTCAAATCCTCCTGAAATAGGCAGACAGGCTCTTTTTGTGGTTTTATATCTTCTTGACTATTTCTATCTTGACAGAGCATTTTATTACTCTTATAATGGTCTTGTTCAATCAATAAACAGCATTGTCCGACATGCCTCAACTCACCAAATCTGCTGAACTCTTTGAAAAAGCAAAGAAGTTTATTCCCGGCGGTGTAAACTCTCCGGTACGAGCATTCAAATCCGTTGGTGGAACTCCAGTGTACATGGCCAAAGGGTCAGGAGCATACATGACCGACGTTGACGGCAACACCTACCTCGACTATGTCGGCTCGTGGGGCCCTTTTATTCTTGGAAGCATGCATCCAAGAATCACTGCCGCGCTTGAGTATACCCTGAAAAATATCGGCACCAGCTTCGGCACCCCGATTGAGATGGAGATCGAAATTGCCGAGCTTCTCTGCAAAATTGTTCCGTCACTTGAAATGGTGCGCATGGTTAACAGCGGGACCGAAGCCACCATGTCGGCTGTTCGTCTTGCTCGTGGCTACACGGGCCGCGATAAAATTATCAAATTCGAGGGATGCTACCATGGCCACGGAGACAGCTTCCTCATCAAGGCTGGTTCAGGCGCACTGACACTTGGCGCTCCCGACAGCCCCGGCGTTACCAAAGGCACGGCAATGGATACGCTCAATGCAACCTACAACGATATCGATTCGGTTAAGCTGCTTGTCAATGAGAACAAGGGGCAGATTGCAGCCATCATCATCGAGCCTGTAGCAGGCAACACGGGCGTTATCCCGGCCAAGCCCGGCTTCCTTGCAGCGCTTCGCGAACTGTGCACCGAGGAAGGTATTGTGCTGATTTTTGACGAGGTGATGTGTGGTTTCCGTGTGGCGCTTGGCGGTGCACAGAGCCTTTACGGCGTTACCCCTGATTTGACCACCATGGGCAAGATCATCGGCGGTGGCCTTCCGGTGGGTGCATTCGGCGGCAAACGCGAAATCATGGAGCGTGTTGCTCCACTCGGCGATGTCTATCAGGCTGGTACCCTTTCAGGAAACCCGCTGGCGCTGACCGCAGGTCTTGAAACCCTGAAAATCCTGATTGACGAAAATCCCTACCCGGAACTCGAAAGAAAAGCGGTTATCCTTGAGAGCGGTTTCAACGATAACCTGAAAAAACTCGGGCTGAACTATGTGCAGAACCGCGTCGGCTCGATGTCCTGCCTCTTCTTTACGGAGACGCCGGTAGTAGACTACTCGACCGCAGTCACTGCAGATACAAAAAGACATGGAAAATATTTCCACTCCATGCTCGATCAGGGTATCTACCTTGCCCCGTCGCAGTTCGAAGCAATGTTCATCAGCTTCATGCACACCGACGAGGATCTCGAAAAGACCATCAAGGCGAACTATAACGCTCTTGTGGCCTCTGGCCAGTAACCTCTGGTGTGCACAACGCAACCTCCAAAAGGGAAGCTTCACGGCTTCCCTTTTTTATTCCATAATCCCCACTCGCACCTGCTCCCTTGTCAGCATTGCCCGTCCTGATGCATCCCTGACCAGTTGCTCAACGATCGGCAGAAATCCGTCGATCTTCTCTGCAGAATCAACAATCTCGATAACCATGGGCAGGTTTGTACCCAGATCCATGATTTTGGAGGTATTAAACTGCATGTCGTGGCCGAAGGAGAGTACCCCTTTGAGTACCGTAGCGCCAGCCAGACCAAAAAGCCGGGCTTCACGGACAACTTCCTCATAGAGTGGCCGATGACCGTAACGCACCTGTTCGCCGACAAAAAGCCTGAGCATTTCCAGATTCTGTAGTTCCATGTTGATTCTCCCTTATGTCCAGAGTTTTGCAAAAAGCGTTCCTGTGTAGAGGGCAACAAAGCCCCCGATAATAGTGCCAACAAGATAGATGCCGGCATAAAAAAGCTGACCATCCTTGAGCAATGCGGCATTTTCAAACATATAGGCGGAAAAGGTGGTAAATCCTCCGCAGAAACCTGTAACGAGCAAAAGCCGTGCTTCAGGGGAGACAAGCGTCGTCGAAACCGCCAGCTCACTGAGGAAGCCAATGAGAAAACTGCCAAGAAGATTGACTGTCAAGGTTGCAAAGGGAAAGCCCGGCACCAGGGGAACAAACGTGAGCGCCACAAGGTAGCGGGCCATCGAACCGATAAACCCGCCCACACCGACAAGCAGCACCGCTCCAGCCTGCTTCATAACCCGGCCCCTCCGGAATGTTCGACGGCTGTTGACATGACCGCTTAACGATCGTGGCAACCGGTTTGCCCATCCTCAATACGCTTGTGTGCGCAACACATTTCATCGAGAATACCAAGCAAAGTGTTGAAAATGCCAACACAGATGATGGTCGGCGCCCACAGGCCGATAAAGATGGCTATCAGCTCATGGTTCACACCTGTACCGAAGATAAAGAGATAAATGGAGAGGAGTATCGACAGTGTCGCTCCGATAAAGTAGTAGTGCGGCTTCATACCCTGCGCATTTGATTGAATTGATCCCGGCCTTTTCAAAATGTAAGAATAATAACTCCACTAAAAAATCCGCACACGGCTCCTTTGCTCCTTAATCCTTATTCAATATCGATATGCACCTCATTACGCCGCAAAAACGGAAGCGTCCATGGAGGATCGTAACTTGCTGCCCGAGGCTGAGAGAGCACCCTGAACCTTTTCTTCTCAAGCCACTCCGTCAACTTCCCTGCATAGTTCCGCAGGTTGCTTTCGGAATGCAGGCCCGAATAACAAATAACGCCAACTTTTTTGCCTTGCACAGAACGGAGTTTTACCGCCGGATCAAGCGGTACGGGAAGTGATTCAAGCGTTGATCCTTCAGGCATCACAAAGGCCATCACCCATGCGCTTCCCCTCTTTTCCTGAAGCACCGGTGCGGTCATGGAGATTTTTTCACTGACCTGCTCCTGAAGTACAGGAGCTGTCATCGAGAGCTTCTCTTTTGAGCGGTTTTTACCAAAAATATATCCGGCAAGACGGCTGAAGCCCGGCGCTCCTGTCTGCCCGTATGCACCCTCAATAACAGTCTCGGCAACAATCATCTCACCATATTGCCTGACCTCAATATCCCCATGCTGCTCAAGCACTTTGAACGGCGGCTCACTCGCCGTACGCTTTCCCAAAACCGAACAGCCAGCAAGCATCAAACTTGTCATCAGCAGCAGCGACAACCCTCCCATAATAATCCTCCCCTGAAATACATTGTTCTTCAAACCAGTCACCCAAGAGGAACAATCATATGGAAGAAAAGGTTTGAAAATTGTCTCTCCATTATTGATGAGCGATTCAAGCATAAAGCTGTTCGCCATCAGAGAGAAAACGATAGCAAAGAGGGAGCGCACGGTTCCCTTGAGAAAGTTGCTATATTTTATGGTCGCAAAAAGCGCTTCAAGGCAAGGAAGAAGAACCGTGATTAATCGAAGAAAAATTCGTCTATGCGCCTGACTCCAAAAAAAAGGGTGGTCGCCATCGACTACGGAACAAAGCGCATCGGAATGGCCCAGAGCGATCCCCTCTGGCTTTTCGCGCAGCCGGTCGGAACCTTTGACCGCGCCGGACTCTCCAAAGCGCTCGGTACCATGATACAGTCCGATGATATTGCTCTCGTCATTGTCGGCTACCCGCTCAGCGAAAATGGCGAAAAAAACGCCATGACCGGTGTGATTGACCGCTTTCTGGAGACACTTCATGAGGAGTTCCCCCAACTGAGGATTGAAACCCTTGATGAGCACCATTCATCGAAGGATGCACGCAGTATCCTCGTCGCATCCGGAAAATCAAGAAAGGTGCGGCAACAGAAGGGGCGGGTCGACAGCGCAGCAGCCTGTATCCTGCTCAGAGAATACCTTGAAAACCAGGAAAATGAGCGCTAAAGAGGCACACTCCGGAGAGCAGTTCCAATGAAACGTTTTTCCTTTAGCTTTTGGAAGCGGCTTCTGTATCTTTACCATTTTAAGCAACTCTTTACAGGACAACTTCAACCATGCTTGACGTTTTCAAGACAACCGGCGCCCTGCTTGATGGCCACTTCAGGTTGACCTCCGGCCGCCACAGCAATGCCTACTTTCAGTGCGCAAAGGTTCTGCAACATCCGGAACACCTGACGGCAGTATGCAGCAAAATTGCAGAACATTTCACCGGCAAGGGAGTCGAAACGGTCATCTCTCCTGCAATCGGCGGCATTGTGGTTGGCACGGAGGTGGGACGACAGCTCGGTGTCAAAACGATCTTTGCTGAACGCAAGGAGGGGGTTATGTCCATCCGCCGGGGCTTCACGCTGGAACCCGGTGAACGGGTACTGGTTATCGAGGATGTCATCACCACCGGCGGCTCGGTTGCCGAGGTGATTGAACTGATCAAGAGCGCTGGCGCATCACTTGTCGGGGTTGGCTCGGTGGTTGACCGCAGCAACGGACGTGTTAAGCTTGCTGACGACCATTTTTCAGTCCTTTCGATGGAGGTGATCAGCTATACTCCCGAAGAGTGCCCTCTCTGCAAGGAGGGTGTACCAATCGACGCTCCCGGAAGCAGGGCAAACAAGCAAAACTAACGGCATGAGTGTGGATTCACCTATCAGGAGCATCTCATTTATCGGCCTCGGATTGCTTGGCATGTCGCTGTTGCAGGCCATAAAGCGCTCTCCGCTGGCCCTTGAAAGCGATATTTTCTTCCAGGGGTTCGACCCGAACTTTTCTGACGGCGACCGCGAAAGCGTTGAATCGCTTGGAGTTGACCGCTTCACTGATGACAAAAAAACACTCTATCAGGCTGACCTGATCATTCTTTCTGCTCCGGTAGAGATCAATATTGCCCTGCTCGATGAGATCAGCCAGCTTGCTCCACCCACGACATTGGTCAGCGATGTCTCAAGCACCAAGTCGCTCATCGCCCGCCGGGCCCGGGAGCTCGGACTCCCTTTTCTCGGTATGCACCCGATGGCTGGCAAGGAGCAGCAGGGGTACCGCGAAAGCAATGCAGAGCTTTTGCAGGGACGCCGCATTATCCTCTGTGACGACAACAATCTGCTTGCAGGCGACAAAGCGGCTTTTCTTGTTGCATTGCTTGAATCAGCAGGCTGCACAACGCTCTTGATGACCCCGGAAGAGCATGACCGGGTCATTGCAAAAATAAGCCATCTGCCCCAACTGCTTTCGACACTGCTGATGACCTGGTGCGGAGATTCAATCAGTAAATCCGGACCCGGCTTCGCCACGCTTGCACGGCTGGCAGGAAGTTCGTGGGATATCTGGCGAGACATCATCGCCACGAACAGCGACAACATTGCAGATGAACTTGAACGCTTTTCCCGAGAACTTGACCTGCTCTCGCACGAGGTGCGAAAACATGACCTTGAGCAGCTTGAATCGCGCTTCAATGAGGCCAATCGGCTCTATCAAACCCTTAAAGAGATGAACCGGCCATGAAATTCGCCATTGTTGTCAATGTTACAAGGCAGAACGCACTCGATCTTGCCCGCAATCTCGCCTTATGGCTTGACGAACGAAAAGTTGCCTATATTTTTGAAAGCCTTTCGGCTGAAAAACTGCAGACCGATAATTCGGCGCCAATCGAGGAGCTCAACAAACACTGTGATGCCTTTATCTCACTTGGAGGCGACGGCACACTGCTCTTTACCTCACATTACGCCGTAACAAAACCGGTTATCGGGGTCAATGTCGGCTACCTCGGTTTTTTGACCGAGTTTACCCAGGCGGAGATGTTCACGGCTATAGAACGAGTGCTGAACGGAAGCAACACCATCCATACCCGATCTCAACTTGATGCGACCGTGTTGATCGATAATGAGGTTCAGCATCTTCGTGCACTGAATGACGTCGTTATCGAAAAAGGGGCCTATCCGCGTATTCCGACCTTTATCATAAAACTCGATGGCGAGCTGCTCAGCTCTTATCGGGCAGACGGAATCATTATTGCCACGTCGACCGGCTCAACGGCATACTCCATGTCGGCCGGTGGCCCGATCATCGCGCCGAAATCGAGTGTCTTTGTGATCACACCGATATGCCCGCACATGCTGACCGTCCGGCCAATCGTTATCAGCGACGAAAAAATCATTGAGGTATCGGTTGATGCACCCGACGGCTCTTTCCCCCTGAACTGCGACGGTAATCTAAAAAAAATGCTTGATCCTCAGGAGAGCATCACAGTCCGAAAATCGACTGTGGCGATCAATCTTGTCGCCAATGAAAACCGCGATTACTGTGAAATCCTGCGCACAAAACTGCTCTGGGGGCGCGAGCATAATTTCGGAACAATTGACAGTTGACAATCGACAGTTCACAACTCTCCATTATCACATTGTCCATTATCATTTATCCTTTGTCCATTGAACAGCATCAGTTCCGATTCGCTCTACCACCTCCTCGGCATTCCTTCTGACACTCCGCTGCTCATTGAGGAGATGTGCAAGAGGCTAAGGCCGGTTATCTATCCGGCACCTGATCTTTCGCCCCGGCTCGAACGTTTTTGCTCCGCACTCGCCGCAGCCATGCACGCTTTGGGAATCGCCGTTCTTTCACAGGAGGAGGCTTCAGGGGATGACGGACGTTTCGCTCCGGGCACCGTTATTCTCGCTCCGGGATATTTCCCTGACAGCCTGCTGGCTATCAACCGGGTCACAACACTGTACAACAACATCATCGTCGGGATCTACGACGAACCCGCTCCGCTCAGCCCGGAATCTCTCCCCCAGGAGCGCCTCGACGCCATTGTCGGCAGGCTTGCACGAGATATGGTGCATATCCTCATCTTTGTCGCCGACCACTCGTGGAGCATCTGCACCATGAACGGCGGAGTGGTCAACTTCAATACGCCGCTTCCCTGCCTTGAGGATGTCCGAAACACACTGGTGCCAAAACTGACGGCACAGGTTGTTCCGCCAAGGGGTGAAGAGCTTGACATACAACACGGAGCACTGCAGAGCGGGAGTGCGGAGTTTGAGGCCATAGCGAAGGATTTTCTGGAGTGCAGCGCCCTGTGGAGCAAGAACGCCTGCCTCTTGACGCATACCTCAACCGAGGGACTCGAATACCGCAGCAACTTTTACAAACGCATTGTTGCCCGCTATCTCGACCAGCGAAGCGGCATGAGCTACGGCTTCTTTGCCCGCCAATTACCGGTTACCGTAAAGCCCGCCCTTGTTCTTGGCGAGTCGGCATCAACAGATCATCGTGGAGAGAATGAGTCGGATAGGGTCAGAATCCGGGTACTGGGACGCACCATGCTCGTTCCGGTACCACAGGTACGCGTCATGACAACCAGGTCGGGATGCAGAAAAAATCATCTTGAAGCAAAGAGTGATCTGGTGGAAATCGGGCTGATACAGCGCAACGGAAGGGGACGCGCATACCTGAAAACCCCGATGGGGTGCCCGCCGGAAATTGTTGCCAAGCCCTCCTTCGACACCCTCACCATTCTGGCACATGCTCTTGGCAATGCCCTGACGGCAAGTATCCTGATGACGCTCAGGCCAGAAGCGAGCTTCCCCCTTCATCTTGCCCAATTCGGGGCTTCGATGACGCACTGGCATGATTATCCATCAATCGAACTGCTGCCCGAAGGCTATCATCTGCATGGGGAAAACAACCCTCCTGTCGCCTGCTCAACACCACAGTCGGCGGCATACAGCCTTCTTGGCAAAATAGCCGCACTTGAAATTGCCCTTGAGCAGGGAACAACCTATAGGGGAGACGTGCATGTTGAGCCCTGTCACGGCACCAACATTGTCGGTATTCTCTCACTTGCCGAGACGGCTGGGCTCATGAACCCGGCCCTCACACCGGATTTCGCAGAGGAAGAGCCCTGAAGAGTCACTCCTCCTCAACACGACACTCAATGTAGGGCCATTTACCCTGTCGGATGAGAATCATTTCGACCAACTCCCGCACACACCCTTTTCCCCCTTCATACCCCGAGATATAACCAACCCTGTGCCGGAGATAATCAACGCCGTCAATAGCTGTTGCAGGCAAACCGACTTTTGACAGCACGGCAACATCACCCACATCATCACCGATATAGGCGCACTCCTCATCGGAAAGATTGTGGCGCTGGAGAAATGCCTCATAAGAATAGAGCAGATTTTCCCCGTTAAGGTAGAGATCCTCTACACCAAGCGCTTCAAGCAGGGGACGATACCCTTCAGCTTCTCTTTCCGACAGAACGGCAATATGTATGCCCTGCTTCAGAGCCTCCTTAATGGCAACAGCATCCCTGACCGAGATGGAACAGATCTCTCCTCCATTACTGTCGAAGGTAATACGGCTGCCGTTCAGGACACCGTCAATCGGAAAAACAAGCGCCCGTACCGCACTGAGTGCCTCTTCAATTCTTGATGTTGGATCAGCTTGCGAAGGCTGCATCCCGAAATATTGAAAACCTTCCAAGAGCGTATGATGTTTTAGAGTGAATGAAGAGCGTGCACACACCGGTAAAGATGGAGCAGTTGTTTAACCATCGTACTGAAATCAGCCAGTGGAATCTGGGTAGCCGCATCCGAGAGGGCTTTTGAAGGATCCGGATGAATCTCAAAAAAGAGTCCGTTCACACCGGCGGCAACCGCTGCCCTGGCAAGAGGCAGTACATACTGACGTTCTCCTCCCGAAACCCCCTGGCCTGCTGCAGGCAGTTGAAGGCTGTGCGTCGCATCATAAAGCACCGGATAGCCCGACTCCGCCATCTTTGCCAGCCCCCTGAAATCGACAACAAGGTTATGATAGCCAAAACTTGATCCCCTTTCGGTCAGCATGACCCTCTTGTTGCCCGTCTCGACAACCTTGGCGGCAGCAAGCGCCATATCCTCAGGGGCCATAAACTGCCCTTTCTTGATATTGACCGCAAGACCACTCTCTCCGGCAGCAACAAGAAGCTCCGTCTGACGACAGAGAAATGCCGGTATCTGCAGCACATCAACATAACGGGCAGCAAGCGCAACCTCCTTTGTTTCATGCACATCCGTAATTACTGGCATCCCATAGTCCTGGCGAATTTCAGCAAGCACTTCGAGCGCCTCGATGTCACCAATCCCGGTAAAAGATCTCCCGGAGGTGCGATTTGCCTTGCGGTAAGAGCCCTTGAAAATAAAATGAACTCCCTGCTCCCGGCTTATGCGCTGCAACTCATCAGCCGTCTGCAGAGCCATTGCCCGACTTTCGATCAGACAGGGGCCTGCTATGAAGAGCGGCATATTGTCATCAGGGAGTGAGAGTGAACCAATTGAGAACTTTTCCACGTTGTTATCCGTTACTCTTTTTTCAGGTTAAAATGGGTGGAGATGATGACTTTGATCTTTTTGTGCCTAAATTTACAACAATAAATTCTTATTCACACTCCGTAATCAAACGCGAAATAGTATGAGCACCGCTGACACGAAACAACGGTTGGATGAGATCGAAAAACAGCTTGCAAATCTTGTGGAAGAGCAGACCGTCATCAAGGCAAAATGGGATAGCGAAAAAGAGCTGATTCAGTCATCGCGCAGCCTGAAGTCGCAGCTCGAAGAGCTGCGTGTGCAGGCCGAGGAGTTCGAACGGCAGGGGGACTATGGCAAGGTTGCCGAGATCCGTTATGGCAAAACCGTCGCCATCGAGCGCCAGATCGAGGAAAACCGCCTCAAAATTGAAGCAAAAAAAGCATCCGGCGATCTCATCATGAAAGAGGAGATTGACGCCGAAGACATTGCCGATATCGTCTCGAAATGGACCGGTATTCCCCTCAGCAAGATGCTCCAGTCAGACCGCCAGAAACTCCTGCTGATTGAAGATGAGCTGCACAAGCGGGTGATCGGGCAGGAAGAAGCGGTCACTGCAGTCAGCGAAGCGGTCAAGCGCTCACGGGCAGGAATGGGCGACGACAAACGGCCAATAGGCTCTTTTATCTTTCTCGGCCCGACCGGCGTTGGAAAAACCGAACTGGCGCGTACACTTGCAGACTATCTGTTTGATGACGAAGATGCCATGATACGCATCGACATGAGCGAATACATGGAAGCGCATACCGTCAGCCGCCTGGTGGGCGCTCCTCCCGGCTACGTCGGCTATGAGGAGGGTGGACAACTCACCGAAGCGGTACGCAGGAAACCTTTTGCTGTTGTCCTGCTCGACGAAATCGAGAAAGCACATCCCGATGTCTTCAACATTCTTCTGCAGATTCTTGATGATGGACGACTCACCGACAGCAAGGGACGGACAGTGAATTTCAAGAACACCATTATCATCATGACGAGCAACATCGGTGCACAGCTTATCCAGTCTGAAATGGAGATGATGGAGGGAGCAAACCGGGAGATCATGCTTTCCGGCCTGCAGGAAAAACTCTTCCAGCTCCTGAAGCAGAAGGTTAAGCCGGAGTTTCTCAACCGCATCGATGAGGTTATCCTCTTTACGCCGCTCACCAGGGAGGACTTGAAAAAGATTGTGCTGATCCAGTTCGACCGCATCAAGGAGATGGCAATGCGGCAGCATATCAACCTGACAATCTCTGAACCGGCCATCCAGTGGTTTGCCAATGCAGGGTTCGACCCGGCCTTCGGCGCCCGACCGCTCAAACGGGTAATGCAGCGCAAAATTACCAACCGTGTTTCAGCGCTCATTCTTTCAGGGGAAATTGAGGAGGGGGATGAGGTTGCCATCGACATTGCCGACGGCGAACTCACCATTATGAAAGCGGTCGTTTGAAGCCCAAAGAGCTCCACAGGCAGCAGACAAACGGTTAAACAATCTGGTGAAAACTCTCTTCTTTGCCTATGAACAATAGATCACGGGTGCTGCTGGCATCGTTGCTGCTCCTGCTTCTCTTTCGCATGACAGCATACAGTGCAACACAGCCCGACAGCACCTCTCTGAAAATCGGCCAGATGCTCATGATCGGCTTCCGGGGGTTCAGCGTTGCTGATGCTCCGGAGATTCGGGCTGATATCAGGGAGCGCCAGATAGGAGGAGTCGTGCTCTTCGACTACGATGTGCCATCCCATTCCACGTCAAGGAACATCAGCAGTCCGGAGCAACTCGCCCGCCTGACAATGGAGCTGCAGGAGTTGTCGCAAATTCCGCTCCTGATTGCCATAGACCAGGAGGGAGGAAAGGTCAGCCGCCTCAAGCCAGCCAGGGGATTTCCCTCCAGTGTTTCGGCGGAGCATCTGGGAGCGCTCAACAACCCCGACAGCACCAGAGCTGCAACCCGGCAATGTGCAAAAACGCTGAAAGCAATGCACATCGGCATGAATCTTTCGCCTGTCGCTGACCTGAACGTCAATCCTGACAATCCGGTTATCGGCAAACTTGGTCGAAGCTTCTCATCCGACCCTGCAGTGGTGACGGGAAACATCAGCATCATTTGCAGCCTCTTCCGGGACGAGGGCATTATTCCCGCACTGAAACATTTCCCCGGTCACGGCAGTTCAACCACCGACACGCATCGTGATTTTACCGACATTACAGCAAGCTGGTCAGAAAAAGAGCTGGAGCCCTACCATGCCCTTATCGCCGCAGGCTATCATGACCCAATCATGACCGCACATGTCTTCAATGGAAAACTCGACCCCCTCTACCCGGCAACACTCTCAAAAGCGATCCTCGACGGAGTGCTCCGCACCCGACTCGGCTTCGATGGAGTGATTGTGAGCGACGACTTGCAGATGAAAGCCATTGCCGACCATTACGGCCTTGAAACGGCCATCCGCTTGGCCATTGAGGCTGGTGTTGACCTGCTGCTCTTTGGAAACAATACCAGCTACGATCCGGCAATTGCCTCGAAAGCCGCAGCAATCATGCATTCGCTACTGCAGAAAAAGCTCATTACAGAGGAGCGTATCGACCGCTCATACCGAAGAATCATGGATCTCAAAGAACGCTATCTCTTCAAATGCAAATGAAAACCATCTACCTTGTCCGTCACGCCAAATCAGACTGGGGAAACGCCAATACCGGCGATTTCGAACGGACGCTGAACACGCGTGGCATGAAAGCCGCCCCCTTCATGGCCGACCTTCTGAAAAAGAAGAAGATCCTTCCGGAACTTGTTCTTTCAAGCCCCGCAACCAGGGCGCTCACCACGGCGGAACTCTTTTGCGAAACGCTTGGCTACCCAGAGGAGCAAATCCAGAAACGAATGGAGATCTACGAAGGCGGTGTACTCCATCTGATGAAAATCGTCCAGCAGATCCCCGACACCTGCACTACGGCAATGCTTTTCGGACACAACCCGACGCTGACAGAATTTTCAAACCTGCTTGCCGGAAGTTATATCGAGAATCTGGTAACCTGTGGGGTGGTCAGAATTGACCTTGATATCGACTCGTGGAAACATGCAAATCCTGATGGCGGAAAACTGATCTGGTACGATTTTCCAAAGAAGCACCGGTAACGGCTCAGTCCCGCTCCTGCTTCAGGTCGCGTGTCATCAAATCGAGAATCGCCTGCTCGACAGGCTTTCGTTCGAAGAGCATCTGATAGACGGCCCGCGTGATAGGCATGTCAACCCCGACGGCCCTGCTCAGCTCATAAACCGCCCTTGAGCTGTGGACACCCTCGGCAATCATATTCATCTGGCTGATCACCTCATCCAGCGAACGCCCCCGTCCAATCTCTTCACCAACATAGCGGTTTCGGCTGTGGCGGCTCAGGCAGGTGACAACAAGATCACCAATACCGGCAAGACCGGAGATGGTCACCGCTTCGCCACCAAGCTTGCTGCAAAGCCTTGAAATTTCAGCCATCCCCCGGGTAATAATGGCGGCCTTGGCATTATCGCCAAATCCTATGCCATCCGAGATTCCTGCCGCAATGGCAATAATATTTTTGACCGAACCGGCAATTTCAACCCCGACAATATCGGTATTGACATAAACGCGGAACATACTCGTATGGAAAACCTCCTGCACCTTTTCTGCCGTAGCAAGCGATGACGAAGAGGCGACAACGGTAGTGGGTTGTCCCTTCGAGACCTCTTCTGCATGACTCGGGCCGTACAGCGCTGCAACCTGGGAGGGGCAGACACCGGGAAGCACTTCAAGCAGCACTTCCGACATCCGTTTTCCCGTCCCGATCTCAATCCCCTTGGCCACATTGACCAGAATTTTTCCGCTCAAATCAAGCGTACAAAAACCGAGGATGGTCTCCCGCAAAGCCTGCGAGGGGACAGCGGTCACAATCATCTCCGACCAGGAGACCAGAGGCTGCAAATGAGGGGTTATCTGCAACGAGTCGGGAAAAGCTACCCCCTTGAGGTAGCGGCGATTTTCTCGCTCGGCATCAAGCGTTGCGGCAAATTCAGGCCTGTGCGCCCAGAGGCGAACATCATGCCCTTTTTTCGCAAGCAGAACAGCCAGGGTAGTTCCCCAGCTTCCCGCCCCCAGTACAGCAATATTCATCCGCAGTGTCTGTGCCTTAATGCTTTTTTCCGAAGGTTACGCGACTTTCGGTGCCAGAGATCAATCGTCTGATATTGGTCCGGTGCGTATAGAGAATGGCAAGCGCCACAATAAGCCCAAAAATCATGAGGTGATAGTCGAGACTGTCATGAAAGGAGATCGGCGAACCGAAAAGGCCAATATAGTAATCGAGGCCACTGCCAAGCTCGAAAATATATTTACGAATGGCAATAATCAAAGGGAATGCAATTGCTGCAAGCATCGATGCAACAGAGACGTGCCGGGAGATATAGACAGTGAGGAGAAAAATTCCGACAACCATCAACATGCTTACCGGGGCGATCCCGATCAGCATACCGGCAGCAGTACTGACCCCCTTGCCCCCCTTGAATCCGGCAAAGAGCGTGAAGACATGGCCGATAACCGCGCTCATTCCGGCAAGAAGGCGCAAGGCAACCTCATTCATGTCAGGAAAGGCGCCAATCGGGTGGTGGCGGAAAAAAGCCACAACCGAGACCGCCGCAACAACACCCTTGACAATATCAATCAGGGTAACAACAAGACCCGGCTTCCAGCCAAGCACCCTGAAGGCATTGGTACCACCGGCATTGCCGCTGCCAAAGTTCCGGATATCAATCCCCTTGAGCAGTTTTCCCGCCACAAGGCTGGTAGGAATGGAACCAATGATATAGCTCACCGCCAAAATGGCCAGTAAAGTCAGCATGAATCTCTCTGATTATTGCTTTATTTTTTTCTGGATACCTTTCCGATAATGTACGCATTTTCCTGTTGAGATTTCAAAGTTGAGAGCACTCTCTCGACCGCACTTTTTTCAACAATCATCACCAGTCCTACACCAAGATTAAAGGTTCTGCGCATATCCTCCTCGGGCACATGGCCTGCCCTGCGGATGATATCGAAAATCAGGGGTTCGGGCCATGCATCCCACGCAACTTCAAGCGCCAGCCCTTCAGGCACAATGCGCATGGTGTTGCCCATCAGACCACCACCGGTAATGTGCGACAAGCCCCTGACATCAGGCGAACCAAAGAAGGGCTCAATAACAGAAAGGTAGGAGCGATGCACCTTCAGAAGTTCCTCTCCAATGGTTCCCTCAAGACCCGGAAAGGTATCGTGCATCCTGTTTTCAAGCACTTTTCTTGCAAGCGAATAGCCATTGGTATGCAACCCGTTCGACGGGAGCCCGATAAGCAGATCGCCCTCCCTGATTGCCGAGCCATTGATGATTTTTTCATGATCCACAACCCCGACAATGGAACCTGCAAGATCAAAGTCCCTCTCCTGGTACAGACCCGGCATCTCCGCCGTTTCACCGCCAATCAACGCACATCCGTTTTCACGACAGGCATTGACCATACCGGTCACCACAGAGGCCGCAATGGCGGGAGTCAGTTTTCCGCAGGCATAGTAGTCAAGAAAGAAGAGTGGTTTTGCACCGCAGACCAGAATATCGTTCACACAATGGTTGACCAGGCATGAGCCCACCGTCTCATACTGACCAAGCTCAATGGCAATCTTGAGTTTCGTACCAACACCGTCAATGCTGCTGACCAGTACCGGTTTGGTATACTTCGCAAAATCCGGCTGAAAAAAACCACCGAAAGCACCAATATCGGTGATGACTCCCGGAGTAAATGTCTGGCGAACCTGGGGCTTGATCATCCGGACAAACTCTTCGCCCGCACTTATATCAACTCCAGCTTTTTTATAGTCCATGTGTGCAGTACCTCTTGTTTTTACAGCCGATTATAAAGACAATTAACGCCGTTTGTTCATTCCGGCACCTTACCGGCTTCCTGCCGGAGTTTCAAAAATACCCTCATTCTGGGGGCCGGAAAAAAACTCCCGGTGCAGATTGTTGACCGCCGTTACCACTTCAGGCTCTTCGACCACAAAACCGACATTAATCTCCGACGCGCCCTGCGAGATCATTCTGAGATTTACATCCTTCAAAGCACTGAAAATCCTTCCCGCAACACCGCGTGACATGCGGAGATTATCACCAACAACACTGATGGTTGACACTCCATGCTCAATATCAACATCACCAAGAGCCTTGAGAGCCCCGATCAGCTCATCGCTGAAGCATTTATCGTCAACCGTAAGCGAAACCGAAACCTCGCTGGTCGCAATCATTTCAACCGATACACCATAACGGGCAAAGACATCGAAGAGTTCATTCATAAAGCCATGGCGACCGAACATACGATTCGAGCGCACATTGATGATGCACTGCCCCTTCTTGACCGCAATCGACTTGACCAGCCCCTCATAACTCATGCCCGAAAGCCGCTGCGGGTCGTTGGTAATGATCGTCCCTTTGGCATCAGGATGCAATGAGTTCAGCACATAGACCGGAATATTTTTCTGCACTGCCGGAGCAATGGTATCGGGATGGAGCACCTTTGCGCCAAGATATGCAAGCTCCGCCGCCTCCGAAAAGGTCATCACCCTGATGCTCCTCGCTTCAGGCACCATGCGCGGATCGCAGGTCATAACACCATCAACGTCTGTCCAGATCTGGATAGCATCATCATTGAGCCACGAACCAAGCAGCGCCGCCGAAAAGTCGGAACCACCCCTGCCGAGCGTCGTCGTCCGGCCATCCTGCGTTGAACCAATATAACCCTGCGTCACAACGGTCATTCCGCCCTCAAGCAACGGCTTGATGAGGCGACCCACCCGCTCTTCACACACCTCCTGCAACGGACGGGCAAAGCCAAAATTATCGTCGGTAATCATCACCGTCCGAACATCCACCCACACGGCCTTGTGACCCAGCTCCTTCATGGCCGCAGCAAAGACGGTCGTGGAAAAAAGCTCACCGAAGGAGCAGAACATATCCCTCGAACGCTCCGTCAGTTCACCCACAATATCAACACCCTTTATCAGCAATTCCAGCCGACTTGCCAGCTCCTCTATCTTGATGGCAAGTTCCGCCTTCAGCTCAACTCCCTTGATCAGCTCATCAAGCAGATTGAGGTGAAAGCTGCGCACCTCACCAGCCAGGGCCATCGCCTCATCCAGAGCGCTGCGCCCTGAAGCATCAGCAATGTGCACCAGTTTATTGGTAATACCACTGCAGGCACTCAGCACCACCAGAGGCACCGCCTTCTGCTCTTCCCTTGCAACAATGGAGATCGCCTGCCGCATTGCCTTGGCCGTCCCCACGGAAGTCCCTCCGAATTTCATCACCGCCATATTCTTTACTCAAATAATTTAATAGAGTATCTTGCCTCTTATTGTTTTTCACCTCTTCCTTTTCACCAGGAAGCGGGCAATGGCCACTCTTCATAAAAAAACAGAACATCACCTCTCATGCAGCAACAATTCACCCCTGCCGCATCACGACCAGACCGAAGCCTGCAATGCAGAACACTCCTGCTCCTCTGCACCATGATCGGAACAGTACTCGCCGTTACCGGCTGCCAGAGTTCCTGGAGCGGTTCAGGATACCGCATGGAGAGCAAATATAGTTTAAAAAACAGAAAATCGCATATCTCCTGCCGCCCTGAAGGTGGAGGCAGCGCCCGCATCTGCCCCTTGCCACTGAAGATAAAACCGCAGTCGCTCGATCAGCTCTTTTCATCCATTAACGAATCCCTCGGCACCAGGTATCGCTTCGGCGGAGCAACCCCAAACGGCTTCGATTGTTCAGGGTTTGTGCTCTATCTTTATCAGAAAAACTTCCGCATGATTCTGCCACGCACCGCAAGCGATCTTGCCGCAGTTGGCAATATGGTACCCAAAAAGAGCCTCCGCCCCGGCGACCTTGTATTTTTCAGTAACGCAAGCCGAAGCATCGATCATGTCGGCATCTTTGTCGGTCAGGAGAGCTTTGCCCATGCAGCAAGCAGTGGAGTCAAACTCAGCCGCCTCAACGAGCGGTATTACGACAGTCATTTCGCCTTTGCCACACGCCTGATCACCACAGAGTAAACGCTCCCGAAGTGCTCTCTGATGCCCATCTCTTCTTTACATGGGGAAATCTGTATATTGCGGACAGCAACCCTGCAACCATCTTAATCTGCCCGACCATTTTTATGCCTCAACCCGGAACAAACCACTTTATTGAGCTGGCTTTTCAAATAGGCCCTGACCTGCATGAACTCTGCATCGGCCTGCTTGCCGGAGAGGGAATCGACTCTTTTCTTGAAGAGGATCACCAGCTCCTCGCCTATCTGCCTGAAACCCAATGGACAGAGGAGAAGGAAGAGAGCCTCCGCTCAATGCTGCAGGAACGGCTGGGCACGCTTCCCGCTTACACAGCAACCCTCATCGCCGACAGAAACTGGAATGCCGATTGGGAGGCAACCCTGCAACCCATCGAAATCTCCGACAAACTGCTGATTGTTCAGCAAAGCAATGACATCACGCCAAAACCCGGACAGATCGTCATTCAAATCAACCCGAAGATGTCGTTCGGCACCGGCTACCATGCCACAACGCGCCTGATGCTGCGCCAAATGGAGCATCTCGACCTGAAAGAGAAAAAAATCATGGACATCGGCACTGGCACCGGCGTTCTTGCCATTGCCGCCCGCAAACTCGGCAACAACCGCCCCATCCTCGCCTTCGACAACAACTCCTGGGCCGCTGAAAACGCCGTTGAAAACATTGCGGAAAACCAGGCCGATGAAATCACGGTCGCACTCCTCGATGCCGAAGAGGATCTGGTCGTCAACCTCAAAGAGGGCTACGACCTGATTCTGGCCAACATCAACAAAAACGTCATCGACCGCATCCTGCCGGTAATCCGCAAATATGCCCCTTCGGCCCCGGTGCTCCTCTCCGGCATCCTTGTCTACGACGAACCCTGGCTCAACAAGCTGCTCAAACGGCTCGGCTACACTGCGGAGAAAACCATCTATGAAGATGAATGGCTCTCAAGCTTTATAAAACCACTATGACCAAACGCGTTTCATGCATCGATATCGGCACCAACACCGCTTTGCTGCTTATTGCCGACCTTGATCCGGCTACATGCGCCATGCAGCCGATCTACCACAAGCAGACCATTGTGCGGCTTGGAAAAAATGTCGATGCCGACAAAGTGATTGACCCGCGAGGATTGCAACGACTTATCGACTGCATGGTTGACTATCGCCAGATCAGCGATGAACACAGTGTTGAAGAAATCATCGCCGCAGGCACCAGCGCCCTGAGAGACGCAAAAAACCGCACGGAGGTGATCGACTCCATCGAGCGTGCCGCAGGAATAACCATCCAATGCATCTCAGGCAAAGAGGAAGCAGATCTCACCTTTGGTGGCGCTGTGGCTGGCATGAGCGACGTTCCTGAACTTTTCACCGTCATCGATATCGGCGGCGGCAGCACCGAAATCTCCATGGGGTCATCCGGCTTGGTCACGGAAAGTGTCAGCCTCGATATCGGTTCGGTAAGGCTCACTGAACGCTTTTTCACCACACTCCCCCCGCCACAGAGTGAGTTTGATGCGGCCAAATCCTGCATCGACCAGCTCCTCACCGCAAACATCATCCCCTTTTTTGCTGCACGGGAGCACGTCTACGGCGTAGCCGGAACCCTCACCACCATCGCTCAGGTGAGCCAGGGACTGAAACACTTTGACGCCGAGAAGGTGCACAACTACCCTCTGAAATACGAAGAGGTGCACGCCTTTCTCAGCCAACTCAAAACAAGCACCCTTGAGCAGATCATTGAGCTTGGCATCCCCGAAGGGAGGGCTGACGTCATCACTATGGGAACGCTCATCCTGCACCAATTCATGCGCCTGCTTGGCGCCCCGGAAATCCGTGTCAGCATCCAGGGGCTCCGCTTCGGCCTTGCACAGCGGGAGCTGCTGCGTCTCCGGGGAAACATCTGAGCGCGTAGATGCAGAGCGGATGGCCTGTAGCGTCTTTGGTAAAAAAGAGAAAGGCCCTCTCACTCTCAAGAAGCCGGTATTTTTTCCTAAGCTCTTCCGCCGAGAGGGGAAAATCGCGCCGCTGGATGCTTGCCCCTGTAATGGCATGTCGCTCCAGAAAAGCCCTGAAGCTTTTCGGCTTGTAAGGAACGCAATCAACCACGCGGAACGTTCTGCCGGGAAAGTCCTCAATTTTGCGATCAGCGGTGAGATAGTCAACGCTCCTGTTCACAAACTGGAGGCCAGAATCCCTCGCAAGCACCGCCGAAAGCCTCGCCTTGATAATGGCCGGATCAGGCTCATAGAGGTACTCCTTCACCGCCATTCCAACCACTCTCGGCGCCTCACCATTCCCTCCGAAAACTTCCGTTATCTCCTCCGAATCACGGTTCAGGCAGACCGCTTTTACCTGCACGGGCCCATCCGCAGGGTGCGCGCGCTCAAGCAGCAGCAGAATCTCCTTGCATTCACGATCAACCGACACCACAACAATCGTCTGCAAGGCGGGCAACAGCTTTTTCAGCCCGCTGATTTCGAGTGCCGGAGAGGCCTTGATGCAGACCCGCTGCGCATGACGAAGCAGCAGATCATGAGAGGCCACAACATCCGGACTCGCCGCATCCAGCGCTATGGAGCGACGCCCCTCCTCACGGCGAGCAGGGTCAACAAAAATCCAGTCAAAAGAGTTGTCCGGGTACTCCGCAAGCAGGCTGATGCTTTCGCCGTTCCTTACCTGAACATTGGCAATTCCGCTCACCTTCAGGTTATGCTCAACCACCGCACAAAGCTGCGAATCACGCTCGCAGTAAACCACATCCTGAAACGTCCGGGCCAGAAACATCGCATCAACGCCAAGTCCGCCACTCAAATCAATTGCCCTTTTGCCCGACATAAGCGAAGCCTTGTATGCAGCCGTGCGCTCCCCGGAAGATTGCTCAAGCGCCAACGGTGTATAAAGCAGTTTATGCTTTGAAAGTATGGGTAGTTTTTTAACCGCCTTCTGCTGGCAGGCAAGCTGTTCCGCCATTGCCCGTACCGGCAAATCACTGCGACCATGAAACTGCATGGCAAAAGCTGCCGGATCACCGGAATGGTGCAACGCAAGCAGGGCTTGAATATCCGGATGAAGGAGGTTTTGAAGTTCTGCGATAGTCATTCAGCTCTCTTCAAAATAATCCAAATCCAAGCCATGCGGTTTTTCTGAAATTAAAATTATTGATCTCCTTATTGATACGGTACTGCTGAACGGCTGACATGTACATACCCAAATCCATTACATCTTAAAAAATCTTCCACCACAGAAATCGGCGAGCGGTGTTTTGGGCCAAGAATAACCTCCTTGATGACAGGAGTGCACTGATCAAACTTTTTTAATTCATATTCCCTGTATGGTCTAAGGCTATTGGACTTTACGTCAAAACCTAACTTTTTTATCTCCCCCCGATTAATTAATGCAAGCAACCGCAGCTCATCCTCTTCTTTAAATGCTTCAGATTTAAGAACAAAAGCAAATGCGAGTGTAGCCATTAACGTAGAGAAACCAAGAGATGCCAGACACGATTTTTTTCTCTGAGTTTCAGTATCGTTACTCCATGAACGAAGGGGCGAATGCTTTTTGGCTTCAAGTAAATCCCCTTCATCAATGGCGTGTTTAATCTGTTGATACAGAGGCCGAACCTGCTTCTCATGATCTTCGGGATCATACATTACCTCTGCAATAGTAAATCCAAGAAACGGATCTCTTTGGCGAAGATATTCTTCTCGAAGCAATTCAAGATAATCACGTGAAAATCCGATGGCAACACCAGTTGCATCGGAAGCATATGCTCTCCACTGGCTGAGTAGCTCTCTCTTTTTGGACAGGCAAAAACCAAATCCATCAACATCTTTGAGATATACTTCAAACTGTGCCTGTAAAAGCGAAATTGTACCTTGATCACACTTATCGCATTCGGCGAGACGGGCGAGTGCTTCTTCTACCATTTTTCCTTCCATCGAGTCATTCGACAACGACATTGATGAAAGGCGAATCGAGTGCGTTGTCACAATGGAATGAAACGCCTCTGTTGAGCAGTAGTGATAAAGAATATCCTTTGGGTTGAACTTTACAGTCGCCATTGTCAAATTCGTTTTTCAATTACTTGCACTTGTCGAGAAACTCGCTGAACACAAAAATCCGGTAACGGGTTCGGCCAAGAATCTCCTTGAAAATGCCTTCGGCTTGAAACAGTTTAACGAGATCACTGGCCGATAGAATCCTTCCTAACTGCGATTATTCTCCAATCCGTTGTAAAATTGCTGTCACAAATCGAGGGCTATACCGGATTCCTCTTTGCATCATCTCATCAAGTAACGGTTTGACCGCAGAGATTTCACCCATCTGTTTTGCCTGAATCAAAATTCCGACAGAACCTGATACGGTCAGATGTAATGACTCTGCCACCTTGCGGCCAGTGAGCTCATCGATCAAAACTAATCCTGCTGCTCGTTCTAACGCTAACGCGATGACTTCGGCTTCACCACGATCAAGAGTCGGTAACAGTAAATGAACTTGAGCTTCAGATTGTAATGTTTGAACTGAAATCCATGGTTCTTGTGCCAAATCAATGAGGCCGTGCTGAATGTCACTATAAACAGAAATCTCTCTGGCCACAGCATTTGGAATGACAAGCGTTCCAACAACTTTTTGAAGCAACGCCAATTGACCAATACGGGCAAAGGCAATTAACGGGGTGGCATTGCAGATAATCATACTGCGCCTTTGGATAACTGCGCGACTCCTCGTAACTCACTGTCAACAATGGACTCGTCATAATCAAAAATGACAATCCCTTTTCGCGCCAGTAGATCCATGAAGTTGAGCCGATTACATCCTGCCAAATCAGCAGCTTTTCCCAGTGAAAGTTTCTTCTCCTGAAAATAGGTTATGGCCGCCATCAGACGAATCTCTTGTGCCAGATCCTGAATCCCAATCTTGAGTGATGCCAGCAAGTCCTGGGATACTTCAAACGTCATTGTTTCTGTCATAATCAAGTTCCTTCATAAAAATCGTTCACGCGACAGTACAATCATCTTGCTTCTTGTTTCAAAGATACTCACTGCTGTGTGCTCCATCAAGAGAAACTCAGAGTGTTTTTTGATGTTACCCATTTGGGGGGCGTTCCGTGAGTAAAAAAATCATCAACCACCTCAGGGACAAGGTGATGTAGGCGTTCAGTATGGCGTGACCACTGTTCTCTCAAGAAAAATGATGAGCAATCGTTGTTTTTATCAAAAGGTGTGGGTATGATAGAAGGTATGAAAACTTTTCAACGAGGTGGGCTGATGGGAAAAACAAAAGTTGCAATAACCATTGATGCTATCGCGATCACAAAAATTGACCGGCTTGTCGAAAAGAGGGTTTTTGCCAATCGAAGTCAGGCAATAGAGGAGGCGTTCCTGGAAAAAATTGAGCGCATTGAGCACCGCAGTCTGGCTGAAGAGTGCGCAAAACTTGATCCTGCAGAAGAGCGCCAACTGGCAGAAGAGGGTATGAACGGCGAGATTGAGACGTGGCCGGAATACTGCCGATCAGTCAGATCCAAACTCTGTCGGCAGAACGGATAGGCAGCAAAATCGGATCGCTTTCTGCCGACAGAGTTGATTCGGGTTATCGAGGGGCTTAATGAGATTGTCGGCAGATAACCGTCTTGCTCAACGACCCGTATTATTGATCAATCAAGTGATCGCCGAGAGTCCTTTCTGCTTCACAAAATAATTTTAAGTTTACTTTTATTGCGAAAAGTAAACTTGGTTTATTCTTAATTTACTTTCCGTAACAACTCGAGCCGCTCACACGAAGGCTTCGGTAGCAATGCGCGTCAACAAGCTAACGCCAAAGCACCTTGCCTGCGGTTGAACCATCCAGCTTCTTGAAAAACTGGTGCAGATTGAGCACGCTCTGGTAACAATCGAACGGCGGTTTTCATCTATCAAAACGGCTGATGATTTTCTTGATAGGGATCAAGGAATGGATATGCTTGATAGAATTGCAATGATAATCTCGACGACCTTCACGATGAAGTGAACAACATGATCAAGAATTTGAGATAATGTACAGTTGCTGTTTTTTCTGAATCAGTGTGTTTCGGCCAACCGCATACGCGTAAACCGATGCGGGAACAAAGGTAAGCTGCACGCCACTCTCCTCCTTTACTCCCTGCTTGTCAATTGTCGTTACCACCGCCTTCTGGAGCTGGTTTGTGGTACAAAAGGAGATGAGTGATTTGAGTTCCGCAGGATACTCAAAGTAGCGGTTGCTCCACTTGATTTCGACCGCCCAGAGGGGCTTGAACTTTTTTTCATCCAGGCAAATCAAGTCAACCTCTCCTTTGCTCCACCGGGCATACCAGGGCTCTATCCAGTCGCGATGCATCCACTGTGAAAAAACTGCGGTTTCAACCATTGCGCCGATGTGGTCATCGGTGGCATGAAGCGGCGAAAAGAGTGCGCTGCGAAGCGAGGGGTTGGTCAAATACATTTTAAACTGTGTTGACCGCCTGAAGTGCTTGACGTTATTATCGGTGCGTTTGACTGTTCTGACAAGAAACGCGGCTTCCAGATATTCGATGTATCGTTTAAGCGTGTTCTTGTCAACGCCCCCTGAAGAGGTACTGAGTGATTCGAGAGAAAATTCCTGACCGGAATTGTAGGCTATGGCCGTAAAGAGTGAGTTCAGCTCCGCAACATCCTTGATGCCGTACAACCCTGGCAGATCGCGCAACAAGACCTTGTCGATGATATCAGAGCGGATATATCGTCCAGGATCGGACTGTACCGCTTCAGAAAAAATAACTTCAGGGTATCCGCCGAAATTGATATAGTTGAGGAAATGCTCGTTCAGCTTTCTGATGTCAACAGCATCATAAAAATCAGTTATCCCGCCATCCCATGTAAAGGTTGATGGTCGAATCAGCGCATTGAGATTGAGCAGGTGAATGTACTCGTTGAAGGTCAGCGGGGGGAGCAGAAACTCGGTAAACCGCCCGGCTCCGCTCTCCCTGCTTTTCAGTTTCAGAGCTGCTGCTGCTGAACCGGAAACCACAAAACGGGTTTCAGGATAGCTGTCAACCAGCGATTTCAAATGAACTTCCCAATCTTTCAGGTATTGTATTTCATCAAAAAAGACAAACCATCCCTTGGCATCAATTTGACCGGTTGTTTTTGTGCATAACCGAAAAAGCTGCTCCAGCGGGATATTGTTGTAAATGGGGGTATCAATGGAGAGAAACGCAACCTTTTGCGGATTGTGCCCCTCCATAAGCAAATGCTGGATGGTATGATAGAGCATGACCGTTTTGCCTACCCGTCTTGGCCCCATGAGTATGACCGCTCTTCTTACCAATACGTTTGCCACCAGCGGCTCAAAGAGATCAAGATAGAGACGGGGTGTCATGTTTCCGTAATACTCTTCGACCTTACCGCTATGCCACCAGGGATTTTCAAAACGAATGCGGTCAGTGACCTGTTCTTCAGCAAAAGATTGAAACGCCATTGTATAGTTATTTCTGCATTTTTCTGTAAATTAAGATAATCGAATGAATCTTATTCATCAATAATGTTAAAAATAATATAAAAATAGCGATTTCATGGCTTTATTTTTCACACTACTCAGGAGCGATATCCGTCATGGCATTGTCTCTGAGCGGGCGCCACAGATCAACATCAAGCCACAGAACTACCGCTATTTCACCTCCAGCGAAGTCATAAAAGCGCGAAGGGTTGTCTTGAGGATGCAAACCACAATGCCAATCCGGAGATTATGCATCGGGCGCTGAAGCTTGTTACCAGTACGGGCAACTTTTTCTTTCCCCTCATTATTTGTATAAAAACAGCATCAATCAAATACTATGCAGTTTGAGTTTGACCATGAAAAGAGCAGACTGAACAGGATCAAGCACAGTATCGACTTTGTTGAAGCTCAGGCACTGTGAGTTGATTACAATCTTGTTGAAATTCCATCAAAAACAGCGGGAGAGCCTCGGTTTATTAAAGAAGATCCCGCTCCGAGGAGGTAAGAGTCTATGAAAACAGAGGAATTTGACAAAGCGTTTGATGACGGTTCAGATATCACCCCTTTCCTTGATCTGAACAAGGCGCGTCGGATAAAACAACAGCATAAAAGGGTGAATGTTGATTTTCCCCTCTGGATGATCGACTCGCTCGATAAAGAGGCGACCCGTCTTGGGGTGTCACGCCAGTCGGTAATAAAAGTCTGGCTTGGAGAGCGCATTCAACAGCATTTTCTGGAAAAAACAATATAATAGAATTTTAAATAACCAATTTCACCCATTTCGCGAGTACCTGCTGGTATATATCGGACCCAAGATTGGATTGAATTAAAGAATAGAAAATGAGAAGTTACGATAAGCTAATCAATACACTCAAACAGTGTTCCTGATTGTTCGGGCTAAACAGCAATATTTCGCGCCCCATCGAAAAACCCGAAACCAGCAGGATTTCTGTCAAAGTGATCAACCATCTTGGGGATGAGGTGATGAAGGTGTTCAAAATATTGTGATCATGCGAAAAAAAATCATAATGTTAAGCAACGTTGCCATGCAAAAATAAAGGAAAACTGCAAGACCATTATGATTACCCGCTTGACGCTGCAAAATTTCAAGAATGTCGGGGAACAGACCTACGATTTCACCCGCTTTGACCTGCTCGTCGGAAGAAACAACAGCGGTAAAAGCACGGTACTTCAGGCACTTGCCATCTGGCAGTACTGCGTGGACGAATTTCATCGCTCAGCCCGGCGTGGCTCGAAAGGAATACAGGTCGTGCTTCCCAACTTCACAGCACTACCGGTACCGGAGTTTAACCTTTTATGGAAGGATAGAACTGACCGTCGGTATCCTCTTGTCGAGGGAAAAAAGAAACAGGAATTTATCCTTATCAAAATAATGGTTAACTGGCAAGTCACACCTGAACAAACAGAAATGTTCGGAATTGACCTGCGCTACCACTCTCCGCAAACCATCTATGCCATTCCTGAAGGCGGATGGACAAAGTTCCGTGAACTGGAACAGCATGATGTGCTGCCAAGAATTGCTTATGTCCCTCCTTTTTCAGGACTTGAACCGACAGAAAAATGGTTGGACATTGCCCCGATTCGTCAACAGGTAGGCAAAGGACAACCCGGTAGTGTGTTACGTAATTTATTATTACGTGTCTGTCCTCCTCCTGAAAAAGGGGTTAATGGCCAAACCAAAAAAGGCTGTAGTCGCTCTGCAGAGTGGCAGGAATTAGCCGCAATTGTTGAACGCTGGTTTTCAGTAAAACTCTTAGAGCCAAAGTATGATTCGCAAAAAGATGTTTATATCAAGGTGGATTATCGCCAGAATGATAAAGAGTTTGATATTATAGCTGGCGGAAGCGGCTTCCATCAGACGCTGACACTGCTGGCGTTTCTTCACGGTTACAACCCTACAACCATCCTGCTTGATGAACCCGATGCACACCTGCACGTTAACCTGCAGCGGGAAATTCTTGATTTTTTCAAACAAAAATCATCGGAGAGAAACACACAGTTTCTGATTGCTACTCATGCTGAAGAGTTTGCCCGAGGTGTTGATGCCTCTCAGATTATATCCCTTATGAGCCAGCAACCAAAGCGGATAGAGTCTACCCCTGAAGTGTTGCAGGCAATGTCGGAAGTATCAAACGAAGAGATTGTCCGATTGCTTGCTTCACCATACATCCTTTACGTCGAGGGTGAAAGTGATGAGCGAATACTTCGGGCATGGGCCGCCAAATGCGGTGCGCAGGAGGCTATGGATAAACTCTGCTTCAAGCCTATGGGTGGTGGAAATAAAATCGCCATGAAAGAGTCTGCCGATGAACATTACTGCGCACTGCAACAAATTATTCCGACAGTTTCGCGACTGATGCTCTTTGATTTTGACAACAGCGAAAACGCATTTCACCCACCGTTGGACAATCCAACCCTTGTTGAGTGGAAACGAAAAAATATCGAAAACTATCTGCTTGTCCCGGATGCCTGGAAACGTGCTGCATTACAACAGATGGAGTGTTCCGAAGATAATCTTTTTGCTCAACCAGTTTTAAACTTGATTGATCAATTTTTTTCAGACGAAAATTTAACCCTGCCTCATGGAAAAAGCTGGCGGGATATTTCGTCAAATATTTTCACTGTTGTTGATGGTAAAAGGCTTTTGTTTGAGAACGATGATTCCCTCTTCCATCAGTTGAGAAAAGGTAATCCATCGTTACAGCTTTTGCGTCAACAGGTGGCGCTCGGTATGACTCCGGATGAAATTCATGATGATGTGCATCGTTTTATGAACAAACTGCTTGTTATGACGTCATAGGAAAACAAAGGAATTTGCAAAACTTGATCCTGTCGAAGAGCGCCAACTGGCGGCAGAGGGGTAGAGAGTAAATCATGCCGCAGCTTCTGCGAGGTGTGCCTCCACAAGTTTGCGACGGAGCACTTTGCCAACGGTTGATTTTGGCAGGGCGATAATAAATTCCACATGCTTCGGCACTTTGTAGGCCGCCAGGTCTTTGCGGCAGTGCTCCCGGAGTTCATCAACGGAAAGGAGATGGCCAGGGCGGAGGACAACCCATGCCTTGACCGCTTCTCCCTGATAGGGGTCTGGCACTCCGGCTACACCGACTTCGAGCACTGCGGGGTGAACCGCTATGGCCTCTTCAACGTCGCGGGGCCAGACCTGGAAGCCGCCGGGTTTGATGACATCTTTTTTGCGGTCAACAATGAAGAGGTAGCCATCCTCATCGAGATAGCCGAGATCGCCGGTATAAAGCCAGCCGTCACGTAAAACGAGCGCGGTTTCCATCGGGTTCTGCCAGTACTCTTTCATGAGCTGGGGAGCACGCATGATAATCTCCCCTATTTCCAGTTCAGGAAGCGTCTCAAAGCCTGTTTCAGGATCAACAATCCGTATCTCGACATCGGGAATGGGAATACCTACCGAACCATGCTTGTAGGTACCGAGGATCGGGGTAAAGACTGATGCAAGCGCTGATTCGGTCAGACTGTAGGCATCGATAATGCGGCCTCCGGTCAGCTCTTCAAAACGTCTTTTGGTTTCGAGCATGAGCGGCGCGGCGCCTGAGACACTGAGTTTGAGCGACTTCAGCATGGAGCTGTCACGCTTGACTTTCGGATGGTTGAGCAGTGCGGTAAAGAGGGTCGGCACTCCGGGAAGTACCGCTGTTTTCAGGCTTTTAATGGTATGGAGCAAGTCGTCTATATCACGGGGATTTGGCACGAGCGCCACAGGATAACGTTCAATCAATGCTGCGGTCAGAATGCCTACCTGGGCGTAGACGTGGAAGAGCGGCATGTTGAGCAGAATGATATCTTTTCCTTTTTCAAGAATGACACTGAACCAGCTTGCGATCTGCATGCCGGTCATCACCATCGCCTGATGGGAGATGACAACGCATTTGGGGTTGCCGGTTGTTCCTCCGGAAAAGAGAAAAATTGCCGGGTCATCAAATTTTATGGCAACCGGTGTAAATTTTACACCAGATTGGGCAGCAAGAAGAGCGGCCAGCCAATGGTCTCCCTTGTGCAGTTTCACCCTGTGCCCATCCTTTTTCTCTTTGACGAGTGTAAACAAAAGTTTGTTGATGGGTGAAAGATACTCCTTGATATTGGTTGCAATCACCCTCTTCAGGCGCGAAACGGTCTGGGCGGCCTTGATTTTTTCATAGAAGGGGGTGAGGACGATGACCGTCTCTGCGCCGCATTCATTCAGGGCATGTTCAAGCTCGTTGACGGTATAGAGTGGATTCATGGGCACCGCAATAGCGCCAGCTTTCCAGACTCCGAACTCGCTGATGAGCAGTTGCGGCGAGTTGGGCATGATAAGCGCCACCCGGTCGCCCTTGCCAATGCCAAGCAAGAGCAGAGCGCCAGCAAGCGCATCGCTTTGCCTTTCCATTTCAACGTATGAGAGCGCTGCCCCCTTGAAGTACAATGCGGGTTGCAGGGGTTGCTCAACTGCACTCCTGTGGAGAACATCGACCAGTGTCTCCTCCGGGTAGGGATGAAGTGTGTGGGGTACCCCCTTGTCGTAATGGCGAATCCAGGGTTTAGCACTCATAGCTGTTTTTGTCATTTAAATCTTGCAAGAATCGAATATAACGGGATGCTGATGCATCCAGAAAGAGTACGAAGCGGAAAGTTACGGCAAAGAGTCCACAATATCGCAAACTGCGGCGGTTAATCTGCCAAGCTCTTCGTCGCGTATGATAAACGGAGGCATCAGATAGACCAGGCGGCCAAAGGGGCGAACCCAAACTCCCCGGTCAACGAACTGTTTCTGGATGATGGCCATATCGACGGGCTTCCGGAGTTCGACCACCCCTATGGCGCCAAGCACACGAACATCCGCTACGCCACGTAAAACCCTGCAGGGTTCCAATCCGTTCCGAAGCCCGGCTTCAAGCCGCAAAACCGATGCCTGCCAGTCATAACTGCAGAGGAGACGGATATTTGCTGATGCGACCGCACAGGCAAGCGGGTTTGCCATAAAGGTGGGGCCATGCATAAAGAGTCCGGGATTGCCTGAGCAAATGGTATCGGCAACCCTCTCTGTGGTCAGGGTTGCAGCAAGGCTCATGTAGCCGCCAGTCAGCGCTTTGCCAATACAGAGAATATCCGGCACAACAGCAGCATGTTCGAGAGCAAACATTTTGCCTGTACGCCCGAAGCCGGTGGCTATTTCGTCGAAAATGAGCAGCACCTTGTAGTGATCACAAAGCTCCCGGAGGCGGCGGAGATAGTCCGGGGAGTAGAAGCGCATTCCTCCCGCGCCCTGCACGACAGGCTCGATGATTACGGCAGCAATTTCAGGATGATGCTGCTCCAGCTTCAGGCGCAGGTCAGCAATATCCTCGTCACTGCACGGCTCACCAAACCGGGGCGCCGGAGCTTCGGCAAAGTACTGCTCCGGAATTACCCCTTTGAAGAGGGAGTGCATACCGGTTACAGGATCGCAGACCGACATGGCGGCAAAGGTGTCGCCGTGGTAGCCGGAGCGAACCGTCAGCAGACGGTTTTTCGAGGTTTCACCCAAAGCGGCCCAATATTGGAATGCCATCTTGATAGCCACTTCAACGGCAACGGAGCCGGAGTCGCTGAAAAAGAGCTTCTGCAGTGGCTGAGGAGTAAGCTCGCTCAACTGTTTGGCAAGCATTACGGCTGGTTCATGGGTAAGACCTCCGAACATGACATGACTCATCCGCTGAAGCTGACTCACCACAGCTTCATTGAGCACGGGATGGTTGTAGCCGTGGATGGCGGCCCACCAGGAGGACATGCCGTCAACAAGCCTGCGCCCATCTTCAAGCTCAAGAAAAACTTCATAGGCACGGGAAACCGCATAGACCGGCAGGGGATTCGTTACCGAAGTGTAGGGATGCCAGATATGGTGGCGGTCAAAATCAAGATCAATGGTAGCGGATTGTATGGCCATATTGATAACCTAATTGGCAAGAACAGATTATGAGAGAGAGAGAAGCGCAACAGCATCCGGGTCAAGCTGCCCCTCACGCAGATCGATGATCGGTACGGTGAATCCCGCTTTGCTGAGATAGTGGCAGATAACCTTGCGGGTATCATCAGCGATCAGGTTGTCGAACCTCCCAAAACAATTGTAGATAACACCCCTGATGACGATCCCCCTGTTCACACAGGCCTCGATCGAGAGAAGGGTATGGTTGATGCTGCCAAGCCGTGGGCTCGTCACCAGAAGAAGGGGGTATCCTGCATTCCGGATATAGTCGGCAAAAAGCAGGTCAGGAGCAAGAGGGACAAGAAGGCCGCCAACCCCTTCAAGAAGCACCAGGTCGTACTGTTGCTGCAGGGCAAGGGTTGTGTTGCCGATATGGTGAAGATCGATCTGGGTGCCCTCCAGGGCGGCTGAGAGGCAGGGCGAAGCAGGATAGCGAAAAACAGAGGGAGAGGTGAGTCCTTCCCGGTCAACATCCTCCACTCCGATGCCCATCAGGCGACGGTGTTCGAGGATATCTTCCGCAATCCCTTCACAGCCGGTCTGAACCAATTTTTGTGTAATGACCTTTATGCCCTGCTGAAGCAGGGCTTTGGCAAGCAGACCGGTCGCATAGGTTTTTCCGATTCCGGTATCGATACCGGAGAGAGCAATAACGGTTCCGCTCATGAGGCTCTTTTTTTCAGACAGCAATAGAGTGGGTGATAGGTCAGGCTGACACCGTTTTCAGAAGAAAAGCGTCGCCGATACTCTTCAATAAAATGGAGGTAGCGACTTTTTGTCCAGGAACGGCGAAGGAGCCCGTTGACCCCGGTCTTGCGTATATGGTGGAGCATCGCCTCCGGTGAACTGAACTCCATCGGGATCTTCTCTTCGCGGCTGACAACCAGATCAAAATAGCGGCTGGCAAGAAGTTCAAGCTCCCGGAGGGTGTGATAGCTGAGACCGACACCCTCGATGCTTGCTATTTCACGCATGTTCGAAGGGCCGAAGGTGCTGAATGCGAGCATCCCTCCCGGCCTGAGATGATCGGAGATTTTTCCGAAAAATCGGTCAAGGTCATCAAGCCATTGCAGGGTAGCATTGGAGGCAACAAGGTCGAGCGAAAAAGGCAACAGCTCCAGTGTCTCGATATCGCCGGCAAGAAAGTGAAACTCCCCAACAGGAAAACGGTCAAGAACCCCCTGGAGAGAGATACGGCTCTCTTCAACAAGATCATTGGCATAATAGGCCTTTACGGAGCGGCGATGCAGCAGTTCTGCCATGAGGGCCCCTGAACCAGCCCCGACCTCAAGCACCCGCTCAAACGAAAAGCCCGGCTCCTGCTTGCAGATAAGTTCAGCAAGCTCTCCGGCCATTGCTTTCTGTACGACGGCATTGCTGCCATAGCTGCCAAGGGTGCGGCAAAATCGTTCACGAACCAGTTCTTTGTCGATTAACGGATACATGCGAGCACCTCCTGCAGGTTCCTGAAATGAAAAAAAGGAAAATGTGGCATATCGGCAATAACCGTTTGGGGAAGACCTTTCCATGCACGGTACTGCTGCTCGGCCGGAAAAACAAGATCGCGTCCGCCAATAATGGCATGATCGTAGCGCCATACTGCGCCACCTCTTGAACCCTGCAGAAGCAGGTGCTCCTGCAACCGCTCCAGCTCTTCCTGCTGATCGGCAGCGCTGCGATCGGGTGAGATGCCGGAAAAAAGGGAGAGAACTTCATCGGTGCCACACATCCTGCGATTGAAGCGGATGCGGCTTTTTTCCGACCAGGTGGCAAGGGTTGCCTGAAAAACCTTTGGGCTGATCCCTCTTTCTGCGTTTACCGGATGCAGGGTGCCGTTGATGGCAATCGCACTCTCTATCGGCGGCAGCGCCATCTGCTGTGCAGCCCAGACTCCGAATGACCAGGCAATAATCGTGATGCGTCTGTACCGGCTTGCCTCCCGCATGTCACCCGCATCATGTTCAAGGGTGCGATAATCGTGGCAAAGCAAAATATCGGCGTCAAAACCTTCGGAAAGCGACTCTGCGAGAAGATAATCAGCGATACGGCGATCCATCCCCCAGCCGTTGAAGAAAAGCAGAAGCTCTTCTGCACCCTCTTTTTTGAGCCATGTTGTTTTCATGCGCCCCATTCCCTCCCGATGAGTTCAGGAATCCTGGCGATATCGTCCCACTCCAGTGTTGAGCGGAGCGAAATGCGGATACGGGCGCTCTTTTCCGGAACAGTAGGTGGACGCACCGCCATACAGAAAAAGCCTGCATCCCGAAGGCGCAGAGAGAGGGCCACGGCAAGAGCGTTACTACCGGTAATCACCGGGACAATATGACTTTCGCCCGGAACATCGAGGGAGTGGCCGATCAGCTCACTGCGGAGCCTGGAGGCAAGCTGCAGAAGCCCTTGTCGCTCCCGGTTCATGGAGGCCTGCCGTTCAAGCGTGAGCAGGCTCCAGCCAAGAATGGCCGGCGGCAGCGCCGTGGTGAAAATGAAGGAGCGCATGGTATTGAGCAGGTACTCCCTGAAGAGTGTGCCCATAACGGCATAGGCTCCGGTTGAGGCGAGCGCCTTGCCGAATGTCCCCGTAATGATATCGATCTGCTGCACCACTCCTGCCTTTTCACAAAGACCGAGACCGCGTTCTCCAAAGACCCCGACACCATGCGCTTCATCGACCACAAGAAAAGCGCCATACTTCTCTTTCAGGGCAACAAGCCGGTTGAGATCGGCAAGGTCTCCGTCCATGCTGAAGACCGATTCGGTGACAATAAATATCTGGCGATAGCGGCCCTGGGCTCCGGCAAGCTGCTCTTCAAGATGATCGTAATCGAGGTGACGGTAACGCTGCCAGGGAGCTTCGGCAATTTTCATCCCGTCAATGATGCTGGCGTGGTTCTTCCTGTCACTGAGGACAAGATCGTGACGACCACTCAGCGCCGGAATGATGCCAATATTGGCATGATAGCCACTGTTGAAAACCAGCGCCGCTTCACGCCCGTAGAGCGTGGCAAGGGCTCCTTCCAACTGGTCGTAGAGCGGATGGTTGCCCGTCAGAAGACGGGAGGAGGAGCTGGTCATGGCATAGCGCTTCTCTCTGAGCGTTTCCACATAATCGGCAAGCATCTCCCGGTCATCTCCAAGGCCAAGATAATCGTTCGAGGAAAGGTTCAGGAGATGCTGGCCTTTCACAGCAATATCCTTGCCATCACGGGCCGTGATATCGGGAAGCACCCGGTAACGATCAAGGCGTCTGAGCTCTTCAAGCTCCAAACTGATCCGTTCCTGAAATTGCATAACTGCCGGCTCCCTCAGTTAAAACTTGCGATCTGACTGGCAAAACGACGATCATCGGCAATATCGCGTCCGCGTGTGGTCAGGTAACCACCGGTAAGAAAGCCATTTGCACCCGAAAGCATCAGCAACCCCTGAAAATCTTTCATAATGGTCTCCCGTCCGGCAGCAAACTTGATGATTTTATGGGGATGGGCCAGCCTGCAGATGGCAAAGGTTTTCACGATCTCAGCAACAGAGAGTGGCTCTTTTCCTGCAAGCGGAGTTCCTTCAATCGGCACCAGCACATTGAGCGGTATGACGGAAACGTCAAGCTCCTGAAGGGCAAAAATCATGGCAATCCGCTCCTGCATGGTTTCACCTACGCCCATAATGCCGCCGCAGCAGACCGATATATTGTTCTTTCTGAGCAGTTTGATGGTCTCAATGCGCTCTTCGACGCTATGCGTATCGGCAATGAGGTCATGGTATCGATCAGGCACTACCTGGATGTTGATATTGTAGTGGGCGATGCCGTGAGCCGCAAGGGCTTCCGCCGGTTCTTCGCCCAACATGCCCAGTGAAGCGCAGACACTCAGCTCCGGCAACTCCTCATGGAGGCGATCAATCATGTCGAGCACCCGTTGAAACTCCGGGTTTATCCTTTTATAGCCGTAACCGCTGGTGACGATTCCGAAATGGGAGACTCCCTCCGCAAAGCAGTTCCGCGCCTCAATAAGCACCGACTCTGCATCGACCAGATCATAGACCTCGATGTCAGCCCGATTGTGCCTCGACTGGGCGCAAAAGCGACAGTTTTCGCCACAGACCCCCGATTTGGCATTCATGATGGAACAGGCGTGCAATAATTCTGAGCCAGCAGAGCCAGTTCCATAACGGTTTTTGACTTTGTTGGCCAGCGAAGCCAAATCAAGCACAAGCTCTCCCGGCAGCTCTGCAAGCAGAAGGGCTTCGGCCTGGCTTATCGGGCTACCGGTTTCAAGAACACGGTATGCCGCTGCAATTTGAGGGTGAAGCGTTCTGTAATCCATAAAAAACAGTTTTTTATCATGTTATGCTGCTTCGCAGATGAGCCTCTCCCGACGAAACAAGGATGGTCTCTCCCTCTGCACTCTCCAGCTTCAGCTCTCCGAAGCGGGATATGCCTCGTACCGTTCCACGCACACTTCGTTTGAGCTGGTCGATGGTCACCTCTTTCGACTGCAGAAGTGCATGTTCTTCGAGATAGGGAAGTATAAAGCCAAGATCATCCTCAAGAAGCCATGCATCATAGAGCGGTTCGAAATGGTTCAGCACTGAGGCCAGAAGCTCCGGCCTCGAAAAGAGCTGCCCGCTCTCCAGAAAAAGGGATGTTGCGCTCTGCTGCAAATCAGGCGGAAACTCTGACTGGTTGACATTGATACCGATGCCAACGACGACAAAGTGTGTACAGTCAGGTTCTGACTGCATTTCACACAATACTCCACACAACTTTTTGCCATCGGCAAGAATATCGTTCGGCCACTTGATCATCGCTACCAGATCGGAAGAGTGGCGGCAGAGTGCCTGGTGAATAGCCGCCGCCACCAGCAACGTCAGTTGCGGCACGCGAACTGAAGGCACAGCGGGCCTCAGAATCAGGGAAAAATAGAGATTGACACCCGGAGGCGACACCCAGCTTCGCCCCATTCTCCCCCGGCCACCACTCTGGCAGTCGGCTGCGACCACGCTCCCTTCCGGTGCGCCTTCGGCAGCAAGAGCTTTAGCCTCGATATTGGTCGATGTGGTAAGCGGATGATAGAGGATGTTTCGTCCAAATCGGCGACAAGTCAGGAAGGGATGCACTTCAGCCTCTACCGGTCGGCCAGTCAGACCCGACAGCCGATATCCCCGGCCTGTTACAGCATCAATCTGATACCCTTCGCTCCGCAGCAGGCAAATATGCTTCCATACTGCGCTTCTGGTGATACCAAATGCACGGCAAAGCGCTTCACCCGACAAAAAATCCGGAACTGCGGTGAGGCGGCTTAAAATCTGTGCAGTAATATCGTTCATAAGCAGATAACCCATCGCGAGCGGTAATTCATAAAAATGTGAACCGGAATGTAGCGTGAGGTTTACAATTTTGCAATAAAAAAAAGCCACAGGCCTCGCTCCTCATCGTTTACGGCACAAAAGTATCAGCGACCCATTGAGGCCATACTCGATGTTTCATAATTTTTACGATAGGCCTGCAGGCCCTGGAAAATGGCATAGGCAATTTTCGTCTGCTCCTGACGATCCCGCAGAATTCGCTCCTCTCCGGGATTGGAAAGGTACCCCACTTCGACAAGAGCGCTCGGCATGGAAGGGGTCCATAACACCATAAAACCAGCCTGGCGCACTCCGTTTCTTTTATCGGGCGCCAGGCGATGACCGGGGTTAAGGATATGCTGTGCGAGGGATGTAGACTGCCGGGCAAAAGCGCTCTGCGCCATACTGCTCATGATGAGATACTCCTCGGAAAAACCCTTGTAGGCCTGGGTATAGTCGGCTTCCTGACGGATAACCGAGTTCTCCAGCATGGCAACATCAAGGCTTGCCCTGGTTTTATGGGCTCCGAGAATATAGACTTCAGAACCGCGGGCGCTGCGGCTTGAACTTGCATTGCAGTGCACGCTGATAAATAGTTTTCCCCCGTTCTGGTTTGCAATTTTTCCTCGTTCATGCAAAGGAATAAATTTGTCCTCTTTTCTCGTATACACCACCTTCACATCAGGCCAATTCAGTCTGATAAAGGTACCGAGATCTCGTACAATATTGAGTGCAACATGTTTCTCAACCGTACCGTTTGCGCCTATTGCTCCGGGATCCTTGCCTCCATGACCTGCGTCGAGCACAATGGTATCAAGCTTCCACTTTTCAATATCGCGGCTGAGAACCTGTGCAATCTGCTGCTCCTTTTCCTTTCTGCGAATCTCCTCTCCATCAGCCTTGCTGCGGACATAGAGCAGATAACGGTTATTTTTTTTATCGCGTTGAAATTCGACCGAACTGATGACAAATGAACGATTATCAAGTACAACAGTAAATTGTAACCCCGACCCGGGCAACTGCTTTGAAATAATTTCTTTGACCACACCTTTACCATACACTTGTGAGAGGGCGTTGCTGTCACCGGATGCTTTTTCAAGGGAGAAATAGGTATACCCTTCAGCATTGAGCGTGACAAGCGATGCTTGTGCAGCAAGGCCGGAAGCAGAAAAACTTATGATCGCCCCATTATCACGGTTTTTCACCTCAATACCGGTAATCACCGTTTTGGAGAGTTCAGCCTGTTTCGTGGAATTTGCACCAGCAAAAGACTCTTCGTTACTGACAATCCCGATGGTTTCTCTCGATTCTCCGAAATTTTTTTTCAGAAGCGCAACATGGATCTGACCCATCGACTGGTTATAAACGACCTCCCTGTCCAGCCAAACGGCAAAAAGCCGACAAGCCTGACTGACTGGCATCCAGATTCTTGATTGCTGTAGTGAGGGGGCCGACTGCATCTGAATAATTCTTGCCGGAATCTCCGGATCCCTTGAAACAATGCGGACAAAATTATTATTTGTCATGATCGTACAAATGGTACCGGGCATCCCGAAAGATTCCTCGACAACAAGTCCGCCCGGCTCCTTTCGATAGTTCAGTCGCAAACCCCTTGCCATAGATTCAAGATCAATCAACAACGTCTTTGCTGTTCTCAAAGCCATCACCTTAATGGTATAGCCCTGATCGTTTCCTGTGGTCACAACAAGCGGAAGAGCCGTCTGTCCGGAAAGTGAAGGTGACTCTGCAAAAAGGCTTCTGTATGAGAACATCAGCAGGGCAATCAGCACAAGAGCGGCCAGACGAGAACGAATACAAAGTAAAAAGTGGGGCATGATTATCGAATGCATTATGTTTTGCTGATACATTATGGCCGGAAAGAATAATAATAAAATATATTTCTTCTTACCCCTGCAGCCGGTTTTTATGGCCGGAAATAATCATTTTCAGGGATATCCTGACAGGAGAAGTCTCTTGGCTGAAAACGGTAAAATTTGTTTTTTGCTTGTCAACACCTATCTTTTTCAAAATTTTACTTGTAACGCTCTTACTACCGGGACTGATCAATGGCTTCAAAACCATCAACACCATCTGCCAGAAACAGGACCCTGATTGTCGTCGAATCCCCCTCAAAGGCAAAAACAATCAATAAATACCTTGGTGACAAGTATACCGTTTTCGCATCGGTAGGCCATATCAAGGATCTGCCAAAAAAGGAGATTGGTCTTGATTTTGACCATCATTACGAACCGAGATATGAAATTATTCCTGGAAAGGAAAAGGTCGTCCATCAGTTAAAAAAACTGGCCGCAGAAGCTGATTCCATCCTCATCGCGACTGACCCTGACCGCGAGGGTGAGGCTATCGCATGGCATATCTCCAAAGAAATCGGAGTAACCAGCAAACCGGTATCCCGCGTACTTTTTAATGAAATTACAAAAACCGCAATCATTGCGGCAATTCAGGCTCCGCGACAGATCGACGACCGCCTTGTGCGCTCCCAGCAAACCCGTCAGGGCCTTGACAAGATCGTGGGCTACAAAATCAGCCCTTTTTTGTGGAATGTAGTGCTGCGCGGCCTTTCGGCTGGCAGGGTACAGTCGGTCGCGCTGCGATTGATCTGCGAACGTGAAGCGGAGATCAGCCGCTTCCAGATACAGGAGTACTGGTCGATTGCGGCTGAGTTTGTAACGGCAGGCAAGGAGTCTTTCAAGGCAAGGCTGATACGCTTTGAGGGTGACAAGCCGGAGATAGCCAATCAAAAGCAGGCGGAAGCGTTGGCGGCTCTCATCAGAAAAGGCAATTTTGCAGTACGCGAAATCGCTCCACGCGTCCAGCAGCGTAAACAGCCTCTGCCTTTCACCACTTCGCTCCTCCAGCAGGCGGCCTCAAACCAGCTCGGATTTGGCTCCAAGAAAACCATGGGAGTGGCACAACAGCTCTATGAAGGCATTGACCTTGGCAAAGAAGGCACGACGGGTTTGATCACCTATATGAGAACCGATTCAACTCGCATCGGTGAGGAGGCGATTGCTGAGGCAAGAAGCTATATCAACCAGCAGTTCGGCAAGGAGTATATCGGTTTCGGTGGAGCGGCAAAGCCCGGAAAAAATGCCCAGGATGCACACGAAGCCATACGGCCAACATCGATTTTTAACAAACCCGACCAGGTCAAACCCTACCTTTCTGCCGATCAGTTTAAATTATACGAATTAATCTGGAAGCGTTTTCTCGCCTCCATGATGTCAGCGGCTAAAATCGAACAGACCAGGGTTGATGTTGAGGACAGCGCTTCAAAATTCCTCTTCAGGGCAACAGGCAGCAGAGTGCTTTTCCCCGGCTTCATGCGTGTCTATGACGACCAGAAGGAGCTTGACTACGAAGCCCAGACCTCAACGAAGGAGGAGGTTGAAAAAGAGCTGACCGTCAAGCTGCCCGAAAGGCTTGCTGTCAATGAGCCTCTTGCTTTGGATGATCTTGACCAGAAACAGAGCTTTACCCGCCCTCCTGCACGTTACAGTGAAGCCACACTGGTGAAGGATCTCGACCACTTTGGTATTGGACGCCCATCAACCTATGCATCCATTTTTTCAACACTGCAGGATCGCCGTTATGTGGAGCTGGAAAAGAAAAAAATTGTGCCCACTGAACTCGGCAAGGATGTCTCGCTGATCCTGGTTGCCAATTTTCCTGACCTCTTCAATGTCGACTTTACCGCCTTCATGGAGAATGAACTGGACAAGGTAGCAAGCGGAGAGGACGAATATGAAAAAGTGCTCGACAGCTTCTACAAACCACTTGAAGCGGTACTGCACCTTCGCAAAAGCAATCCAATTGTACCACAGAACAGTGAGCCCGTAACTTGTGAAAAGTGCGGTGAAGGGCTGATGGTTGTCAAATGGACGGCAAATGGGAAATTTTTTGGCTGTTCATGCTACCCCAAATGCAAGAACATCAAGGCGATAAGCAACAACAAGGCAAAACCTGTTGATTCAGCCATCCTCTGCCCCTCCTGCAAAGAAGGACACATGCTCTTGCGCAGCGGAAGATTTGGCACTTTTCTTGCCTGCTCCGGCTACCCCAAGTGCAATACGCTGCTCAATCTCAACAAACAGCGTCACATAGAACCCATGAAAACCCCTCCGGTACTGACCACTCTTCTCTGTCCAAAGTGTGGGTCACCGCTTTACCTCAGGAGCGGAAAAAGGGGATTATGGCTTGGTTGCTCAAAATTCCCCAAGTGCAAGGGGCGCCTCGCATGGAGTACTCTTGACGAAAAAGCTCAACACCACTGGGAAGCAATCATGGCTGAACACCAGAAGGCTCACCCCACAGTCCAGCTTACGATGATTGATGGGAAAGCAGTACCCATGACAATTCCCGTTGATGAGATCATTCTCAAGGCGGAAGAGGCCGGGCTGATTACCTCTCCCAGTGAAGAAATCGTCGAAATCACGCCATAAGCAGTGCGATGCGATAGACAATGAAAGAGAGTACCCACGCCACAGAGAGTGAGTAAACCGAATAGAGCAGCACCGGCCTCCAGCTCCCGACCTCTTTTTTCATCACCCCTATCGCCGCCACACAGGGAATGTAGAGCAACACAAAGACCATGAGGCTCAGCGCCGTGGCCCTGCTGAAAGAGGGATCGTGCTGCAGAATCGATTTCAGCTCTACCGGAGCGCCATCACTCTGCCCGATGGAGTAAATGGTTCCGAGGGTGGAAACAACGACCTCCTTGGCCGCAAGACCGGTTACCAGAGCAATACCAATCCTCCAGTCGAAGCCAAGGGGTTTGATAAGCGGTTCAAGCAGTTTGCCTGCCCTTCCAGCCAGAGAATACTCAAGCTGTTCTGTACTGATGCGCAAATCAAGCGCTCTCTGGCTGGCAATTTTTTCACTCTCGCCCATGTTGCTTTCGGCAATACGTGACGTTCCTGCCGACAGCTCTGGCCCAAGAGCCTCATTGCGCGGATAGTTGCTTACTGCCCAAATAACAATAACCGCACCAAGAATGAGCGTTCCTGCTTTTTTCAGATACATCAGCGCTTTTACCTTCGCCTGGAAGAGCACTGAAGCAAGCGTCGGCCAGCGGTATGGAGGCAACTCCATGACAAATGGCTCAGAATCACTTTTCAGAACCGTTGACTTCAGGAGCAGGGCGGTCCAGAGACCAACCACAATACCGAGAAGATAGATACCGAACATGACGTTTGCCGCCACATCAGGTGAAAAAAAAGCAGCGGTCAGCAACACATAGACCGGCAGTTTGGCACCGCAACTCATGAAAGGAATAATCATGATGGTTACAAGCCTGTCCGTTGGACTCTTGAGCGTCCGTGTTGCCATAATGGCCGGAATGGAGCAACCAAACCCGGTTACCATGGGAATGAAGGATTTACCGTGAAGACCAAAACGGTGCATCACCCGGTCAATAACAAATGCAGCTCGGGCCATATAGCCGGAAGCTTCAAGAAAAGAGAGACCGATAAACAGCAGGACAATATTGGGCAAAAAGACCAGAACCCCCCCAACGCCAGCAATAATGCCATCAATAACAATGGAGCGAAGCATCTCATTGGGCAGAAGTGGCCCGATCTCGGATGCCATGAGTGCAAAAAGAAATTCAAGGCCACTCATTATCGGTGCACCAAGAGTAAAGGTCAGTTGAAATATAGCCCATACCACCAATAAAAAAATTGGCAGCCCAAGCACCCTGTTGAGCACCACCATGTCGATATAGTCGGTGGGTGTTGCCTTTACTCCTCCCGGTTGACGGACACACTCCTGCATGGCGCCCCGGATAAAGGCATGACGATCTTCGGTAATGAGCATCTCAGGCTCTGAATCATGCAGCCGCTCAGCCTCCCGAAGGGCATCCTGAAGGGCAAGCTCAACCTTGAGCCAGACAGGGTACTGCTGAACCTCGTGATAAACTTCCCGGTCATTCTCCAGAAGCTTTATGGCAAGCCATCTGGCATTGAATTCGCCGAGTTCCTTCTGATGAGTGAGAAGAGTGGTAATTTTTTCAACCGATGCTTCAAGTTCCGGACGAAAAAACAGCTTGTTTTTATGAATCTCAATATCCTTCCGGGAGAGCCGGATAATGTGATCGAGCAACGAATCAAGTCCCCTGCCTTTTTTGGCAGAAGTCGGGACAATATGACAGCCGAGCAGCTTCTGTAACTGTTTGATCTCAATGGTAATGCCCTTCTCCTCGACCTCATCGATCATATTGAGGGCTACGAGAAAATCAACTTCAAGCTCCATGAGCTGCGTTGTCAGCAGAAGGTTCCTCTCCAGATTTGACCCCTCAAGAACATTCACAACAACATCAGGTCGTTCCTTGATAAGATACTCCCTTGTAACAATCTCCTCAGGAGAGTAAGGGGTAAGGGAATAAATTCCTGGCAGGTCAACCACGGTGATATGGTACCCCTTATACTCAAGATACCCCTCATATTTTTCAACAGTCACCCCCGAAAAATTCCCCACTTTCTGGTGAGATCCGGTCAACGCATTGAATAAAGAGGATTTACCGCAGTTTGGATTACCTGCAAGCGCAACCGTGATCGTTCTCTGCTCACTCATGTTTTGCTGCCTGACATGGGAAGGGCATCTCCAACCTCTCCTACTTTACAAACCATGACCCCATCTGCCTCGGTTTTTCTCATAGCAAAATACAGACCCTTGAAAAAAATCTCAATCGGATCACCGAGTGGAGCAACCCTCAGCACCTTGAATCTGGTACCCTTGATCAATCCCATATCCATAATCCTTCGACGGATGACATGCTCTGCCTTCAGTGCTGTTACTTCAGCTTTATCACCCACCTTCAATTCCGATAAACGCATACCTGCATCTCCTGCAAAACAATAAATAAAATCCGGACAATTCATATCCTATATAACGACCAGAGGCACGAAAAAATTGCATCTCTTCTTTCCAAAAATCAACTACCCATGTACCTCCGGCAATCCGGGAAAGGGGGGCCAACCCATCTGGTTTCCACCGATAAGGTGCCCGTGGATGTGGAAAACGCTCTGCAGGGCATCCTTGCCCGTATTAAAAACCAGCCTGTAGCCAGACTCCCGAATACCGATGATTTCTGCCACAATACCCGCAGCAAGAAGGATCTGGCCAGCGGCCGCTTCATCTTCCGGGGTGAGATCGCTCAGCGAAGCGATATGCCGAACAGGAATAATCAATACATGCTGAGGAGTTATGGGCGTGATATCCCGGAATGCAACAACATGATCATTACGATAAACAATACTGGCGGGAATCTCTCCTCGAACGATCCTGCAAAAGAGACAATCAGGCTCCTGATGTATCATATGGATTAACTTTTTGACTGCTTGATAGGGTTTTCAAGGCTCTTTGAACATGCATAACTTCCAACGAAACCGCACGTCGATAATGTACGTAAATGCGCATGAAGAGAAAAGAATCGGAACTCCCTGATAACCCGAAAAACGTCACGATACAGGATGGGAATCCGGAGGGTGCCCATCCTCCGGAGCCCTCTCTTCCTTCAACCTTGAAGCAAGCACCTTGTCGATCCTCTGACCATCCAGATCAACAATCTCCAGCGTCCAGTTTTCCCAAACCATAATATCACCAGTCCTTGGCATCCGCCCGAGCAGCCACATCATCAGGCCGCTGAGGGTATGATAGAGCCCCTTATCTTCTTCGGGTACACACTTCAGCTCAAGCGTATCTTTCAGTTCGGGCACAGGAATGAGTCCATCGAGCAACCAGGAGCCATCCTGACGTTCAACAGCCCATGAATCCTCAAGATTGCGGGGAACAAACTCCCCGGTCACCGCTTCAAGCATATCCTGAAGGGTAACAAGCCCCTGAATTTCGCCATACTCGTCAACCACAAAGACCATCTGCGAACCAGAAGTCCGGAAATGGTCGAGTAACTCCATGCCTGTAAGCGTTTCGGGAACATAGACACAGGGCTGGAGTTGCGAAGTAAACTCCGTAAGCCCCCCTTTCAGGGTTTTTGATAAAAGCTGTTTGGCATTGACCACGCCAAGCAGGGATTGCAACCCACCATTGCAAACAGGAAAACGGGAGTGCTCTGATTCTGTCACTCTGTTGATATTTTCTTCAAGAGGCCGTGAAACGTCAAGAGAGACAATATCGGCTCTCGGAACCATCAGCGATCCCAGTTGACGATCATCAAGACGAAAAACATTACGCACCATTTCGTGCTCATGCTGCTCAATCACCCCGGCTTCAGAGCCCTCCTCAAGCATGGCATGAATCTCTTCCTCGGTAACACTCGGGGTGGCTTGGGGGTAATTCCCCGTCAGACGGAGAATGGCATCGGTTGAGGCCGAAAGCAACCTCCCGAATGGACGGGTTATGGTCGAAAGGGTATACATGGGACGTGCGACCAGACGGGCTATTCCCTCAGGATTGAACTGGCCAAGACGTTTGGGAACAAGTTCCCCAACCACAATAGTGACATAGGTAATCGAAAGAACAACAACAACCGTTGCAATAACATGGCTTATTTCCGCATCCATGCCCAATGACTGCATCCTGATGGCCAACGGACCGGCAAGAGCACCCTCCCCCACGATACCGTTCAGGATACCAATAGAGGTGATACCGATCTGTATCGTCGAAAGAAATCTGGTCGGATCCTGACCAAGCTTCATGGCAACAGCAGCGGATTTGTCACCATCCTCGGCAAGTTTCGACAGGCGGGACCTTTTTGCCGTTATCAGGGCAATTTCCGACATCGCAAAAAGACCGTTACAAATAATCAGAAAAAAAAGAAAAAGTATTTCCATACATACGGGGTTGAACCTTTCGGGAATCCAGTGACCAACACCTGAAAACCGCAGCAGCATGCTCCGGCAGAATCCCTGAAGGCTCTGTTCTTAAGCCTCTTATAACATTTCTATGCTATCAACTACACTTTTATTCAGCAATTTCCAAACCAATGGCTTCACGACACCCCCAAAGGTAAGCAATATAGCCATGCAACCGTTAACAGGAAATGAGTGGAAAAGATTTCACATCAGCTCTATGGCGCTCTGCGAACCATGCTCTTGATGCATAGACTCTCTTCTTTGACAAAGAAAAGCCGGGATTTTCCCGGCTTTTTTTGAACGGTATCACTGACAAGAATTACCAACCGGAAACCCCGTTATTGTGAAGCCATTGTTGGGCTCCCAAACTACCAAGTTTGGCCGCTGCCGACAGATCCGCTATGACACCTTGCTTGTCTCCAAGATCAAGTTTGACTGCCGCCCGGTTGATGTAGGCCGGAAGAAATGCCGGATCAATCTCAATAGCCCTGGAGTAATCGGCAATGGCTCCCTGCTTGTCACCCATTTCAGCTTTGGTGCTCCCCCTGTTATTGCAAGCATCAGCATATTTCGGGTTAAGTTCCATGGCCATGGTATAGTCCGCCAGGGCGCCTGGCTTGTCGCCCATGCTGAATTTTACCGCCGCCCGGCTGTTATAGGCCTCCGCAAGTTTCGGATCGAGTTCAATGGCTTTTGTGTAGTCTGCCATGGCTCCCTGATTATCCCCCTTCCCGAATTTTGCTTCGGCGCTTGAAAAATAGCTTTTGGCGTCATCTGCCGGGCTGGCGCTGGCCACATGAGTTCCGGACAGTAACGCGATAACTGCTATGAAAAAAAATCGTTTCCTGTTTTTCATTGCTCACCTCGATTATCATGATTGAATAAAGTCCGACTCTTATCCTCAGGATGTCACAGAATGCAGAGCACTCCTTTTCAGGGCATCTTAAGCAATGAAAAGGAGTGATTGCAGCTCCATGCGGATCAGAAAGTCTGTGTTAAACCCACATTGAACGAACGACCCTGACCTGCCAGCGGCTCGAAATCTGCCGCCCTTTTCGTGGTTGGTGGCAGTTTGCTGTCCAGAAAGTTGTCGTAGTTGATTCCTCCAAGGGGAAGATAATAGAACTTGTCGAACAGGTTCGTAACGCCCAGATCGATCTGCAGGTTGTTCCATTTGTATGACGTACGCAGATTGACCAGCGCAAAGCCTGCCGTTTCCGGTTCAAAACGAAGGGGATCGGTCTCGGACTTTCTGCCAACAAGTTGCAACTCGACGGCATTGCTCCATCCTTTAACATTTTGTTCCAGCGTAAGATGCCCGTTCAGCGGCATCATGTGATAGAGACTGCTACCGGTATTGGGATCGGTTCCATGCACATATCCAAGACTTCCCCGAAGTTGTCCGGAACCAAGAGCGCTATTCTCCCACAAAGCAAGTTTACCGGAAATATCCAGACCGTAGATCCTTGCATCCTGATTGACAAACTTGAGTATTTTGCGGGTTTCACTTCCGCCTGGCCATGTCCAGGTCTGTGTATTATACACTTGCACGCCAATGTAATCATTGACATAGGTATAGTAGGGCGTTACCCTCAACTCCCAGCTCTTCCGCTCGCTGTCATGCCAGTCTGCCGAAATGCTCAGGGTATGGGCGACTTCCGGACTGAGATCCAAATTACCCACATAACCATTGCCATCACCAAACCAGTTCACCATCCCGCTTGCCATCCACATCGTTGACCATGCATAGCGCTCGTAGAGATTAGGAGAACGGGTCTTGCGGGCATAGCCAACTTCAACGGTACCCGTCGGAGTAATTTCATACCTGGCCAGTGCGGTCACATCCCAATTACTGTCGCTCCGGGCATGATCCTCGGCATTGAATGCCTCTGAGTCGCGTTTATAATTGGTCACAATCATACCCGCCATGTTCTGAGCATTATATCCCTGCACATCACCGGCATCCATCCTTACCTGTTCATTGCGAACACCGAAAATGGTCGTCACTTTACTATTCCACTTCGACTCCCATTCGGCAAAGAAAGCGTATCTGTCGCGAGAACCGTCATTGATGTTCAGGAAGGTATCCGGACCCATCGTGCCGAGGGTCGTAGAGATAGGAGGCCACCAGTCGTTAAGACTAAAACGATGGAATTCGTTGCCAAGCCGAAGGATATTCTTTTCTGCAAAGGGAATATCCGTCTTTAATGAATAGCCTGTGTCTATACCGCGAGTGGCCATAGGCATATCAGGCATCGTTACTGGTATCCTCAGATTAATTGGCAGTTTATCTTCACCTGAATTCATCCTGTGCCAGGTATTCTGCCAGTAAGCTGTAGCATCGAGCTTCCCCCATGCAAAGTCGCTCTTGTAGTGAAGATTGATAAATGAGGCGTTGTTCTCAAGCATGTCCATCCACTGATTCACAAATCCCTGATCAGGAATAAATTGATGCCCTGCCTTCAGGGTCAACAGGCTACTGTCACCCCTGAGCGCCAAAGTTGCCCCAAGATTACGCGATTCGTAATAAGTAGATGTCACCGTATTACCATGACCATCCTTGTAGTTGCTGGCATGATCAATAGCGCCTGTTACGCCAAAGCTGAGATTGCTGTTTGCAACCGTACCCGAGAACGCTCCACCAATCGCGCGATTATTGCTTCGGTAATAGCTGGAAACCGAACCACCTGCTGTAACCTGCTCCCCGGGATTGGCAAATAACGGCTGATCCGAGTCAACATGGATTATGCCTCCGATGTTGTCGCCACCGTAACTGACTGGCGTAACACCTGCGCTGACACCGATGCCGCTTACATTGGCCGCCGCGATATAGGATAACGGCGGGTTCATGTGGTTGGCACAGGCAGAGGTCAGACACATGCAATCGACATAGATCAGTACCCGATCGTCCGCCTGTCCGCGAACCACCGGCAGACTTGAAACGCCGCCACCTGTCGCAAAGGCAACACCCGGCTCACCGCTGAGCAATTCGGCGGTATCACTGCTTTTCAGCCGTTTAGAACTTAGTGATTGAACTTTTTTTTCTGCTGGTGCGGTAACAACCGTTTCCGGGCCTGACGCTTCCATTGAAAACGCCGGTAGCGGAACCGCCGCCATCAGCAGCATAAACAGAAGCTGCGGTGCTATAAACTTTTTTGATGACTTCGTCATATCGATAAGGAAATAAAATTGAAAGATACTCTCATAAAAAAAGCCCTGCCGATTGACATGGCTCTATCAATCAGGGAATTTGCGGAATAATGCCCATACTCGGGAAGCAACAAAGAGGCCACAGCATCTCCATTATCAAAAACAGAGGCTTATGACGCAAACGTAATACGAAATAGTCTTGACAACGAAATTACGCTTTGGGTGGATGGTCGATCTGGAATTTAACACCCTCAGGCAACAGAAGGGGCTGAGAGGAAGCAAACCTGTTGCCCGGTGCAACACTCAAAGGAGAGCGCTGACGATCATGCAACATGCCGGGCATGGCATTAAGCAGCTCTTCGAGGGCCTTGGTTGAGGCCTGCTTTTCGGATGGAGCTGAATGGGAATCGTGCGTTGTATTGGTTTGCTTCAGAAGAAAGCAGTGACCGCTGCACTCTCTCATCTTCCTTTCACAAAGAGTTTCAAAGATCGTTTTTTGATTGAGGTAAAAGAGCCCGTAACAGAGCAGAACGCTGTTTATCTGCATAAGCATTCCGACAAACATCAGAACTGCAATGGATCGGATAAGTGCACTCATAACTGAATCTTCTTTTTGGAAAGAAAACACGCGGAATACAATACAATCCTTTAACAATGGCAAACAAACGACACCGCTGACAAAGGGAGGTGCCGCTGACGGAAAGCCCGCGCCAAGAGGCGATTGAAAAAAAGCTCAACAAAAAAGAGGCCCGCAACAAAAAGCGCGAGCCCGTCATTTTGTTCCCGATTTACGAGTAAATCCGTCAAGGATACACAGAGCGACCTGCATCCTGAAGCCCCTGCTTACAGATAAAATGCTTTCACTTTGGCGACCAACTGATTTTCGGTCAAACGTCCGCAAGCTTCAACGACGGTTACTTTTTTGTGAAGTTCACTGACCTTTTCGATTGCTTTGGCAAACTCAATCTTCGACTCACCCGGTCCAAAAATGGCAATGGTTGACGAATCTGCAAGCAATTCCATCACCTTCAGATAAAAAGCCTGGTACTGATGTTTTCGACGTTCTTCGGCCGTGTGCTCATTAAAGACTGACTGCGCAACCACAGTCCCCCCCGCCTTCCATCCACCGGCAGGCTTGAGATTGCTTTCGGCACCAGACTCGACATACTGAACAACAAACTGATCGCCTTTAATCGAAACAAGAATGGCCTGCTTGTGGTCAATCCAGATCCCTGTGTTTTTTTTCATGGCTGCTGAGCTCCTTCTGTGATAATGTTTCTGCAACGACGACAGAGAGACTATCGCCCTGCATGGGAAACGGAACAGGTGAGGGTCAAACTCCGATCATTCAAACTCATCAGCCCGACCCGAGCGTAAACAACACACGCCAACTGCAAAAAGAACATCCGTTGATCTTCCTTCAACAATTGAGATCAAGAAACAATTCCTCTATCTCGCTATGTATGCACACATTATTACAGGTGACCATAAACAGATTGACAAGCAATACGGGGCACACTGACTATCCTGAATCAGAGATGGCAAAACGACGGGCATAAGAGCAATGCACGACGGGCAGGCAAGAGTGAGGGTTGCACTCCTCTATGAAGAGCAGTAACAAGGAGCCATCTCGCCTATAGTGACTCCTTGACCATCTTTTCCTTTTCGGCAAAGAGTTTCGCCACAAGAAATCCCCGGTTCATGCGGGCAATATTGATAACAGAAATGCCCTTGGGACATTCCGCCTCACAGGCATAGGTGTTGCTGCAACTACCGAAACCAAGCGCATCCATGGCAGCAACCATCTTCTGCACCCTTTTGGCAGCCTCAACCTTTCCCTGGGGAAGAAGTGCAAGGTGCGATACTTTTGCGCCAATAAACAACATGGCTGCAGCATTGGAACAGGCGGCTACACAGGCTCCGCAGCCGATACAGGTTGCGGCATCAAAAGCGGCATCCGACTTCTCCTTTGGAACAGGAATGGTATTGGCATCGGGCACCCCGCCGGTATTGACCGATACATAGCCTCCAGCCTGTATGATTTTATCAAAGGCACTGCGGTCAACAATAAGGTCGCGGATGACGGGAAAGGCCTTTGCTCTCCATGGCTCAATATTGATGGTAGCTCCATCGGTAAACGAGCGCATATGGAGCTGACAGGTTGTAACTCCTTTGACAGGTCCATGAGGACGTCCGTTGATATAAAGACTGCAGGTGCCACAAATACCCTCCCTGCAATCATGATCAAAAGCAACAGGATCGCCTCCAGTCATGATGAGTTTTTGATTCAGGGTATCAAGCATTTCAAAAAAAGAGCTGTCAGGCGAGATCCCGGAAACATCATAGGAAACCATCTCTCCTGTAGCCGTAGCGTTTTTCTGTCGCCAGATTTTCAGCGTAAAGTTCATAATAACCGGTTATTTATAGCTCCGCTGGGAGAGCTTGATCTCGTTGAATTGAAGTGCCTCACGGTGCAGTTCTGCTGAGGCATCACGACCCTTGTATTCCCACGCACCGACAAAGGCGAACTTCTCATCATTGCGCAATGCTTCGCCCTCACTGGTTTGATACTCCTCCCTGAAATGTCCCCCGCACGACTCTTTGCGCTGCTGGGCATCTCGCACCATAAGCTGGCCAAGTTCGATAAAATCAGCTACCCGACACGCCTTCTCCATTTCAGGATTATATTCGTCCAGTCCTCCGGGAATCCGCACTCCGCGTGCAAATTCGTGACGCAGTTCGGTAATCTGATAAAGGGCTTCGGTAAGGCCTGCATCATTTCGTGCCATACCGCAATACTCCCACATGATTTTTCCAAGACGACGATGGAAATGATCGACCGACTCTTTGCCTGAACTGTTTTTGATCCGCTTCAGGCGATCACTGACGGCATCGGCAGCAAGCTTGAATTCAGAAGAGTCTGTATCGAAGCGTGGCGTATGAATTTCAGCAGCAAGATAGTTCCCGATCGTATAGGGCAGTACGAAATAACCATCAGCAAGCCCCTGCATAAGCGCTGAAGCGCCGAGGCGGTTTGCTCCATGATCAGAAAAATTGCATTCACCAATAGCATAAAGACCTGGAATGGTCGTCATCAATTCATAATCAACCCAGAGACCTCCCATGGTATAGTGCACTGCCGGATAGATCATCATCGGCATTTCATAGGGGCTCTCCGCAACAATCTGCTCGTACATCTGAAAGAGGTTGCCATAAAGCGAGTCAATCGCATCATGGCCCTTGCGTTTGATCGCATCGGCAAAGTCAAGAAAAACGGCCATCCCCGTAGTACCAACGCCAAAACCGGCATCGCAACGCTCCTTGGCAGCCCGTGAAGCCACATCCCTCGGCACGAGATTGCCGAAAGCGGGATAGCGACGCTCCAGATAGTAATCGCGATCGGCTTCTGGAATATCAGAGGCCTTGATCTCTTTGTTCCTGAGCCTTTCAACATCCTTTATCTTGGCGGGAACCCATATCCTGCCATCGTTGCGCAAGCTCTCGCTCATCAACGTCAGCTTGGACTGCGCATCACCATGCACCGGAATACAGGTCGGGTGAATCTGGGTAAAGGCCGGATTGGCAAACATTGCCCCTTTTTTGTACGCGCTCCATGCAGGAGTCACATTGGAACCCATGGCATTGGTCGAAAGGAAAAAAACGTTCCCGTACCCACCACTTGCCAACACAACAGCGTGAGCTGCATGGCGTTCGATCTTGCCGGTAACCAGGTTTCGGGCAATGACCCCTCGAGCCTTTCCATCCACAAGTACCGTATCAAGAACATCACGACGATTGAAAAGCGTAACATTGCCAGCGGCAATCTGACGACTCAGGGCGCCGTAAGCGCCAATTAAAAGCTGCTGGCCAGTCTGGCCCCTTGCATAGAACGTTCTCGATACCTGTGCACCACCGAATGAACGGTTGGTCAGCAAGCCGCCATACTCTCTGGCAAATGGCACTCCCTGAGCCACACAGAGATCAATGATCTGATTACTGACTTCAGCCAGACGATAGACATTTGCTTCACGAGCCCGATAATCGCCACCTTTGATGGTGTCGTAAAAGAGTCGATAGGCGCTGTCGCCATCGTTTGGATAGTTTTTAGCGGCATTGATTCCACCCTGTGCAGCGATACTGTGTGCACGACGCGGCGTATCCTGATAGCAGAACACCTTGACATTGTAACCAAGCTGCCCAAGCGATGCAGCAGCCGAGGCTCCGGCAAGACCGGTACCGACGACAATGATATCAAGTTTGCGTTTGTTGTTGGGGTTTACCAGCTTGCAGCCCGATTTGTAGGCGGTCCATTTTTCAGCCACCGGCCCTTCAGGGATTCTGGCGTTGAGGCGTGTCATTGAAGAGTGTTGTGAGTGTTGTTTTCGGTAAAAAACACAGTCGTTATCGATTATTAACTTATTTCAAAAAATAGAGATAAATCGGCACTGCGCTGAACCCTGCGGCAATAAGAACCGAGTAGACTGAACCAATAATCTTTACGGCGCCCATATACTTGCTGTGGTTCAGGCCAAGGGTCTGAAAAGCAGACTGAATGGCATGATTGAGATGAATACCGAGAAAGATAAAGGAGATGATATAGAAGAGTGAATACCAGGAAGATGAAAACAAAAGAAGGGAACGATGATAGAAGTCGTGGATTGCTATTCCGGGAGGTGGCGATACAAGCCCAATCTTGATAAAGTAAAAATCAATAAAATGGAGACAAAGGAAGATAAAAACAATGATACCGGTGTGAAACATATACTTCGAAAAGAAGGAGGTTTCAGAACTGTTGCCGCAAACGTAGGCTTTTGGCCGTGCTGCACGATTCTGAACGGATACCACCAGACCGAAAAGGATATGGATAAGAAACCCGGCAAAAAGTACGATTTCGAAAACTTTGATCAGGGAATTGGTTCCCATGAAGGTTGCTGCCTCAGTGAACATAAGACCCCCGTCATCATTCAGAAGCATAAGATTAATGCCGAGATGCACACACAAAAATGTAACCAGAAAAAGCCCGGCAAGAGCCATGAGTACTTTTTTGGTAATAGACGAAAACATGAGCATGACGTTCATACTATGGTTTATATTCAATGGGAAAGAACTGCGGATTTTATCCTGTGTACTTCAAGGTAAGTTCCTCTTTTTAAACTTCCAATAAAAAAATGATACCCGACCTTCAGCACTCAACCAAAGCAACCGCTCTGACGGGTGATGCTTCAGCGCCGGCAATTCTCAAAGGAAAGCTGCAAAAGATGAAAGAAGAATGCAATAGCAAGGGTGGACATACAAGATTCTCAATAATGAGTATCCCGTTTTGCAGCAATTGTGTATGAACGGGAAAATCACAGGATACGGGAGAATCGACAGAAATCATGTCAACTCCGAGCCCTTTCAAGGGAAAATCGCTCAGCCAAAGAGCCGCATCAGAGGTGAGCAGAGGGTAACCCTCAAAATAAGCTGCCGAGCCCCAATACTTGCTCCACCCGGAACAGAGCAGCAGAAACTCACTCTCATAAATGAGATCCCGGAATGGATAAAGAGTCTCAACCGTAATCAACCCGTCTGTCAGGCTGCGAAGATCAATCGCCACTCCCTTTCCGGAAAACTGCTCAATAGTGAACGCATCAAGCGAACTGCCTGAGGGAAGAATATGTGACGGAAGATCAACATGTGTCCCGGTATGGGAAGAGATGGTTAAAAGCTGCTCGGCAAAACCATGCTCATCAATGGAAGAGAGCTGCTGAAACCGCGGTCCGGGAGTGCCAGGATAACAGGGCATCCCGGAGCTGATGACCTGACTCAGATCAATGACCCGCATCACCCGTGCACCCTCTGTCGGATTCTTGAAGCCACATAGTCCATAATCGCCTTGACGGCTTTTTCATTCTCACAATCACAAAAGATCTGGTGACCGGAATGCTCCAGCCAGATAATAGACTTGCCTGATGGCTCAGTAGCAATCCTGTTGTAAAGGATAAGGGCGCTTTCAGGACGAACCGTATTTTCCCTGCGGTTATGCACAATTAAAACGGGCACATTGACCCGCCCAAGCAGTTGCTGGCTTATTTTTATCAGCTCAAAAAAAGAGATGATGGCATCTGTTGGCACCCAGGAATAATGAGGAATGCAGGTTGCACAGCCCTGATCCGCAAAATCGCTCTTCAACTTCCAATTTTTGATAATTTTGCTCACAAATGGCGCGGCAAAATGAAGAGGACGACCTGGAGCAAGCACAGAAATGAGCTGAATCGCCGGAGCAACAAGCACCAGAGAATCAATCTTCTCCTTGTGCCTTGCTGCAAGATTGAGCGAGAGAAGCGCTCCCATACTATGGCCGATCACGATAACCTGCTCAACCTCAAGGCTCAGTTCGAAAAGCGCCTGCTCAGCATCCGCCATCCACGACTCCCATCGTACACCACGGAGCGCCTCAGGGGACAATGCACCATGCCCCGCCAGCAGAGGCTGCCTGACCGGAATACCAAGTTTTTCAATAGAGGTGTACAACGATTTCACACTATCAAGCGTCGCCGTAAAACCATGAATAATAAGGACTCCAAAAGGGCTTCGCTCTCTGTGTTGTAACTCCATAATCGACTCTGATACAATCTGGCTGTACAAATTATAAAACGGCTCTCGCTGAATATAATGGGGTATAGGGAAAATTCCCTTGAATTGGCTATTTTTCAGGAACTCATCCAGGTAAAAAACTGAACCGATGCAAAAGAGATACTTCATCCGGCTCCTTCTACTGCCCCTTGTGCTCAGTTCGTGTTCATCGACACGCACCACCGTATCAAGGGATGACGTCAAAGGTATTTCACCCGAAGAGGCATACCGACTGGGCAAAATCAAGAACACTCCCTATGTTATCAACGGAAAGGTCTATGTTCCAATGAGCTACGAAGAGGCTCTTTCTTACCAGGAGAGCGGGATTGCATCCTGGTACGGACAGGAAACGCTCGACCAGCATAACGGACAGTTAACCGCCTACGGGGAAGTTTTCGATCCATCAAAGCCAAGCGCTGCACACAAATACCTGCCTTTACCCTCCATTGTCAAAGTGACCAATCTTGAAACCCGTGCATCAATGGTCGTCCGGGTCAATGATCGAGGGCCATTTGTCGGTGACCGGGTTATCGATCTAAGCGCGGAAGCAGCCAAACGACTGGGATTTTACCAAAAAGGAAGCGCGAAGGTCAAAATTGAGGTTATCTCCCGCTGACACCTCACGCTGGGCTCAGCTTGCCGCCCTGCATAAGAACCAGCTCCCCCTTTGCTACACCGGAGAGTTTCGCCATCTGGTCACACTTTATTCTCAGAATAAAAAAGAGACGTTCATCAGCAACGTCGAGCAGCGTTTCAAAATTCCCCTGACCTTTCGATATGATCACGTCGGCATTATCGAACAACCGCCGGAATTCATCAGAAGTTTCATCCAGCAGAGTGCCCGGATAGACACTGCCTGAAGAGATGACCACAGCCACCTCTTGCAGTCCGGCCTCATACGCATCACTGAGGACGGCGTCATTGATGACCGGCATCGCCCTGACGGCACAGGTAACCGCCAGGCCTGGATTACTGCGCCTGATCTCCTCAATGAACAGCCTGTCGAAAACAATCTCTCCCGCATTGTCGCAAATATAGAGCAGTTTTCCGGCCAACATCAAACGCCTGGAGAGCTCCGCAAAATCAAAACACCCGAATGAGCGTTCACTGATGGTACTCAGCTCCTTTTCAATATCGAGCGATCCGTGTTGCTTGGCACCAAAATCAATGATGTTGCCCGCCGCCGCAATTTTAACCGCATCCTGCAGGGGTTCCGGAGAGTTCCGGATTTTATTCCTGAACTCATCAACGAACTGCAACGCTGTGACGTTCGACTGCTTTTTTATCGCTCCGAAAGGATCGTAATCCGCCCCCTTTCCCGACAAGGCGATGGCCCTGTCTGTAGCGCTTCTGATAATATGCTGCACAACAAGACCCTCGCCATGAGTATCGAGAAGTTGGCGCATCGAATGCTCAAACAGCATTTTTGCGCTCTTCCCGTCAAGTCCGGTAACCTTTACAAGCGATTGCAACTGCTCGAAAATACATGAATAACATCCCGCAGGTATCTGCATAGTACTGTTTATTAAAAGAGAAAAATCCCTTCACAATCAACGCTGGCGCATCTGACTTGCCGCCGATCTCGAAAGCCCTGTCTGCCAAACACTCCCTGTATCACTCCCATTCCATCTCATTATACACCTGCAAAGCGTTCCTGCCGGAGAGAGCATCATAATTTCCCAGATAACGAAACATCGTCTGATCAATCGAACGGATCCCTGTTGCATCTCCGCCGGAAGCCCGATAATCCGAGACCGCCTTGCGAATAAATGATAAATAGCGCCTCGTATCATACGACGCTTTTTCAAGACTTGCCGGATGTCCGTGCCCGGGAATCACTATCCGTGGATGTAACGCAGCCAGGGCATCAAACACCTCCAGCCAGCTCTTGCTGCGGGAATGTTCCTGCACGCCCGGAAGCCGCTCCATGTAAACGATATCCCCGCTGAATACAATCTTTTCGGAAGGCAGCCAGACAAACGAGTCGCCCGGGGTGTGAGCCCAGCCGTGATGCTGAAGCAGCAGCGTTTTTCCTCCGATGGTCAGCCGCAACTCATTGCTGAACACCTCATCAGCAAAAACCGGTTCCGTCCCCCTCATGCCTTCCGCACCAACAAGGTTCTGCAGCATGGAGAGTTGATCTGACGCACGAAATTTCTGATCTTTCACGGCCTCTTCGTGAGCAATGATTTTAGCACCATGCGACTTGAAATAACCGTTGCCAAGCCATCGATGATCTTGTCCGCCGGTATTGATGACATGCGTGACAGGCTTGCCCGTCACGCTCCTGACAAGCGAGTCAATGTGTTCCGCCCCTTTCCATGAAGCCCCGGAGTCAATCAGGATCACACCGCTGGAAGTTACCACAAAACCGAACGTCGCATTATTGCCCAGGTTTTCGGCTGTCCGGTTGTCGAGACCACCGATTATGGCATACACATCAGGTACAACCTTTTGCAGGGCAAGGCTTTCACCAGCGAAAAGAGAAGGGGGTTTCAGTAGTAACGCCGCTATAAACAGTACGATGAGATAACGCATAAACTTCATGGTTTCATGACTTGAAAAATCCCGAAGAGCACGACAGATACTTTCTGCAACCCCGAAGTCCTCCCCTCGATAAATGTTCATATCCGTTTGCTGTTCCCAGTGTAAAAACTGTTTTCATGACGAGGGAAACATTGACCTGTACGTTTTATGCATCGCCGTTCATACCGCCAAAATACTTCTCTTTGAACCACAAGGAAACATTCACCAGGCCGATAAGCGCCGGAACCTCCACAAGAGGCCCGATGACGGCGGCAAACGCCTCCCCGGAATCGATGCCAAAGACTGCTACGGCCACGGCAATGGCAAGCTCAAAGTTGTTACTCGCCGCCGTAAAGGAGAGCGTAGCGGTTTTGGAGTAATCCGCTCCGGCCTTTCTTCCCATGTAAAACGAGGCGAGAAACATGATGATGAAGTAGCAGAGCAACGGTATTGCGATGCGAACGACATCCATGGGAATTTTAACAATATACTCACCTTTCAGCGAGAACATCACCACAATGGTAAAGAGCAGCGCCACCAACGTGAGTGGGCTGATGCGCGGTACAAAAACGGTTTCGTACCACTCCCTGCTTTTGAGGCGGAGCATGACGAAGCGGGTAAGAAAACCTGCGATAAAAGGTATGCCGAGATAGATGAAAACCGACGAGGCGATTTCTGCGATGGTGATATCGACCCTGAACGACGAGAGGCCGAGCCAGCCGGGCAGCACCGTAAGGAAGAGCCATGCGTAAACGGAGAAAAAGAGCACCTGAAACACCGAGTTGAAGGCGACGAGACCTGCCGCGTACTCCGTATCGCCTTTCGCCAGCTCGTTCCAGACGATCACCATGGCGATACAACGGGCAAGGCCTATGAGGATAAGACCGGCCATGTAGTGCGGCATATCGGAAAGAAAAAGCACGGCAAGCACGAACATAAGCACCGGCCCGATCACCCAGTTCTGCAAAAGCGACAACCCAAGCACCCTGGTATTGCGGAACACATCGCCAAGCTCCTCGTACTTCACCTTGGCCAGAGGCGGATACATCATGACGATAAGCCCTATGGCGATGGGAATATTGGTGGTACCCGACTGAAAAGTGTTCCAGAACGCTGCCGTACCGGGAAGAAGATAGCCAGAAAGTACGCCGATACCCATAGCGAGGAAGATCCAGAGCGTGAGGTAGCGATCGAGAAAGGAGAGTTGTCTGGTTGACATGCCCATAATGCTATCCTCCCGTGCTGTTTAAACTGCCAGAAGGGCTGCCGCAGCAACATCCGCCACAGTTGCATTTCAATTCACCCTTCATGGGAAAGCCTGTTTCCGCCCAGCGGACAATCCCGTACTGCATATTGACAGCATTCCGGTAGCCATTGTGCATAAGAAAACGGGTAGCCTTGAGGCTCCTTTCGCCAAGATTACAGGCTATAATCACCTCACGATCCGAGGGAATCTCCCGAAACCGTTCATCGAACTCGCTGAAGGGAATCAGCATGACACCGGGGAGATCGAACGATGCTTCGGCAACCTCTTCACGCTCACGGACATCAACAAGCAATGCTCCCTCTCCAATCATCTTCAACGCTGTCTCAGGAGAGACTTCAACGGCACTATTCATTTGATACTCCTCTTTTATTTATCTGTTCAGTAAATCCTTCAACTCCTCAAGTCCAGTCACGTTACCCTTCGAGTGCATCTCCCCGTCGACTACGAGATCCCTGGCGACGGAGGCAAGTCGCTCGCCTTCATTGCTGTAACCAATTTCTGATACCATTCTTTGTATTTGTTAGTTCATCGCAAATATACGATCAATAATAAAAAAAACAAAGGGCGTAATAAACTTCATCTCTGCCATTTCGACCGATACGGTCGCAACATCACCTATGCCCGCATTGCTCTCATCAGCACATGCAACCTCCGTTGCTCCCGCTGCTGCAGCGGAAAAAGAGGGAGGAACCATGCGCTACCCGGCAGAACCCGGCATCAGAATGCCTCTATATCAAAACAGTCCAATCCACTCACGAAGCTTCTCCTGCAGCTCGTCCCTGACCACACGGAACATCGCAAGCTGTTCGTCAGCATTACCCTGCAACGCAGCCGGATCGTCGAGCGGCCAGTAATATCGGTTACCATCCATCAGGCCGGGCCAGATACGGGGGCAGGTCGCCTGCGCCCTGTTGCACACCACGATGAGATAGTGCACGGGCACCCTGCCAAGATAAAGTTCCACCGTTTTCGGTCTCTGTGCTCCAATATCTATGCCGATTTCACGCATGACCTCGATGGCAAGGGGATGCACCGCGTTTTTGGGCTCGAGTCCGGCGCTCATCACCTCAAAGCGGTCGCTGGCCATATGGCGGAGCAAGCCTTCGGCCATCTGGCTGCGAGCCGAATTACCGGTGCAGAGAAAGAGCACATTTTTTTTCTTTTCCATAACTTGTACATGGGTAAACATTGATGAACCTGAACCGACAATCGTGTAAAACCAGTCAATTCCGCAGCGACTCGAACAGTTTTTCGTAGGAACTGTCTTTCTGGCGGGGTGTTTCGCCGGTTACGAGATAGAGCGCTTCTCGTGCTGTTTTCGTAGCATGATCGGCAATACGCTCAAGGTAGCGCGAGACACTCAGTACCGCGATAAGCTGTTCGATCTCTCCTGGCAGGATTTTCATCGCAGCCATAACAGTTCTCACAATCATCCGATGCATGGAATCGATCTCCTCTTCGATGGCAAAGACCCTGGAGGCTTTTACGGTATCCTTTGCCGCAAACGCATCGATAGCGTATTGCAGCATTTCGGCCACCTTCGCCCCGACACTCTCCAGATCGTATTGCTGCTGCAGCTCCCTGTCGATATCCAGCGCCCGCTCGACGATATGCACCGATAGATCTCCGATACGCTCGATATCGTCATTAATTCTCATGATCGCCACGATAGTGCGCAGATCCTTTGCTACCGGCTGCTGCAGTGCAAGGAACGAGAGGCATTGCGATTCGAGGCGTTGTCCAGCCTCGTCTATATCGTAATCGGCTTGTTTTACCCTGCGGGCTTTATCGATGTCCATCTCCTTAAGGGCCTCGAGCGCAAGAAGCAGGTTCCGGCGGGCGCTGGAAGCGAGAAGAACAAGAGTATCGGTCAGCTCCCTGATATGTTCATGAACGGGACGTTCGGGCATGGCTTAGAGTCAGTTTGGAGTTCTATAAAAAAACAGGCAGTTTCAGCCGAATCCATCTGGATAGAACAGCATCACACGTCGCTTGGGTAAGAGGTGTAGCATAGCTGTTTAACAGGCAAAACCGGTATGCCAAAATAATCTGGAAGCACATATATCACTGTATAGTTATATGTAAATTCCAATGTATGGAACAGAGTAGTGAGGATTTGTTACGATACCGTTAAATCGCCATGCATATCAACTCCGGCGAGCTGCCGATGGCTTCCGGAACCTGCGATCCGCATTTTCTGCAGATGCCAAATCCCGGCTGATTGGTTCCTGAGAGGGGAGAATGGGCGCTGAAAGTGTTCTTCTTCTGACCCGGCAACATCCCGCTCACCTCGTGGCACGGGTGCACTGAAACGGAATGCGACGTAGAAATTTGCGAGATTGAAGCGGTCCGTTCCTCACCACATCCTATAGCCCTATTTGTTCAGAATGTTTTTTCGCCATAGCAAATACATCATCAACACTTTCATTTTGCCAAAGCGTTTGCTGCCATTCAGTATAATCAAATGACTCCCGGTTTATTAAAACGATAAATCGTTCGGCTTCAACAGGCCCCAAACGCTCCCGCAGGGCTTGTATCCCGTCATGACGAATTATGGTATCACTTCTCATCAGCTATTCTCCATAAGGATTGCAAAATCTATCGGATTGAGAGTTTTTATTTCTTGTAATGACTGAGCTTTTTTCAAAAACACACGATCAGTGGTGATGAAATAGTCACATTTTGCTTCAACTGCACAAGCCAGATGCAAAGCGTCTTTCGATTTGATGCCAGTTTTGATTGCGATAGTGGCCCCAAGCTCTCGAATGCTGTCCAAAGCGGATATGTAATGTTTTGACAATGTTTTCCACTCGACTATTGCCTCTCGGTGATCAGGATACGGATTGGCGCTGTTTTCGTAATCCAATATGAATGACCAAACAAGTATCAGTTTGCTATCAAGAACAGCATTTTGAATAAACAGTTTGGCTTCGGTTTCCAATTTGATCCGAGCGGCAGTTTGGATATCGTAAGGCCGATTAAAACAGCACATATCAAGATATATTTTCATCATCAATAATCTATTCGTTGCCGGATATCGTGAAAAGAGACGCATAACTAAAGAAACAGCCAGAGGTCACTTTGTGAAGCTGTGTGCTCGTGGAAAACAGCTTCCGATTGATTTAATATCGAGTGGCATTGTCATTTTTCAATACCTGACAACAAGTTATGCCATGCTAATCGCCTGCAACAGATGGGTAGGAGTTATTTGTAACTATCTTTCCGATGGAATATCCTGCCTATTTCAATCATATTTTTAATTTTGTCAATTCTGAAATTCCCGAACTAATTTTTTCCTTATTTTTGCCATCAATCTTTTTCAAATCTTTGATGGCACTTTTACGGATATAAATTTTCATTTTTCAGATACTCATCAAACGCAACAGATTCTTCACTTCTTGTGGCTCTCAATAATTTCAGATCATATGCATCTTCTTTTGATACAATTTCCAATCCTTCGTTTTTGAAATTTTCCAGAAGCCACCTGACTTTGTCTGCCAATACTATCATTATTGACATTAATGACTATTGTCTGCATTTTTTCCCCTTTCTCAAACAGATTATCGGCAGTTTCTATCAGATATTTGCTGATTCCAGACCAAGTACATTCAATGCGCCATCCAGAAACCCTCCTGCCGATACATTGCCTGTTGTAATTACTTTGAAGCACACAAAAGTTAATACTAAAATATGTCGATTCAAAATCGACCTCCTAACCCGCAGATATTTGCATTGCCATCCATATAAGATAGCAATTGAAAAACCGCTTCCCTTCCTTACGCTTTAACCGAACAGGGCGTGACTCACTGGAAAAACGCCAGATCATCCACAAGATCAATTAGTTACCTCATCATAGCAACGACCTTTTGGGTGTAAACCTTTTGCGACCTCCTGCGATGAGAAGCGCCACTACCCATGTCAAAAGCACAGCCAAAGCAAGAGGTCTGGTACTGCCAGCAGCTTCAGGGCTGATCTTCAAGACGCCAGACCAGGTATTGACGGCAGCATGAAAGAGCATGACCAGTAACAGGCTCTCTCCAGAGCCGTGATATACCCAAGTGATCAGGATGCACAGGGGCATTGTCAGCAAAGCAAAGAGCCAAAAAGGCAGACTATGCTGAGCCGAAGCCGAAATGAAAAAGAGCGGCAAATGCCACACCGTCCAGATGATACCCAGAATAAGGCTCTCCCATGGTGGGCTAAACCGTGCCTCAAGTGCCGGAAGAACAACTCCCCTCCAACCGAACTCTTCGCCCAACGGCCCGCCAATAAAAAAAACGAGTACGATGTTGACCGCTACAATTAACCAGCGAGGCCCAAATGGAACATAGTCGGGCACGGTGCCACCCAATACGATGTGCCCACCCATAGCCAGCAGCATCACCATCGCCGGTCCAAAAATGGCAAGCAGATACCAGATTGGAGAAACGCGCCATACCAATGCCCGAGCGAGCAACTGGCGCAGCTCAGTTCCGCCAGCATATCTCCAGGTTAACAACAGAGCAACCACGCTCGGCGCAAAGGATCCCAACGTGATAAAAACAACGGACGGTACCGGCAGCGAGAACCGCAGATACTCAGCAATCAGCAGAGGCAACCAAATAAGCCAAGCACCGCCAAAGGATACCAGCAAATATAAGGGGAGTGGAATACCATTTACCGAGTGTGAAGTGCGCGAATGTGCTGGTTGCATGGAACCTCGTTCATCGTTGACGGTCACCGTATGATTGTATAAGGTAACAATGCTGCCCAAAAACAGCATTTTAAATCAAGCTATTGCAGCAAGGGTTTGCCCAAAGCCGGAATTCATCGGCCTGAGCGGCCTTTCGCTCAGCATCCATGTCGACTGCCGGGTTGAGCGTTTTTAGCTGCCTCGCCAACTTGAAACCTATTTTTTCTGCTAATAATACAGGAACTGCGTTCCCAATTTGGCGCATAGCCTCACCCCAAGCACCTTTGATGACGAAATCATCAGGGAAAGTTTGAATTCGTTTTGCTTCAAAGGTCGTTAGGTATCGAACGCTTCCATCATTGAAGCGGATCATGTTTTCCCCACCTGGAACCCCGTGACCACCAGCTTTGATTGTTTTTGACGGCCAATCAAAATCACTACCTGTATGACCGGGATACGTACGTGCACCACCTCGAAATATGTGGTCGATTATTCCATGATCTGATTTTGGGTCTGGCATATCAAATAAAGCGTCCCGCATAGTTTGCCATGGCAATAATTCTGGCTCAAACATTCCGTATTTGTCTGTTAGTCGAGATATTCTTTCTCTCAGCAGTGCGTCTAAATCAGGTCGCAACAGTTTATGTACTTTATGGCGCTCCCAGTATTCACCCGTTACGTACATGTCCCAGAGAAGCCTATCTTCTGAGTGTGTTTCTATAGGGAATGACCAAGGCAATGAGATGTCTGCTCGTGTCCCAACAATCACAACACGCTCTCGTGTTTGAGGCACGCCATAATCTGCAGCATTTATTAGTTTAAACTGAACGTTGTATTTTTTCCCTGCATAGGAAAGCCTGCCAATATTACGAAGTTCATCGAGGTGGCTTTTCCAGTTGACGTTATTACCCGCCATAAAATCCGGGTAACTTAATCTGAGGATTATGTATTCAAAATACTCAGAGAATGTTTGACGTAGAAGTCCTTTTACGTTTTCAAATACAAATGCTTTTGGAGCTAGTTTTTCGATAGCACGTATGGCATATGGAAACATGTCTCGGTTGTCTTGCTCGGCTCTGTGCTTGCCACCAAGTGAAAATGGCTGGCATGGCGGACCTCCTGCAACAATGTCAATATCTTCAAGGCTGTCTAAATCAAAATCTTTGATGTCACCAAAGAAAACTCGCGCAGGATCGAAATTCTCAGAAAGTGACTCGCACGCATGCTTATTAAACTCAACAAAGGCTGTATGCTCAAATCCAGACAACTCCAAGCCTTTTGCCAAGCCGCCTGCACCTGAAAAAATTTCAAGGGTCTTCATTGCGTCACCCCCAACTTCTTGAGGTGAAGGAGAATATTAGACATTATCGCGTTTTTCTCGGCATGTTTCCCATTGCACTTATTCGCCCAAGCCCTGCCTTCGTGAATGACATCCCAATCTGATTTGGCTTGTGCATATCGCCCGCTTCCGGGGTCATGATTGCCAAATCCATCAACAGCAGTATTCCAGAGCGGTTTATTTAGTTTGATAAGGGCGGCTTCAATTGCACTGATCATGTCTGAACCCTCCACTTCAAAAATAACGAAGCGACACATGAAATCCTCAAGCGACAGTTGGGCTCCAAGGGAAATACTCCTTCCGTGCTCTCGCAGGCGACCAATGAGTTCGCGTGACTGATTTAGTGCGTTGTCAGAAGAGCGGGCTTGCCTCCACCCTTTGGGAACGGCCTTGCCCACGTAGATAGGGTAGCCATATGAAAGGCGATTTAGTTCGGCGTATCGTTTGTACAGAGGATTACTTCCTGTGTAGTAGAGCGCGTACACCCCCGTCCCAAAAAATGATTCTGGCGGGGGGAGCGTGTGGACAGGTGTGCCATTAAAGAATCTGATCGCATCTTTGACCAGTTCGGCAAAGGCATCGTTTCTATAAACATGCTCACTTCGATCAAATGCTTGCGGTTTCATACTGCGGCGCTATTTTCAGAATCAGGGAGGTGGATTTTATCATGGCACGACTGTTATGCCGAAGCTGACGCCCAACAATAATTAGATTTATTCGCCGAACCTACAGATTTTTGAATTGTAAGGCATACAAGACGCCATTAGAAAACTTCTTAAAACGCTATTAATTGCAAGAATATAAATCACTTGTACCTTGTCTTGCCTTTTGTTTCTACCTCTTATATGGATCAGCATAAAAACGCTTTCTACAGCCAGTCAACAGTACCGCGAGGTCCAGATGGGCCCCGGTTTAAAATATGGTTGTTCGTACATCATTACAGTCGATACGTTCCTGAACGCTTCAAATGTCATATCCGCGTTCCTGCATGTGCGCAGTAAATGAGCGATTGAGTGCGTGAAAAATTGCTCGTGTTTCGCAGCCCGCAACCGAACCTGTTCAAAATCATCAATCACCTGTATCAAGGTAATAAACGTAATCTCATGCCCAAAAACATAGTACGCCACAACAACAGTATAAATACAGGATCATAACGTCCCCGTAAATACCCCGTATCCGGTCAGTATCAGCAGAGCAACAAAACGCAGCACGCGACACGTACCTCCAGCGGCTTGATTCATTGAAAAAACGCCAGATCGTCCACGAGATCATTTATTTGCCTCCTCATAGCAACGGCCTTTTGGATGCAAACCTTTTGCGACCTCCTACGACGAGAAGCGCCACTACCCATGTCAAAAGCACGGCCAAAGCAAGAGGTCTGGTACTGCCAGCCGCTTCAGGGCTGATCTTCAAGACGCCTGACCAGGTATTGACAGCAGCATGAAAGAGCATGACCAGTAACAGGCTCTCTCCAGAGCCGTGATATACCCACGTGATCAGGATGCACAAAGGCATTGTCAGCAAAGCTCGGCGCAAAGGATCCCAACGTGATAAAAACAACAGATGGCACCAGCAGCGAAAGCTGCAGATACTCAGCAATCAGCAGAGGCAACCAAATAAGCCAGGCACCGCCAAAGGATACCAGCAAATATAAGGGGAGTGGAATACCATTTACCGAGTGTGTAGTGCGCGAATGTACTGGTTGCATGGAACCTCTTTCATCGTTGATGGTCATTATATGACTGTAGATGGGAACGATGATGCAAAATAGCACTATTTTAGAGTTATTACAGTAAGGGCTTGCTCGACATGCTGATCATCGGTTGCCGTAAAGCGTTAGCGGAAAGGAACACCGGTAAACTGGCTGGTTAGCAACCATATTGCTTTTATCGATATTTGTTTATGGATTCGAAAAATCGTTTCAGACTCTCATCGTTTTTGTCAAAAAATTCATACAGCGCACCAATTAAGTACTGTGAAACTGACTCAATTCCACTTCTCTTAGCATCGATAAGCCCTGTAACTGCAATCTTTCGCAAATCATCCTCATTTAAGTCCCCGAGCAGGTGATGGCAGCGAATAAGTTCAGACCAAGTATATGCCAGACCCATTGGATCTTGTTCTGCTTGATAGAGTTGGATAGCATTTTGATAGATTAAGGTCGCTTCTTCTGCTCGCTTTTCCGATAAGAGCAAATCACCTAAACTTTGATACACATTGGCAAGACCGAGCTTCGCCTGTTCCTTTTTGTAGAGCTCGATGGCGTTATCATAGTGGCCCCTTGCCAGATCGACGTTCCCGAGTCTCCTCTCCAGGTCGCCGAGGGCTTTCAGGGCATTGGCAAGACCGAGCTTCGCCTGTTCCTTTTTGTAGAGCTCGATGGCGTTATCATAGTGGCCCCTTGCCAGATCGACGTTCCCGAGTCGACTCTCCAGGTCGCCGAGGGCTTTCAGGGCATTGGCAAGACCGAGCTGATCCTGTTCCTTTTTGTAGAGCTCGATGGCGTTATCATAGTGGCCCCTTGCCAGATCGACGTTCCCGAGTCTCCTCTCCAGGTCGCCGAGTAGGTTTTCAAGCAACGCGCCACTCATCATCTGATTGGCACGTTTTAATAGTGCTAGTCCTGCCAAAACGTTAAATGAGTATACGTTTTGTAGTTGTCGGATGAGCTTACGCGCCAACTCTTCATTAGGATTGCCTAAAGCCATATCCGTTTTGCAGAGTTGTTCAATTGCCCATAACTGTTGACTGCTCTTGACGCGGGATTGAATGTTTATATCGCTGCTGACGGTATCAGAAGCATTGCGGGAGAGTTCAATAAAATAATCGTAGGCGTAGTTTCGAGCGCGCTCCCAGTTGAAACTGCAATTAGTGGAATTACTATCCGACACATGCCCTAAAGCATAGCGTGCGATAGGAGGCAGCATAGTGAAACATCCTTTTTCAAGAACAAGTATATTGAAGTCGGTCATGGTGACGCGAGCCTGGCAATGACCGCTTTGCTTTTCCCATAAACTTAGGGTTTCCTCATCAAAACCCTCTGGAAAAAGAGCGGCAAATTGCCAAAGATCCAACGCACCTGGATCCTGTATCAATAAATTTTCAGTAAGGGAGAAAGATATTTCCAGACTATCAAGACGATGACTTGGATTACGAGTCTGGGCCAAAGCCGTGCCCCATTCGTGCCACAGTTCTTGTAGCTTTTCCCAACTGTAGGCACGTCCCAGACGGGCCAACAGGGTGATGCTGAGTGCGTGGCCACCCAACTGTTGATCAACGAAGTTACGGAGTTCGCTTAGGTTAAGCTGAGAAGTTCCGTTCCAGCATTTGGTAAAAAGCGATACAGCACTATCGGTATCAAGCCGGTCGATGTAAATGCTATTACCAAGCACGCTATCCAGATTTACTCTCGATGAGGCAAGAAGGCGTATACCCGGTAGTTGGCTAAGTTCACTCAACAACTTTTTACCACCGGGGGTCTCGGCAATACTTTCCAAATTATCTAAGTAATAAAGTCCGCGAGGGAGAAATGGGCTCAATAGGGTAACATCTCTGATGTGAGCGGTTTCCTCTGGTTTTAAGCCAACTGCAGAGCCTATTTGCCAGAGTAAACGCAAAGTATCCGCATCATCACTTACCTGAATCCAAAACGAGCGTGTGGCGCTATCACCATTTAGCCAGCATTTGAGCGCAGCCTTACATACCTCAGTTTTACCGATTCCAGCACAACCGACAACATACCCGCAAACCGTAGCATGACAGTTGTCACCGGTCAAAAAGGCATTTACTTCTTCTATCTCATGTTTACGCCCAATAACATCCCCTTCGCGAGGCTGTAGTCTCGGGTCATTGCTACCCAACAATTCACCCGGCAGCAATCTTTGTATGGGACGTTTTGGTGTTGGAATTTTTACCTCGTCACATATCAGAGAAAGGATACGTTGATTACCCGTTGGAAATCGATGATTATTATTCCAGTCAGTAAGAAGACTCGGAACATGACTATTGTCGCCATCGTCAGGAAGGATTGGAAAAAAACGTTGATTGTTAAGGTGAGAATGATAGAGATCACTGGTAATAATGGCGCTTTCCCAGGTAACTCCAGCCCCCCCATTATCCTCTATGTCACGTTTTTCAAATAGTTTCTTGTACCGTTCAGAACATACAATTAATACCATACTCGCATCTTCGATGCTGTGCTGCATCCAAGCACGCCACCCTTTTCCAGGTGGATGATTTTGGTATGGGTGGTCGGTAATAACTTGAATCCCATTACATGTGAGCCATTCTGCAAGAGCGGCAACCTTCTCACCAAGAGATCCTTCGTGAGCATAGCTAATAAAAACAGTTGGAATTTCTATCGGTAGGTTTAATTGCATTGAGTCGCTTCCTGTAATTTGCTAAGAATAATTTATTTGATCCAGCTAACCGCTGTTACCTTATTCATATAAAAAAGCCGTCAACAAGGCTACGAACTTCGGATGGGCCCCGGTGTAGATCATGTCTGTTCGTACATCAACGACCAATACATTCCTGAACGGTTCGAATGTCACACACGCGTTCCTGCATGTGCGTAACAAAAGCGCGACGGCATGCATGGCAAGGAGATCATTTTTCGCTGCCCGTAACCTCTGTACCTGTTCGAAATCATCAACCACCTGTACCAAGGTAATAAACGTAATCTCAAGTCCAAAAACATATTACGCCACAACAACAGTGTAACTACAGGATCATGACACCCAAGGCAACGACCCTGCCAACCGGTATCAGCAAAGCAATATCAAATGCAGCAGGCAGTAAGTACCTGCGCTGCACGAAATCGTAGTGGCTACGGGAGCAGTATGCCACCAGTCTGTTGACGAATGCATCCTTTACACAGAAGAAAGAAAAAGCCGGATGTGCAACAACGCCTATCCGGCTCAAAGAGGAAGGTGAAAAGCGCTTAAAGCTGCTACTTCTTCATCACCGCCGCATCATCCATGAACTTCTTCAGTCCGGCATCGGTGAGCGGGTGGTTGGCAAGCTGCTTGATAACACTGTAGGGAATGGTGGCAATATCGGCTCCCATCATGGCTGCTGTGACGACGTGTTGCGGATGGCGGACACTGGCCACGATCACTTCGGTCGGGTATCCGTAATTGTTGTAGATGGTGACAATCTGCTTGACAAGCTCCATGCCGTCGGTGCTGATGTCGTCAAGACGACCGACAAAGGGGCTCACATAGTCCGCTCCGGCTTTGGCGGCAAGCAGCGCCTGGTTCGGGGAGAAGACGAGCGTGGCGTTGGTGCGGATGCCGTTTAATGAGAAGTGTTGGATGGCTTTCAGTCCGTCGATGGTGAGCGGACACTTCACCACCACGTTTTCGTGGATTGCGGCGAGATCTTCGCCTTCGGCAATCATCTCCTCGGCCGTGAGGCAGGTGACCTCGGCGCTGACCGGACCGTCAACGATTTCGCATATGCGGGCGATGTGCGCCTTAAAGTCGTTGTAGGTGAAGTTTGACGGATCACCAACGATTTTTGCGATGAGCGACGGGTTGGTGGTAACACCATCAAGCACGCCGAGTTCGGCGGCTGCAAGAATTTCGTCGAGATTAGCGGTATCAATAAAAAATTTCATTCTCTCTTCTTACACGGTTACTTGTTGACGATCCAGCAGGGCATTGAAATTTTTTGTCTGACGGCCTTCCCAGTTGCGTTTGTGCCAGGCATAACCGGCGATCAGTGGCAGAGCAATGGTTGCTTCGGCAAAGACCATCTGCTCGTGTACGGTATCAACCTTGCCCCATGAACTGGCCTCCTTGAGGGTTGAGCCGGAAAGCGCTCCGTCACGCTCATCGGCGACCGTGATCTGAACGGCATAGGTGTGCATGGAGACATCGTCATGGCCAAGCACTTCAGCAGCAACAACAATATCCTGGGTAAAGTTTTTCGGCACGCCTCCGCCGATCATGAAAATGCCGGTCTTGTCATTCTCGATCTTGATTCTGGTCAGTTCACGAAAATCCTTGACGGAATCGATTGAGACATGTTTTTCGGGGTTGTTCCACTGGTGGTGCACAAGGCCGAATCCGGCAGAACAGTCCGAGAATGCCGGACAGAAGATCGGTACGCCTTTTTCGTATGCCTTATAGACAATGGAATTTTTGTCGAGGTTATTTGCCTCGATATATTTGGCCATCTCCACAATAAATTCGCGGGAAGAGTAGGCTCCTGGCTCCATGGAGTTGGCGATTATTGCCGTTGTGTCATCGCAGACACGAAGGTCGTCCTCGTCAATGTAGGTGTCGTAAATGCGGTCGATGTGCAAATCCCTGAGAATGGCATCATCCATAAAGGGGCTTCCCTTGTAGTGACGGAATCCAAGGGCTTCAAAAAAGTCCTGATCAACAATGTTTGCGCCAGTGGAGACAATGGCATCAACCATATTGTTCTCGATCATATCAATAATGACCTGCTTCAACCCTGCGCTGATCAGTGAACCGGCAAGGGTGAGAATAACGGCGCACTCCTTGTCCTGCTGCATGAGATCGAGAATGGAGGCCGCTCTTGCAAGGTTACGTGCCTGAAAAGCGGTGTCGCTCATCTGGTCAATCAGGGGAACAATATTCAGTTGTTTGATATCAATATGGCGCACCGGCGCGCTCAGTAGCCCTTCTTTTGTGAATGCTGACTGCATAACTATCTCCCGACGTATTATAAATGGAAAATAAAAAAGAGAGTAAGCTTACTATATCACACACTCAAATTACCGGATGCTGCTTCCTTCCGGATCTGACATGGTTGGGCAACTGAGCGTTGTATAGGACTTACTCTCTAAATATAGGGGTTTTCGAATTCTCCTGTCTGTGACGAAATCGAAAAACAAGTTGGATAATATAGTCTATCGTCTCATGAAAACAAAAAACAAACAAAGGCCTTTTATCTTTCTGTCAACTGTTATAACTTCCGAAGCATTTGGAGCCTTACTGAACCACAACCCTGCCTGAAACAGCCGCACTCGCAGCCGGGTTACCGCGGCACTACTTATTTTTATGGGAACACAGCGAATTTTAAGCGGAATGCGCCCTACCGGCAAACTCCATCTCGGTCATTTTACCGGTGCCCTTGAAAGCTGGGTCGAGCAGCAGAATCAGCTTGACGAAACGGGTGCGAGAGTCTATGAGACCTGCTTTCTCATTGCTGATTATCACAACCTGACGACCTCGCTTGATACCAGCGAGATTTATGCCAACACGCTTGATATGCTGCTCGACTGGCTGGCGGCTGGCGTTGACCCTGAAAAAAGTCCCCTCTTCCGCCAGTCGCAGGTGAAGGAACATGCTGAACTCTTTTTGATTTTTTCCATGCTGATCACCTCTTCGCGTCTCGAAAGAAACCCGACACTGAAGGAGCAGATACGTGATCTGAATATGGAGTCACTGGTATACGGTCATCTCGGTTACCCCGTTCTGCAGGCGGCTGATATCCTCCTCTACAAGGGGAACGTTGTTCCGGTAGGCGAAGATCAGATCCCCCATGTAGAGATTACCCGTGAGGTCGCACGCAAATTCAACAATCACTTTCCTCACCCTCTTCTGGGAGAGGTCTTTGCTGAACCGGAACCAAAAATCACAAAATTTTCCCGTCTGGTTGGCCTCGATGGCAAAGCAAAGATGTCGAAGTCTCTTGGCAATACCATTCTGCTCTCGGACGGCCCCGAAGAGGTGCTGAAAAAAATGCGCACGGCGGTGACGGATACACAGAAAATCCGCAAAAACGATCCAGGGCATCCTGAAGTCTGCACCGTTTTCAGTTATCATAAAAAATTTACCCCGGAGGAACAACTCTGCAGCATAGAGAGTGATTGCCGGGCAGGATCGCTTGGCTGCGTTGACTGTAAAAAACTGTGTGCGGCAAATATTGCACAGGAGCTGGCTCCCCTGATTGAAAAACGCCGCTATTATGAAGCACACATGGAGCTGGTAAAAGAGATTCTTCTTGACGGCGAGGCCAGGGCAAAGGTGATTGCCGGCCAGACCATGCAGGAGGTGAGAGCAGCCATGAGGCTTGGCGAAACAACCTGCAGTAACCATCTGTAAAATCGAATGCTGAACAACAACAAACAGGCCTTTATTTTCGACATGGATGGCGTGCTGACCGATAATATGCGCTTCCATGCCGATTCATGGGTTGAACTCTTCAGCGATTTTGGCCTTCAGGGGCTTGACGCTGAACGCTACCTGGTGGAAACCGCAGGTATGAAAGGCCTTGACGTTCTCCGTTACTTCCTCGACCCGCAGATCAGTGAGAGGGAGGCTGAACGCTTGACCGAACTCAAGGACTTTCTCTACAGGGTGATGTCGCGAGAGCGCATCAAAGCGATGCCTGGCCTTGGAGGGTTTCTTGATGCCGCTGAAAAACGGGGAGTCCAGCTTGGAATCGGCACCGGTGCAGGCCCGAAAAACATTGAGTATGTCCTTGGCCTGCTGAACATGACCAATACCTTCCAAGCAATTGTTGATCCCTCACAGGTGCGCCACGGCAAACCGGAACCTGATATATTTTTGCGTGCAGCCTCCCTGCTCAACGCCGCACCTTCTGATTGCATTGTCTTTGAAGATGCTCTGCCGGGAGTTGAGGCTGCCCGGAAAGCGGGTATGCAGTGCGTTGCGGTGACAACAACCAACCAGGCCGATGCATTCAGCCAGTTCGACAATGTCCTGCAGATCATCGACGACTTTACCTCCCTTTGCCCTGATGATCTCTTGAGAAAACTCAATGAGAAGCAACCCATGACCCTCTTATAACGATATCAGATGAAAGAATTTTTTCGTCCGGTCATCAGCAATGCGCTCCATTCGGCAGGCATTACGACCGACAAACAAATCATTATTGAACAGCCCGCAGATAAAAAGTTTGGTGACTTTTCAACCAACATCGCCTTGCTTGCGGCCAAAGAGTGCAGGAGAAATCCCCGTGAACTGGCTCAGACTATTATAGAGCACCTGAGTTTTCCGCCTGATACCATTGCGAAAATTGAGGTGGCGGGAGCGGGCTTTATCAACTTTTATCTGACGCCGCTCTTTATCATGCAATCGGTTGAGCAGGTGCTGCTTGACGGGGATGAGTATGGAAAAGGGGAGTCTGGCAAGGGAGAGAAGGCTATCGTGGAATATGTCAGCGCCAATCCGACCGGGCCGCTGACCATAGGACGTGGCCGGGGCGGGGTGCTTGGAGACTGCATCGCCAACCTCTTTGCAACACAGGGTTACGCGGTTACCCGTGAATACTATTTCAATGATGCCGGACGGCAGATGCAGATTCTGGGTGAATCCGTGCGGTTCCGCTATCTGGAGCGCTGCGGTGAAACGATAGAGTTCCCTGCAACCCATTATCAGGGAGAGTACATCGGGGAGATTGCCGAAGAGCTGTTCAACGATCATGGAACGGCACTTGCCGATAGTACGGATGTGCAGATATTCAAAAAAAGAGCGGAAGAGATCATTTTTGCATCAATACGCAAGACCCTTGAACGCCTCGGCATACGGCACGACTCATTTTTCAATGAGCATACTCTTTACACGCCGGACGCAGGGGGAGTGACCGGGAACCAGAGAGTGATTGATGCTCTCAGGGAAAAAGAGTTCATTGCCGAATATGATGGCGCAACCTGGTTTTTGACAACAAAGCTTGGCCAGGAAAAGGACAAGGTGCTGATCAAGTCTTCAGGCGAACCGAGCTATAGGCTGCCGGATATTGCCTACCATATCACCAAGTATGAGCGGGGCTTCGGCATGATTGTCAATGTTTTTGGCGCTGATCATATCGATGAGTACCCTGACGTGCTTGAGGCTCTGAAGATTCTTGGTTACGATACCCGGCACATCAAGATTGCCATTAACCAGTTTGTGACAACAACGGTTGACGGACAAACGCTTAAAATGTCGACAAGAAAAGGCAATGCCGATCTGCTTGACGATCTGATTGACGATGTCGGAGCAGATGCTACCCGCCTCTTTTTTATCATGCGCAGCAAGGATTCGCACCTGAACTTCGACGTTGAGCTGGCAAAAAAACAGTCCAAGGATAATCCGGTCTTCTATCTGCAGTATGCCCATGCCCGAATCTGCAGCCTGTTGCGTATGGCTCAACAGGAGATTGGATTTGATGCCACTTCCAGCCCGGAGCTGCACCTGCTGCAACGGCTTACCTCTCCGGCAGAGCTTCAGCTTGGATCTGCCTTGCTTGATTATCCGGATATGATAAAAACAAGCCTGCGCCTGCTTGAACCTCAGAAAATGGTTGAATACCTGCACTCCCTGGCGGAATGTTTTCACCGTTTCTACCAGGAGTGCCCCATCCTCAAGGCGGAACCGGATATTGCGAGGGCAAGACTCTTTCTTTCAGTGGCAACACGACAGGTTTTGCGCAACGGATTCAGGATTCTCGGGGTTTCGGCTCCGGAATCGATGTAGCATGATGCTCCTCCCCGGCGTAGAGCCCATACTCCATGATGTAGCGATGCACTGAGGGGGGAACGAGAGTGGAGATGGAGCGTCCGCTGGCAACAACACTCCTGACAAGCGTTGAGGAGATATCGCAGGCGAAATTGACAAAGCTGATACACGCTTCACACGGGATGATTTCAGGTCGCGGTGTGCTCTCTGATTGTGTTGACACTCTTCTGAAAACCACCACATCAGAGAGGGAACAAAACGTTTCTGACTCTTTCCACTTTGAAAATTCCCTGAAACTGTCCTCCCCGACAAGCAGCGTCAGCTTGTCGGCAGGGTAGAGAGTACGAAGATAGCGCAGGAGATCAACGGTATAGGATGGCTGCTTTTTTTCAAGCTCCCATCCGCTGACCTCACTGAAAGCGCCGGTCAGATTGATTTCCTGAGTGAGAAGCTCAGCCATGCGCATCCTGTGCACATCGGCTCTCCCACTTTCCGGCTTGAAGGGGTTATTTGAAACAGAAACAATGAGTTTATCAATACCAAGAAGCTCTCTGGCGAAAAGGCAGAGAGCCAGGTGACCATTGTGCGGCGGATCAAAGGTGGCGCCGAAGAGTGCCAGATGCACAGAGCTATCCTCTGATCAGCTTTTAGTGTTTTGCTTGATTTTATCCCTGTTATCCTCCATATCCTTCTGCTTATCAGGGAAATTCTGCAGGTACTGATCAAGTGCCTGGCTGGCATCAAACCATTTTTTTCGCTTCATCAAGACATCAATCTTTCCTTCCCAGGCTGGCTTGATATAGACGGTATCCGGATAACGCTTGATGAGTTCGTCATAAAAAATACCTGCCGCTTTATACTTTTTAAGCTGAACATACTGGCGAGCAATAAAAAAAGTGTTCTTTGCCAGTTTTTCTCTCAGCACAGGAATTGCCTTTTCTGCATACCGCAAAGTATCAATCCGGGCAAATTGAGTGGTTGCCGTTGCATAGCTCTGCTTATAGGAGGCATTATCCGGATTGATTTTCAGCAGCTCACGGTATGTTGTGACATCGCTGGCAATCTTCGAGGAATCAACCATCGGATAGAGATCGAGATAGGTTGCAAACTGCGTGATGGCTTTCGCGGTATGTTCCTGATCGAGTTCAAAATGCGGAGAGAGCTGTTCATAGGATTTGGCAAGCATAAACTGGGCTGTTCTTGCATAGGGTGTTGAGGATATTTGCTGCTGCAACTTGGTAAACATTTCAGCAGCAAGCAGATACTGTCCGGAATGGTAATAGGATTGGGCCAGAAGAAAGAGCACATCATCCTCAAGCGCTGTTGCCCTGGAGGTAAACAGCAGCGATTCAAGCCCGAGAGCGGCTCCCTGATAATCTCTTTTATCGTACATCTTCACCGCTTTGCCATAGGCTTCGTTAACGCGAGTGGTTGCTGAGATCTTTGCCGGTTTTGAGGATGAACAACCGGAACTCATCAGTAACCCTGTCGCCAAAAGCATCAGCGCTGAACGTGAAATAAATCTGTTAACCGACATAGAATAACTCCATAATCCTTTTTATAGAAAAGCGAAAACGTATAATACGAAACTGCGCAAAAAGAAACAGCACTTGATGAGCAATTACAGGGCGATTTTCAAGAGCGGCTATTTCGGCTCTCCTGGAGGAAAACCGCTCTCCTCTGCACAGAAACAGAATGGAGGCAGGGAGATAATAACAGTTCACGATAAAAGAAACGGCTGGAGAAAAGTTCTTGTGGAGCTTAGGGGAGTCGAACCCCTGACCTTCTCATTGCGAACGAGACGCTCTACCAACTGAGCTAAAGCCCCGAATCCAGGAATATTCGATCTTCGTCTAAAAAAAATAGCCTGCACATGCAGGCTATTGACTGTTGATCTTTTCAGTCAACACTGCCGCTCGCCCGCCTGTTTCAGGAAACAAGACTCTTGCGAAGCATTTGCAGTTGATGACTGATACTGCCATCATAGATGGTGTCGCCAATTTTAACAGCAACCCCGCCAATAAACTGCTCGTTGATAGCCATCCTCGGACGTATTTCCTTGCCGGTGAAGGCCGCAAGCTTCGTAACAAGTTCTGCGGTCTGCTCATCAGAAAGGGCCGTGGCGCTGGTTATATCGACATTGATCACCCCTCTCTTTTCATCAAGAAGAATCTGAAACTCATCAATAATTTCAGGCAGGAGCCCGGCACGTTTCTTGTGGGCAACAAGCCTTAAAAAAAGAAACATTTTTTCCCCGACAGAGTCCTTGAAGATCTCTTCAAGGATATGAATTTTCCTGTCTCCTTTGACGAGAGGGCTGCGCAACGCATAGACAAGATCACGGGAGTGTTCAAGAACCTCCTTGATCACGTGCAACTCATCAACAATCTGATTGAGAAAATTACCCTCTTCAGCGGCTGAGAGGAGAGCGGAGGCATATCGACGGCTTGCAATGAGAGTTGACATGACGATGAGTCGGTTTTCAGTTACGTTTTGTTGAAAGATCCTGAATCATGCTGTCAACGATCTTTTTCTGCATGTCGGCATCAAGAGTTGTTTTGATAATCTTTTCAGCTCCCTTAACAGCAAGATCAGCCACCTCGTTTCTCAGCACATCAAGCGCACGGCGTTTTTCCTGTTCAATTTCATCTTTCGCCGTTGCAATCATTTTTTTCGCTTCTGACTGAGCCTTTTCAGTGATATCGGCGCGAAGCTTATCGGCATAATCCTTTCCTTCACGGATGATTTTATCTGATTCAGCATCGGCTTTTGCCAGAAGTTCCCTGTTTTTGCGCAAAATAGCCTCTGACTCCTCCTTGGCGCTGTGCGCACGATCAATAGAGGACTGAATTCCCTTTTCTCTCTCTTCCAGAGCGCCGATAATCGGGCCCCAGGCAATCTTCTTCAGAATAAGCAGTACAATCACAAATGTGATCGCGGTCCAGAAAATAAGACCGGGATTCGGACTCAGAAGACTACCGGCAAGAAGTATAATTCCCGACGTAAGCATGAACAATGTTTCCTTTAACGGGTTAATAAAACCCGGTTGCAGTCTGAAAAGAGCAGCCGCAACCGGGATATCTTCTGTAACGAACCTGCAGGCAGTTCACTCTTACTTAAGAGCAAGAAGCACACAGATAACTTCACCGAACAGGGCAACACCTTCGATAAGAGCTGCTGCAATAATCATGGTCGTACGGATATCAGCCGTTGCTTCAGGCTGACGGGCGACGCCTTCTGCAGCAGAAGCTGCTACATTACCAATACCAAGACCAGCGCCGATTACAGCAAGACCAGCACCTATACCAGCTCCAAGAAAACCCAAACCTTCCATCTTGTAATTACCCCCGTTTATTTGTTGTAAGTTTTTTGCTAAAAAGAATTAGCAGTGTTAAAACCAGTTAATGAAACGCATAAAAATAACAGTTCTTCCTCAACAATCCTGAGCTTTTTTCAATGGTGAGCAACCCCTGCCTCATGCTCCTCATGTCCTTCGTGTGCCGAAGCAAGACCAATAAAGAGCGACGAGAGCATCGTAAAGATAAACGCCTGAAGGAAAGCAACAAACAGCTCAAGCAGGTAGATAAAAATTGAGAACGGAACCGACATGACAACAGCCACGATATAGCTCTGCAGAATAAAGCTGATAAAAATCAGACTGAGAATCACAATATGGCCAGCAGTCATATTAGCAAACAACCGGATGGTCAGTGCAACAGGCTTGGTAAATAACCCGATAAACTCAATCGGAATCATGATAATCCAGAGCGCCGGGTGAGTTCCGCCTGTCAGATGAGCCAGATAGCCTTTGATGCCATGCGCTTTCAGTGCCGCAACCTGTGTTATAAAGAAGGTAAACGTAGCAAGAGTAAGCGTGACATTGATGTTGCCAGTCGCCGTTGCTCCATAGGGAACAAGGCCGAGAAGATTACATAACAGGACAAAAAAGAAGACGGTAAGGAGATAGTTAAGGTACTTTTCATACCCGACACCAATATTTGCCTTGGCGACGTCTATACGGATGAACTCAACCAGCGCTTCCATGGCGTTGACCAACCCCGTTGGCGCCTGACGAGCCGTCATCTTCTTGTATTTGCTGCCGACCAGGGAAAAGAGAATCAACAAAATTGCCGATACCACCCAGAGCATAACAACGTGCTTGGTAATTGAAATATCAACACCTGCGATTGGGGGGATTTTAGGGAGATGAACCTCACCAAAGGGCTCAAAAGAGAAGACGTCATTATCAAGGATATGATGCATGATAACATCGCCCGCCTTTTCCTCTCCATGGGCGTGAGCTGCAACTGCAGCCTCAGCGGTCGGGGCTGATACCGAAGCCACAGAGTCGTGAGGAGGAGTGGACGCCTGTTCAGTCAGAGCAAATGCGGGGCCGTTCGCATTCAGCAGAAGAGGTACAAGGAGTGCTATTACCTTGAGAAAAGCTTTGGCCTGTATGACATTTACCCGTTTCATGCAGTGTTCTTTTTCTGTTTATTTTTCTTTTGATACCCGAGAATTTCAACAATCACATAGATACAGTAAAAAGCAAAAAATGAGAGCACAAAGTCGTTGACAACTACCATACTGCGGACAATGACGACTGCAATAAGCAGCATCAGCAACAACATCCGAACAGCCAACCCACCAAAAACGAACTTGGTGAATACGGCAGACTCCTTGTCAACTGCGTATTCAAAGAGAACATAACCAATAAGCGCATTGGCAACAACCATTATCCATGCCAGAAACACCGAATGAATATCTACGCTTCCCGGCTCAAGTCCTGTATAAATCACCATCCATAAAGCGACGGACAAAATACATAACTTTACTAAAAAATCAAACAATGGTTTCATCTCCCCCTTTCTTTCCTGATTAACAAAAGCATAAACCGTAACTGCTCTATTTTTTTTTGTTTGCTGACCGCACGACCTTCATGAGCAAAAGTACCATACCAAACATGCCAATTGCAACCCCGGCCAGAAAGAGCAGTGGCGAGGTACCAAACCGGCTGTCGGCCCAATACCCAAGCAACACAAAAAACACAAAACTTGCTGCAATCTGCAAGCCAAGGCCCATATAATCTGACAGGGCCCGGGCAGAACGCCCAAACTGCTCGGAAAACCGTTCCTCATCAGGTGTTTTCATTGCCGAGGATCCTTGTTTACATTCAGACTGAAAAGCACGTTGCACACCAGCGAAATCTGATAGCAGTCGCTCTATCTGTCTCATGCCCGGAAGATACGACTCTTCCGGAAATAATGTACCTTTACCGGAAATTCTTCCTCCAACTGCCGGCAAGAGAGAAGAAATATCCTGTTTTTTTGAAGAAACGCCATTGCAAAAAATAGGCGAACACGAATTTCGGTATCAATGATAAAAATTCCGATATAATGTTATGAACCCAAAAACAAGCGTGAGTGCGGCTCAAACAGCCCTCTCGGAAAAATATATCGTGCCTGAATGCTTCCGTCATTATGACGAACTCATTGCACTGCAGAGCACCAGAAACGGTGGAGTAAGCGAAGGCGCCTATTGCTCACTGAACGTTGGAAGAAATACCCTGGATGGTGAAGAAAAGGTTCGGGAAAACACCCGGCGCCTCTGCACAGCAGCAGGCATTGACCCTGAAAGAATGGTCTTCTCCGATCAGGTGCACGGCACGGAAATACTTTGCGCCGAAAAACCAGGACATTACCGGGGCTATGATGCACTCATTACGGACAAAAAAGAGCTTTACCTCTGCATCTTTACTGCCGACTGCTACCCTCTGCTCATCTACGACCCGCGCCATAAGGTCACCGGAGCGATTCATGCCGGATGGAGAGGAAGTGCAGGAAATATTGTCATAAAAACGATTGAAGCGATGCGGATGAACTTCAACTCCCTGCCCGCTGAGTGTGTAGCCTATATCGGCACAGGAATTTCTCCCGGAGCCTATGAGGTTAGTCGTGAGGTAGCCATGGAGTTTCCTCCGGATAGCCGACAGCGCTCAACACGCTCACAGGATGAGGAAAAATACCTGCTTGATCTGGGCATGATCAACTACCGGCAGCTTCTGACATCAGGAATTCCACCCTCGAATATTGAACGCTCAGCGCTATGCTCGGCTGGCGACAGCAACCTGTTTTTTTCCTACCGGCGTGATCAGGGAATAACTGGCCGCATGGTCAGCCTTATTGGCGTCAGATTCTCTGAACACGGGCAACACGAATAGTGGAAACCATAACAGAAAATCTTTCGCCCAGGCAAAAACTGATTTTTACATAAAGCTCCGGCCGTAAGTACCATAAAGTGCATGAGCTTGACGACAAATCTCCTCTCTGAAATCAGGATGAGCAATCGTTGCCAATGCTTCGGCTCTCTGGCGGAGATTTTTTCCATGCAGATTCACAATCCCATACTCGGTCACCACATACTGCACATGAGCCCTGGTCGTTACAACGCCTGCTCCCGGCTTAAGTTGTGGAACAATTCTTGACAGTCCGGCCTTTGTTGTTGACGGCAGGGCAATAATCGGTTTTCCCCCTTCCGAGAGGGCTGCACCCCGAATAAAGTCCATCTGTCCTCCAAAACCGGAGAAATATTTCTGCCCGATGGAATCACCACAGACCTGACCGGACATATCAATTTCAAGAGCGCTGTTGATAGCGGTCACCCGGGGGTTTTTCCTTATCTCCCGTGTATCATTAACATAATCGGAGGGAAGCATTTCAACGAGCGGGTTATCATCAACAAAGTCATAAAGCTTCCGCGTGCCAACAAGAAAGCTTGCGACAATAATCTCTTTGTGGGTTCGTTTTTTGCGACCATTGATCACCCCTTTTTTGACCAGATCAATCACCCCGTCAGAAAACATCTCGGAATGAATACCCAAATCCCTGTGACCGGAAAGCGCAGCAAGAACGGCATCCGGAATTGCACCGATACCCATCTGCAGTGTAGCGCCATCTTCGACAATGGATGCAATATGGCGTCCGATACTGATCTCGGTATCAGTTAACACATGGCGGGGAGTCTCAAGGAGGGCGTCATCCACATCAAACAAAGCATGAATCTTGCTGATATGAAGCATTCCTTCGCCATGCGTGCGCGGCATATTCGGATTTACCTGGGCAATAACCACCTTTGCAGCATGTACAGCAGCAAGAGCAACGTCAACCGAAACTCCCAGAGAGCAGTAACCATGACGGTCAGGAGGGGAGACATGGACAAGAGCGACATCAAGCGGCAACACCTTGTTGTAAAAAAGAGAAGGAATATCGCTCAGAAAAACCGGAATGGAATCCCCATCACCTTCCTGAACCGCCTTACGAACATTCCTGCCCACAAAAAAAGCATTCAATCTGAAACTATCACGATACTCGGGCTTTACATAGGAAGCATCACCCTCGGTGTGCAGGCTGACAATTTCAACATTTCTCAGCTCATCAGCGCGCTGCACCATTGCATCAATCAAGCGCTGCGGAGTTGCTGCCGCAGTATGCAAGAAAACCCTGTCCCCCGACTTAATTCTGGCTACCGCATCTTCTGCGGAAAGCGTACAATAATTCATGAACCCCTTTACATTTGGTTAAAAAAGGCAATATCAGATCCCGTTTTTTTTCCGGCGAAGATATGCTGGAGTATCTGACAAACCTTTTTGTATTTTATCTTCATGCTCCCCTCTGCCACTTGGCAGCGACGAGTTATAATCGGCATCGTGCCCGGTATTTTTCCTCCCTGCGACCTCATGAGGATCATTAATGGACAACTGCCTTCTGATATAGGCCGGAATACGTAAATCTTCTTCCTGACGTTCAGGATGAAGGGAGGCCGTCTGCCGAACCGATGAGGGCGCCTGGCCAAGCCTGATACCAGGAACAGGTGCAACAAATTGCCGAACAATCGGCACCGTTCCATCGTCCTGCGACTTGCGCTTGAAACCGGTTACAATCACGGTAACCCGGATTTCGCCTGATACCTGGGGCTCATCAACGTAGCCGTTGATAATCTTGGCATCACTGCCAACCTGCTCCTCGATATAGTTCATGGCATCCGACATGTCCCTCATGGTGACCTCTCCGGTAATATTTACCAGCACACCTTTAGCCCCCTTCACCGAAACACCCTCAAGAAGAGGACTGTTCAGCGCATCTGATGAGGCTTTCAGCGCACGACGCTCACCTGCAGCAGCAGCAGAACCCATAACCGCATCTCCGGCTCCTGCCATAATGCTGCGAACGTCGGCAAAATCGACATTGACATGACCATGTCGGGTAATAATATCAGCAATACCCTTCGCCGCCCTGTAGAGGACATCATTCGCCATATTAAAGGCTTCCGTGGCGCTGACCCCCTCTTCGGCAATACTGAGGATCTTTTCGTTTTCAACAAGAATAAGGGTATCGATATATTTGCGCAGTTCGACAATGCCTCCATCAGCAATCTTCGCCTTGACCTGACCTTCAAAGTTAAAGGGTCTGGTCACGACACCAATGGTAAGAATACCCATATTCCTTGCAATAGAGGCAATTACCGGAGCCGCACCTGTACCGGTACCTTTGCCCATTCCGGCAGCAATAAAGACAAGATCGGCTCCCCGAAGCTGAGCGGCAATAATTTCACGATCATCTTCTGCAGCCTGACGCCCCTTTGCCGGATCGGCTCCAGCACCCAGACCGTTCGTAGCCTTCTTGCCAATCTGCACCCTGAGTGGAGCTTTCGAGTTCAGGAGCGCCTGGCGATCAGTGTTGAACACGATATACTCCACACCACTGATCTTCCTGTCGATCATATTATTTACCGCATTGCCGCCACAGCCGCCAACGCCGACAATCCTTATGGTAACCCCTTTGCCCTGGTCACTGTCAAACAGGCCCGGATCAAGCTCAAATGCCATGCTATCAGTTCTCCCTTTAAAAGGCTCTTATTTGCTCTTTCATCATAGATTATCCCAGAATTTCTTCATGCGATCCACAATTTTTTTCCCCGAAGGAGTCTGCTCCTGCACCAGGGGCTCTTCCCTGCTTCCCTGAGGAACATCAACAGGGAGTATCTCTGCTGTCGAAGCGAAGCTGTGATCTGCCGAGAGATTATTCTGAAATGCATGGGCAACAAGACCCATTACGGTCGCATACATGGGGTTATTGACGGAACCCTTGATCCCTCCGGAAACCCCCTCCGGATACCCGATACGAACATCAAGTCCAAAAACATCATGAGCAAGCTCTTCCGTACCTGGCAGGAGTGAACCTCCCCCCGTTATAATAGCTCCCGCATTGAGATATTCATAATAGCCCGACCGCTGCACCGAGTCACGCACAAGCTCCAGAATTTCCATCATCCGGGCCTCAATAATCATCGTCAGTGAGCTCTTCGGCACGGATTTTTGTGTCCGTCCCTCAATGCCCTCAATCAGGAGATCCTCATCCTCACCACTCAGCTTGCTGTAGGCACAGCCATGTTTTATTTTCAGATCTTCAGCGACTTCGTAAAGCGCCCTCACCCCATGAGCGATATCATGAGTAACATCGTTGGCAGCAACCTTGATGACCTCAGAGTAGCGGATAGCCCCGTCAATATAGATAGCAACTTCAGTAGTTCCACCCCCGATGTCAATGACGACCACACCGCTTTTCTTCTCACGCTCTTTCATGACAGCCATACCGGAAGCCACCGGCTCAAAGGTGACTGCACTGATCTCAAGACCTGCTTTCTCAACACACTGCTTGATATTACGGATTTTTGTCCTCAGACCAACCACAATATAGGCGCTGCCCCTCATCGTTGTCCCGGCCATCCCTATCGGATCAAGAAGCCCCTCCTGATCATCAACAATGAACTCCTGCGGAATAACGTGAATAATTTCATGATCAATATCCAGATAACGGATATTGGTCTTGGCTTTCTCCAGAAAACGTTTCACATCAGAATCATTGACAATTCCTGTCTGATTGATACTGATTTCCGAATTACTGTGAATACAATGGACATGTGCTCCGGAAATACCGACATTAACTCCATGAATACGAATGGAGGACTCCCGTTCAGCATCAGCAACGGCGGCTCTGATAGCAGCTACAGTCTTGTTAATATTGACCACAGTCGCCCGTTGAAGACCATCGGAATTAGAACGCCCCTTCCCGAGCACGTTGAGCTTTCCAATTTCATCTTTTTCGGCAACCACCACACACACCTTGGTTGTTCCAATATCAAGACCTACGGCAATATTGCTCTTCAGCATTGTTCTATTCTTGCATGATTATCACAGGGAAACATTCTGTGGTACCTCCGGATATACAGGATCCCTGGTAAAAATCCTGTCTCTGAACCTCAGGTCCACAGTCTCATAAGCGTCAAAACCTTTCTTGGATACTACCTTTTGCCAGAATATCTCGAATTTTTTCAACTTTTCCTTGTAGTTCCCATCATTACCGACAATAAAACGGGTGGGAGCCTGAAGCGCAAGGCACCAGGCCATGCCGTTGTCTGCAAGATGAAATTCACGAATAAGCAGGCTCGCATACTCACTCTCTGAAAGAGCCACAAGAAACTGCCGGATTAATTCGATATCCTGACGGTCAAGTTGCCGCAGATTGTTCCTGGCAATCCGAAGGTGCGTAATACCCGTAATTTGTAACAAGTTCGGAAACCGCTCAGAACACCCCTTCGTACGCGGCAAAAGAAATCCCTCACGATCAATAACCAGCACTTGCCCGTCAATAGCCGTTACTGCAAGAGGTTCACGCTCAAAAACCACGACACGGACAATGCCATTCAACTCCTTGCTTATCTCGGCATCCCTGAGATAGGGAATCACCAGAATCCTTTGTTTCAGCTCCTGTACGTCGAGTTTCTGCAAATTCCTGCCCTGAAAAGGAGCCATGCGCGATAACAGCTCTCTTTCGGAGATGATTGAGGCTCCATCAATAACAAAATCCCTGACCACCACCTCTTTTTTCCACTGGGAGGCATAATAGGCCAGCGCAGCAAGAGCGACAAGTACTATCAGAAAAGAGAGTACCCGCAAAACCCGGCGGCCACTTGACGCTTTTTCAAATCCGTTCATGACGCCGCAAAACCCGACTGGGAGTCTTCATTGCCCTGAACAGCAACACCCTCTCTGCAGAAATTGGCAACCCTTGTTGCAAGATGGGTGATATCACCGGCACCCATGAAAAGAAGCATATTTCCATTAACTGACCACTCCTTGAGAGCAGTAAAGAGATTTTGCATATCCGCAACAAACTCCACATGTTTCCCTCCAGCCTTACGGACAGCGTCCGCAATTAACTCACCATCGACACCGGGATAATCAACTCCCTTTTCACGCGCCGGATAAATATCGGCCACGTAGACCATATCCGCATGAGAGAGTGCCCAGCCATATTCATGAGCAAACTCCCGGGTACGGGAAAAGAGATGTGGCTGAAAAACCGCCACGATTCTGGAGTCACGCCATCCGCTTTTGGCTGCCCTGACAGTCGCCTTCACCTCTGTAGGATGGTGGGCATAATCGTCCACAACCATAAGACCGTGGCCATTATCATATTTTACCTGAAACCGCCGCCTCATACCACTGTACCGACCAAGCCCGGCAATCAGTCGCTCAGGAAGGATACCCAGCTCAAGACCTGTCGAAAAAGCTGCGAGGGCATTAAGCACATTGTGGCGCCCCGGAACCTGAAGAGAGACGTCCCGGTACTCCTGGCCAAAAGCCTTGATTGAAAAGGTAGTATGCTGGTTATCGAGAACAATATCAAAAGCCATAACATCGGCAGGCTCATCAATTCCAAAAGTTGTACAGAGGCGATTCATCTTCGGCATGATCTTTCTGATCTCCGGCCAATCGACGCAACAGATCACCCGCCCGTAAAAAGGCACTTTGTTGGCAAAAGCAACGAAGGCCTCTTTCAGCTCATCAAGCGTGCCATAAGTATCCATATGCTCGGACTCAAGACTATTGACAACGGCAATGGTTGGTGTCAGCTTCAAAAAGGCGCGATCATACTCGTCAGCCTCAATAACCATATATTTTCCCTCACCAACCACGGTACTGCCTTTCAGATAGTCCGAGATACCGCCAATCATGACCGTCGGCGACTCATCCGACTCAATCAGCATGGTAGCAATCATGGCGGTCGTTGTTGTTTTCCCATGCGTACCCGCAATGCATATGCCGTATGTATAGCGCATCAGCTCACCAAGCATCTCGTCACGCTTGATGACCGGAATACCAGCTTTCTCAGCGGCAATCAGTTCGATATTATCCTCAGCCCGTATGGCCGAAGAATAAACAACAACATCAGAACCTGCGACCTGCTCAGCTCGATGCCCCTTATAAATTATTGCCCCATGCTCGGCAAGCTTTTCAGTCACCTCACCAGACGAAAGATCCGAACCCGTCACCCTGAACCCTGACTTCAGCAGCAATTCGGCTATTGCACTCATTCCAGCGCCGCCAACACCGACAATATGAACACTTTTTGTTTTTCCCAGTTCCATGTAAATCCTCTTTCTTAATTTTTTTTAGCAAGGCTGATGATGCGCAAGGCAAGCTGATGAGCCGAATCCGGATATGCGAGCTTCCGGGATGCTGCTCCCATACGTTTCAGCCTCTCTTTATCATGCAGCAGCTCAAGAATATTTTTTATCGACGCCTGCTGGCCAAGACGATCATCCTCAACCAGCATAGCCGCCCCACCCGTAACAAGCGCCCGAGCATTATGACGCTGATGGTCTCCAGTTGCATAGGGGTAAGGAACGAGAACCGATGGCTTGCCAAGGTTAGTCAGCTCAGCAAGGGAAGAGGCTCCTGCCCTGCAAAGCACAAGATCGGCAGCGCCATAAGCAACTCCCATCTCTTCAATATATGGAGCAACCCATATATAAGGAGAGGGCTGCATCTTGCTCTTGATCCTCTCGAAATCAAGCGCTCCGGTCTGCCAGACCAGATTTGCCGAGGCCGTAATCAGGTCAACTCCCTCAAGCACCGCATTGTTTATTGAGCGGGCACCCCGGCTTCCTCCGAAAACCAAAAGAGTAGGACGCTCTTCAGAAAGTGCAAAATACTCCCTGGCCGCAACCTGCTGCGGCAAGGCAAAAGAGCGCGCAGGATTGCCGGTAACAAAAAGCCGTTTTTTATTGCGGATAAATCGACGCGCATCATCAAAAGAGAGATGCACTTCACTGGCAAGTGCGGCAAGCAATTTTGTTGTAACACCAGGAAATGCATTTTGCTCCTGAATAAGCGTCTTTTTACGCATGAGCTGGGCGGCAAGCAGCAGCGGAGCACTGACAAATCCGCCCGTACCCACAACAACATCGGGAGCTTCTCTGGCAATCAACGCAGCAGCACGTCCCAGAGCCGCAACAAAATCGGCAATTACGCCAATATTCGCAACAATATCCGCCAGCGCCCGCCCTCGTTTTAAACCTCGTACCGGAATAAGATGCAACCGATAACCAAGTCTTGGAACTTCGGTCGCCTCAATGCCGCCCGTTGTGCCAACAAAAGAAATCACCACATCCGGCACCAGCTTCCTGAGCTCCCCGGCCATAGCTATTGCCGGATAAAGATGTCCACCGGTTCCGCCTCCGGCAAAAAGCACGTTCATTCCACCCTCCATGAAGTTGCATCAACCGGTATGCTCCTTTCAATCGCCGGTTTCTTGTACCGTGCTACGCTGATAAGAATCCCTACACCGAGAGAGTTAAAAAGAAGCGCCGTACCTCCATAACTGATAAAAGGGAGTGCGACACCGGTCGTCGGAAGCAAATGGCAGGCAACGGCAATATTAACAAAGGCAAAAAGCGTGATAGCCATCGTGATACCGGTTGCAATATATTTACCAAAACTGTCAGCAGCATGTTTGGCAATGATAAGGCCACAGATTAAAAATCCCGTAAAGAGCGCAATAACGGCTAAAGCGCCGATAAACCCATACTCCTCACCAACAACAACGAAGACAAAATCATTATAGGAGAGGGGCAGATAGAGCTCCCGCTGCTTGCTGGCCCCGACACCAAGGCCAAACAGCCCCCCATTGCCCAGACCAATCAATGCCTGAACAACCTGGTAGGTCGCCCCCTGTTCATTTCCGCTGGTCAATGAGTGCAACCGGGCACGCCGATATGGCGCTGCTATGGCAAAAACAGCGGCAATAGGTATCAGTACGGATACCGTAGCAAGGAGATGACGAATACTGACTCCCCCGATAAACATAAGCGCAAACCCTATGAAGGCAATAAGCGACGCCGTACTGAAATTCGGTTCGAGGGCAACCAGAGCCACGACAATCATCAACAGGGTCAGCATAGGATAATAAGAGTTGTTAACATCTTTTATATATCCCTGCTTTTCAGTGATCAGTCTTGAAAAATGAAAAATAACCGCATATTTGGCAAAATCCGACACCTGGAATTTCAGCGGTCCAAAACCAATCCAGCGTGCAGCTCCGGTAATAAGCCCAACCGCTTTCAGAACAAGCAGCAGGGTCAAAAGCACAATGCTTGTAAAAAGGATGATTTTGCTGGTCTTCCAGAAAACATGATAGTCAAGCTGGGCAACAAGGAGTACGGTACCAATTCCAAGAATGGAAAAGAAAAGCTGACGCCATAAAAAATATTCTGAACTTGAGTACTTCGTGACAGCCCATCCCGCTCCGCTGCTGTAAACAACAGCAATACCGATACACATCAGAACAGCCACAATAAGGATCAGAAGCTTTGCAGCAACTCCCTCCTTGCCTGGATGTGGCAACAACTCGCTCACGGCAAGAGCCTCTTCTGCAGGGCCCGGTAAGTGATCAGTATTCACCATGATGATAACTGATGAACGCATTGTTTAAACTGCATACCGCGATCCTCAAAATTTTTAAACATATCAAAGCTTGCGCACCCGGGTGAAAAGAGCACCGTCTGCCCGGAGCTTGCCGCATCTCGTGCCAACAAAACCGCATCTTCAAGCGATCCTGCCGCCTTGACAGCAACAACATCCTTAAAGGCTGAAACGATCTTGTCCTGCGATTCACCCAAAGCAATGAGCAAAGATACCTTTTTCTCGACAAGTCTGGTAATCGCAGCGTAATCATTCCCCTTGTCGCGTCCTCCGGCAATAAGTACCGCAGTAGCAGGAAGCGCTTCAAGCGCCTGACGCAACGCATTCATGTTTGTCGCTTTGGAATCATTAACCCAGTCGACTCCATTGATGGTCATGACAAATTCCTGACGATGCTCAACACCCCTGAACTCCCTGATTACCTGACAAACCACTTCCCGTTGAATACCCAAAGCTCCTGCAACAGCAACAGCCGCAAGTACATTTGAGATATTGTGGCGACCACGAAAACTTTTTTTCAGAAAATCTGATGTCACAAGAACAGGCTCATCCCCGTCAGGCGTATGGGCAACAAGCGTGTCGCCCTCAAGAAAAAATGTTCGAATGTCAGGAACTCCCTTGCAGGCAGGTTCCATGCCGAACGACATAATGTTGAAAGGAAACTGATCCCTGCAGGCAAAATGTTCCCTGAGCAGCGCATCGTCCTCATTGTAGATCAGTGTATCCCCGGCACCCTGATTGGCATAAATCCTGAACTTGGCCGCAGCATAGCCCTGCAGCTCTCCTGCATAGCGATCGAGATGGTCCGGCGTAATGTTCATGATAACAGCAACCTCAGGCTTGAGAGTGGGTGAGCGCTCCAACTGATAGCTGCTCAACTCGACCACGGCAATATCACCAGCCTTCATATCCAATACCATTGAAGAAAATGGCACACCGATATTGCCGACACTGTAAGCCCTGTAACCATTCCGGAGGCCATCCTCTTCACAGAGAGCATGAACAAGCGTCGAGGTGGTGGTTTTTCCATCCGTACCGGTAATACCAACAATTCTCGCCTTGCAAAAACGGCTCGCCAACTCAATCTCACTGTAGAGAGGAATATTTCGCGCCTGCAGGGTTGTCACAACCTCGGCATGAGGGGGAATACCCGGACTGATGACACAAAAATCAGCCTCATACACCGCAGGCGAATGCCCCGCCTCTTCGAAAGGGATCTGCATCTCCCGGAGATGCTGCATCTCCTCTGCCCCCATGGTTCCAAGCTCGCTGACAAAAACCGTCGCACCTTTGCGAGCAAGCAGTTGCGCTGCCGCAATTCCGCTTTTGCCCGCGCCAATGACCGACACCCTTTTACCCTTGAGATCCATAACTGTTATCTGAGTTTTAAGGTCATGAGACTGGCAAGAAAAAACAGGATGGTCAAAATCCAGAATCTGATCACAATCTTCTGTTCCGCCCACCCTTTCAATTGAAAATGATGATGCAGGGGAGCCATTAAAAAGATCCTTTTGCCTTGGCCATATCTCATTTTTGTATACTTGAAATAGAGTACCTGAAGAGAGACCGAGAGTGTTTCGAGGAAAAATATACCGGCAATCAAAGGCAAGAGCAGCTCCTGTTTGATTAAAAGCGCAATAACGGCAATCGCGCTGCCAAGCGCAAGGGAGCCCGTATCACCCATGATAATCTCTGCAGGATTGGAATTGAACCACAAAAAGCCCACACAAGCCATAACAATTGCCATGCTCACCACAGCAATCTCGCCACCTCCGGGAATAAAGGGAATATTGAGATAGACTGCATAGACCGCATTTCCCGCCAGGTAGGAAAAACCACCCAGACCCATGACCACAATAGCCGAACTTCCGGCAGCAAGCCCGTCAAGACCATCGGTAAGGTTGACGGCATTCGATACTGCGGTAATGATAAAAATAACGATCGGTATATAGAAATAACCGTAATCAATGGTCAGATACTTAAAAAAAGGAACCGTTGTCGTCGACAGGAGCACCGAAAAAGAGGGATCATACCAGGTATAGCATCCAACCACCAAACCCAGAGTGACCTGCCCGATAAGCTTGTATCGAGCGGAAAGCCCGCCCTTGATCTTCAGTACCACCTTTCGGTAATCATCAATAAACCCGATAATCCCCATCCATAGAATGGCAAGCATAATCAGCCAGACATGCGGATCAATGAATTTTGACCAAAGCAGCACCGAGATCTCAATGGAAAAAATAATCAGCAGCCCACCCATGGTTGGGAGCTTGTTTTTCTTTTTATGTTCCGGAGGCGCTTCCTCCTTGACCGGCTCAATAAACCGTGTTTTCAGGTATTTGATAAATCCAGGACCGACAAACAGGGTAATCAGCAGCGCTGTGATCGCCGCTGCGCTGGCCCTGAAGGTGAGATATTCGATAACATGAAGCCCCGGAAGGTCAAAAAGATCATTAATGTACCTCAGCAGATAATAAATCATACCCTATTCTCGCCCGGTTATGGTTTTTGCATTGATAAGCGCATCGACAACCTGCTCAAGTTTCATTCCTCTTGATCCCTTAAAAAGCACGATATCTCCCTCCTGCAGTACCGTCCGTAATGCTTCAAGAAGCGCTTCGCGGCTTTCGAAATGGCCCCTGTAACGTTCGGGAACTGCCCGGCCAAAAAGCCGTGCACTCTCACCAAAGGTAAAGAGCAGATCAACTGAACTCTGCTGAAGATAGTTGCCAATTGCCTGATGCTCAACCTCTCCCGCCAATCCAAGCTCAAGCATATCGCCCAGAACGGCCACTCTTTTGCCTGCGCCGGGAAGATCACAAAGCGCATCAATCGCCTTGCGCATGGAGTCTGAATTGGCATTATAGGTGTCATTAAGGATTCTCACTCCACAGGCATCAAGAACCTCAAGCCGTTTCCAGCCTGGAGCAGGAGTGAGACGCTCAAGACCCTCGCGGATCTGGCAGAGCGAGAGACCGAAATAGTGACCAACTGTAGCCGCCGCAATGGCATTCATGACATTATGTTTTCCTGTAAAATTCAACGTTACCGGTTCTGAACCGGCAATGGAACAGAGAAGAAAAGAGAGTGCGCCTGCACTGTTTACCGAAATATCCCTGGCCCAACAGGAGTGTTCCGAACGTGTTGCCATTCCATAGGGAACACTTCCAGCCATCCCCGAGGCTGCCGCGCTGATCCTCGGATCATCCATATTGACAAACGCAATACCTCCGCTCTGGCGAAGATAATCGAAAAGCGGTATCTCCGCCGCCTCAACACCATCAAGATCAACAAGAAACTCAAGATGCTCATGGCCAATATTCGTCAGGAGAGCATGGGTTGGGCTGCCGATAGCCGCAAGCAAAACCATCTCACCCGGATGATTGATACCCATCTCGACAACAGCAATATCGGTGTCACCTCTCAGTTGCAACAGGGTCAAAGGAACCCCAAGATGGTTGTTCCTGTTGCCCTCACTCATATGAACCCTGAAACCGGTTCCAAGTACCGAGGCCACCATCTCCTTGGTTGTTGTTTTTCCATTGCTGCCGCCAATAGCCAGAACGGGAATCGAAAACTGGTGGCGGTAGATCGTTGCAAGCTGCTGCAGCCCTGCAACCGTATCATCCGTCACAATAAATCCTTTTCCTGGTGGCGGATCAACAGAGCCCTGCTCCTCATACCACTGACGACTCACCATCGCCCAGGAGGCACCCTTTTCAAAAACAGTGCCAATAAAGCAATGACCATCTGCATTTTCACCTTTCAGGGCAATAAAAAGCTCTCCCCCTCTCACCTCTCTTGAATCGATAACCACAACGGGAGAAACCATCTCCTGCGGAGGCTGCGAAGGCGGCAGAGAGTCGCCATGCCCTCTTCCGGCCTCGACCACCTCTCCAACCTTCCGAAAATCATCAATCGTCAGCACGCCTTTCCTGTTCAGTTGTACTCTCTCCTTTTCCGGATATCCGGAAACATTTTCCTGCATAGCTGTTTTTATGATCGCCTGATCTGAAAAAAAATATTTGTGGCCGGCTATCTCCTGATACTTTTCATGCCCTTTTCCCGCCACAAGAAGGAGATCTCCCGCCTTGAGCATCAGAACCGCCCGCCGGATGGCTTCAGCCCTGTCACTGATCCTCAGGTAATGAACCCCGGTGATACCACGCTCGATTGCATCAAGAATCTCCTCCGGATCTTCATCCCGAGGATTGTCAGAGGTAATAATAACCTCATCGGCAATTTCTGAAGCAATCCGCCCCATTTCAGAACGCTTTTCCTTGTCTCTGTTTCCTCCACACCCAAAAACCACGATAAGGCGGGAAGCATCCTCCTTGAGGCCATGCAAGGCATCAAGCGCCTTGAAAAGGGCATCCGGAGTATGCGCATAATCAACAAAGGCCATCCACCCCTGACGGCTCTCACCAACTCTTTCCATGCGCCCCTCCACCGTCGAAACCGCAGAAAGAGCATTGCATATCTCTTTGGCAGAGAGAGCCATGCCCGTTCCAATGGCCGCAGCTTCAAGCACATTCATGACATTGAAGTTTCCCGGAAGCTTAACCTGCATCTCCACTGACTCATCGGGAAAATGAAGCACAATGGTACTTGAGGCAAGGGTACCCTGAAGAAGATCTGCTGCAAAGAGCCTGCTGCACGAGAGCGCTGGCTGAAGCCCCCGCTGCATGGTACAACAATATATTTTATCATCTGCTACACGAGCCGCCATTTGTTCGGCATAAGGATCATCAATATTCAGCACCGCAAACCCGTCCGGCGAAAGCTGATCGAACAGTTGCTGCTTGGCTTCCGCATAATCGTGCATGGTTTCATGAAAGTCAAGATGCTCCTGGGTCAGGTTGGTAAAGAGCGCCGCATGAAACCGGATACCATAGACCCTCTGCAACACCAGTGCATGAGAGGAGACCTCCATCACGGCAGCCTTGCATCCCGCTTCCAGCATCTGACGGAAAAGCGCATGAAGGCCATGAGCCTCCGGAGTGGTACGATCCAGCGGAATTTCGAGTTCTCCAATCCTGCACATATTCGTCCCGATATAACCAGCAGAAATACCATTGGCATTCAGCATGGCCGTAATCAGCTTTGCTGTCGTGGTTTTGCCGTTGGTTCCGGTAACTCCGATAATCAGCAACTGATCAGAAGCTTTTCCATAAAAAATCCGAGCAGCCTCCGCCAGAGCTTTTCGCGCATCAGCGACCTTGATATAGAGACAGGGAAGAGCAGGATCAGAGGGAAATTCTTCGCAGATCACCGCTGCAGCCCCTCGCTCAACTGCACTGCGGATAAAGCGACCTCCATCGGTAGCATAGCCTTTTATCGCAACGAAAAGCGATCCGGGAAGTACCTCACGGGAATCACTGGTAACCATGCTGATCGCCCCCCCAAAGCCAGCTTTTCCCAGAAGCTCCAGAGAGGAAATTTCCTTGAGCAACTCCTCCAGTTGCACCTCCTGCAGGTTGGAACCATCACTTGATACCGTCATGAGGATTTTCTGTTGATGTTTCCTGAAGCAAGCACCACCCGTATCACCTTCTCTTTTACAACCCTGCTGCCAGGAACAATACTCTGACGAACAACAACCCCCTCAAACTCTCCCGAATAATCCATCTCCAGATTGAGCCATTTCAACAGGCGCTGGGCATCGCGCCCCTTAAGTCCACGAAGATCAGGCACAACTACCGTCACGATAGAATCAAGGAGCCTCTTTTCCGGAGAAGGAATTGCGAGGTTTTTCTGCATCTCCTCCGAACAGGCAAGCATTCTCGATACAATGGCCGAAAAAACCGGAGCCGCAACGGTCGCGGCATAATAGGCCGTCTTCGGATTTTCAAGAATCACAATAAGAGCATAGCGAGGCCTTTCTACGGGAAAATAGCCAACAAATGAGGAGACATAAACCGGTTTGGCATACGACCCTCCATCAGCACGTCTTGCCGTTCCGGTCTTGCCAGCAACAGTCACTCCCGGCACAGCCGCATTTTTAGCCGTTCCACTGTCAACAACCGCCTTGAAATACTCCTTCCCGACATATCTTGCTGTCTCTGCGGAAACCACCCTCCTGACCGTTTCAGGAACAGCTTCCCGAACAACCTGACCCTCTGCATCAATAATTTTCTTGATGATATAGGGCTTCATTAACTCGCCATCGTTGGCAATTGCGGCATAAGCCTGCAATATCTGCAATGGAGTAGCCATAACCTGATAGCCGTAACCCATCCAGGGAAGCGTGGTCCGATCCCATTTTGAAAGCGACCGCACCATTCCCGGCGCCTCACCAACCAGCCCAATGCCCGTTTTCTTTCCAAATCCGAAATTTCTTGTATAGGCATTGAACTTCTCCCGCCCAATCTCCATTGCTGTTTTTGCTGCCACAATATTGCTGGAATGCATAATTGCCTCACGGAACGTTATGTTGCCGTAAGACTCATGATCCCTGATTTTGAGATTATAGATGGGCATAACCCCATGATTGGCAAACACCACATCATCGGCTTTTCTTTCCAGGACTTCCGTTGCAGCAGCAGCCATCACCAGCTTGAACGTTGAACCGGGCTCGTACATCTCGGTTACTGCGCGATTTCGTGAGTTCTGGCGAGTCCAGGTCGCCCTATGGTTCAAATCAAAAGCAGGGTTATTGGCCATGGCAAGGATCTCTCCGGTACGAACATCCATAACAATACATGCCGCAGCATCAGCATTGAAGTTCCCGACAGCCTTTGCAAGTTCATCTTCCACAATGCTTTGAATATCACCATCAAGAGTCAACTGTACCGTATTGCCTTTTATCGCCTCCTGTTGCCGGGCGTCAGGCGCCGGGTAACGAATACCTGTTGCTGTTCGCTGTAAAATTCTTGTACCGTCACGCCCTTTCAACGCTTTATTCAACTGTAATTCGAGTCCGCTGCTTCCATCAGTTTCGCTCTTTACACTCCCGATGGAGCCGATCACCTGAGCCGCAACGTTCAGGTAATAGCGCTGCTGCTCCTTTTCGAACCTGACACCGGGCAATTTTTTCTCGATAATAAGCTGCATAAGCGGCATCGCTTTTGCGACCGGTATTTTCCGACCAAGAACAGCCGCTCCTTTTCGGCGCTGCAACTCTCGAAGATAAACCGAGCGGTTGACGCCCAAATGGCGGGAGAAAAGGGTCGCCACAGCCCCTGAATTGTCGATATGTTTCTGTTTCTTGCTTCCAGGCTCCTTCACAGGCTTTCCTTGCTTGTCAAAAAGCGGAGTATTGCGAACCGTCCGGGGATTGGCGTAGAAGGAGATGGATTCAATACTTTCTGCCAGTAAACGCGAATGGCGGTCAAGAATAGCGCCGCGCTGGGCACGCTCTGTAACCTCCCGCTCATATTGCTTGGTGGCTATCTGCTTATATTTTTTGGCATTAATAACCTGAATACTCAGTAACATGCCAATAATTGCGACAATAAATATCGAAAAAAGAACAACGACGATACCAAGCCGCTTGCCGAACTCCCGATCATCCGGCCGTTTGCTCTCCTGCTGGCCACTCATGAGCGATCCCCTCCATTGAAGATGCAATCAATCATGGCACAAGCTCAACCGGAGGAATACTCGAAGCCACAACCCCAAGCGCAGCAGCATTTTCAGCAATATTACGGATACTATGCAATTCACCCATTTTAAGTTCCTGTGAGGTTATAACACTTGATGTCATCTGTATCTGCTCTCGAAGCTTTTCATTATGAAGAGCAAGATTGTTAATCGCAAGGTTGTTATAGGTCTGGAAAAGAATAATCCCCATTCCGGCCAGAATGTACAAAAACGAGGTCGGACGCAAGAGTAAACCGATATCGAACTCAAGCGCGTTGCTGACCATCTCTTTGATCCCTGAATTCGGAACCTCCTGAGCCTCGCTGCCAACAGCAACCACCTCCTCAGGCCTCTTTTTTGCGAAGCCCTTGACACCCCGCAGGAGACCTCGCAAAAAAAGTGCCACCCTCTTACTCGCTTGCACGACGACCTCCCTCATGAATTTTTTCAATAACCCTCAACTTTGCGCTTCTTGCCCTTGAGTTTAACGCAATCTCATCCGGGGCAGCAATAAGGGGCTTGCGGGTAACGGGGGCAACCGATCCCCACGAAAGAGGCTCCCGCAAACCAACCCCTTTGGGTCCCCAATCACTCCGGGCCTTTTCAGCAAAAACTCGTTTCACGATCCGATCCTCAAGAGAATGATAACTGATAATGGCCATTCGTCCCGTCTCATCAAGGCAATCGATACCATCATAAAGCGCCTGGCGGAGAACATCAAGCTCGGCATTTACCTCTATTCTCAAAGCCTGAAACACTCTTGACAACGTCTTGATAACCTTCTCGCCGCCATGCGCATTACCACGAATAATAGCCGCAAGCTCCTGAGTGTAGGTGACTGCCCCATGTTTCTGACGATAGGCAACAATCGCCCGTGCAATGCTGCGACTTCTGGGCTCCTCTCCATAACGGTAAAAAAGCCTTGCAAGCTCCTGCTCATCATAGCCATTAACAATATCAGCAGCACTTCGGGAAGCATTGCTGTCCATCCTCATATCAAGCGGCCCCTCCCTCAGGTAACTGAACCCCCGATCAGGGGTATTAATCTGAAACGATGAGACGCCAAGATCAAGCAGAATACCCATAACCTTCGGTTCCAGCCCTTTTTCCGCGCAGATCGAGGCAATCAGCCCACCCATATCACAGAAATTTCCCTTGACCAAAACCGTGGAGGCTGCAAATTCCTTGAGCGTTTCACCCGCCACCCGTAATGCGGCATCGTCCTGGTCGATGCCGATCAACAGCGATCCCGCAAGGAAACCCGCATCAAAAAGTGCACGCAACATCGCCGAAGAATGGCCGCCGCCGCCAAGAGTCCCATCGACATAAATACCAGGTTTTCTGACCAGAAATGCCACAACTTCGTTGACCAGCACCGGCTCATGAAATATATCTCGTACCATAACCATTAAAAATACCTTCCCGCAAGCGAAGCGAAACGATCAGCACTCTCCTGCAAGAGAGCAGCAAGGCGCTGCGGATCCCAGATAATCATTTTTGTATCAGCCCCGATAATAACAACATCCTTTGTAATACCAGCATGATCGAGGAACTCCCTCGACAGAGCAACCCTCCCCTGACGATCAAGCTCAACCATTTCAAGACTCTCATACATCAAGGTCTTCAAAAGGCGCTCCTCGGGATTAAAATCCGAAAGACCGGAAAGTGACTTTCTCATTCCAGCCCAGATGAGCGGTTCATAAAGCTCAAGGGAACGGTCGGGCGCTTTCATGATATACAAACCTGAAAAAGCATCTGCAACACCCTCGACCGTAACACTTTCGAACTTCCGGCGAAACCTTGCAGGAATCATAAGGCGCCCCTTCTCATCGATGGCATGTCTCTCTTTTCCAATAAAGCCCGCCATTGTGGCAATCCCTTTAGCCCCCGTTATGCTTATAACCTCACCTGTTACATCTTTTTAACCGTAACCGGACGTAAAAACCAAAAAAAAACCAGCGAGGGCCGCAATACATCCCATTTTTTACCATTTTGCGCCACTTTAAAATGTATAAAAAAGGATGCACTAAAAAAATATTAGTCTATTTTACACTCCAGCAGAAATGCCGATATTTCGAATGAATACAACCCCAATGAAAAGAGGAGCAAAAGAGATCCTGATTGATGGCTATAACCTTATCCATAAGCTTCATCCCTCTCTGACCTCGGCGTCTCTTGATGTTCTGCGCAAGGAAACAGAAACACAACTCCTCTGTTTTCAACAAAAAACAGAGTGTCCGATAACCGTTGTCTATGATGGAAAAGGGAGCCCCAGAGAGAGTGCGTGCGGGGCGCCACTGCATATCGTCTTTACTTCAGCCTCAAAAAGTGCTGATCACTGGATCATTGATTACGTAAAGTCGTTGAACACAAGAGTAAAAAAGGTTACTATTGTAAGTTCAGACGATGAGATTCGACGGTACGCAACAGCATTCGGAGCAACATGCGTAAAATCCGAGACATTTGCACTGCAACTCAATGAACTGACAGCAGATGCTGCCGTTCAGGACAAGAGCCGCCACTCCCTGCGCATGACGGTCAAAGAAAAAAAATTCAATGACAAATTGTTGAGCGAAAGGGAAGTTTCTCGATGGATGAAGCTCTTCGCACGCGAAAAATCGTAGTAACAACCCGGCTCATTTTCTTATACTTTTGTTTGTCACCAAAGCACCACCCTTAACCACCGTCATTATGATGTCCGACAGCACCGTCAACAATACCCTACATTGGCAGGAACTTGACGAATGGAGAAAAAAAATCGACACCCTTGACCAGCAGTTATCCTCCCTGCTCTGCGAAAGATTAGATTGCGCACAAAATATCAGCTCCCTGAAATCAAGAATCGGAGAACAGGTACTTCAGCCAGAGCGGGAAAAAGAGGTACTGAACAATGTACTGAACCATGCCGACTCGCCTCTGAAAGCTCACACATTGGAAAAAATCTATCGATGCATCATCGAGGAGACCCGACTGTTTCAGCATGAATGGAAAAACAGTCAACCAGGTATCCATGCCAGTTAAAAGGCAGCTTCGAAATGGCATCAAAAAAAACTTCCTCCCGTAAACCGCTTCTTGGTGGAGCAGCTATGCTGCTGACGGCATTGGCATTTTTTTTATTCCTGCCCGGACTCAATACAGCATCAAAAGCCACCCGCCTGACCGTTCACAAAAAAATGGGGGCCCGCGCCATTATTGATGAACTGTACCGTTCCCGTTCGATTACCAGCAAATGGCCTGCACTGGTAACCATCACGATTATTCCAAGAGTGCACCGTGTCAAACCGGGAAGATATACCATTCCGCCCCGCATGTCGAATTTCATGCTCATGTATTATCTGCATACGCATCCGCAAGATGAGGTACGCGTCACCCTTCCCGAAGGGATTGATCTCAGAAAAACCGCCCGCATCCTCTCCCGAAAACTTGACCTTGACTCTGCAGAGTTCATGATGGCGACAGCAGACCGCAATTTGCTCCTCAAAAAGGGGATAACGGCAAAAAATGCAGAAGGCTACCTGCTTCCCGGAACCTATGACTTTGCCTGGGCATCCACGCCCGAAGAGGCGGTCGGATTTCTTGTCGGACGCTTCCGCCATTTCTACACCGACAGCCTGAAGCAGGTAACCGCCCAAAGAGGACTGAACGAAACAGCCCTGCTGACCCTTGCCTCTATCGTTGAAGCCGAAACCCCGCTTGACCAGGAAAAAAATCTTGTCGCCAGCGTCTACCTTAACCGCCTGAAAAAAAATATGCGGCTGCAAGCCGATCCAACAGTACAATATGCCCTTGGAGGAGCTGCCCGCCGCCTCTATTACAAAGATCTGGCAGCCGGTTCCCCCTACAACACCTATCGCCATAACGGACTCCCTCCAGGACCTATCTGCAACCCCGGAGCAGCATCAATCCTTGCCGTACTGAACCCTGCGAACAGCAATTTCCTCTACTTTGTCGCCACGGGAAAGGGAGGGCATTACTTTGCCGAATCACTGACAGAGCACAATGCAAACATCAAAAAGTACAAACTCACCCTCAGCAATACCGGACACTGACGAAAACAAGCAACAGATACCCATCATCCACCTGTTGAGTAGATCGATTATATTGGCTATATACATTTAAACGAAAATCATTTTTTTAACCAATCATCAGAGCAATGCAGAAAAAGAGTTTATCCGACATAGCAATTCAAGGCAAACGGGTATTGATGCGCGTTGATTTCAACGTCCCTCTCGACAGCAACAAAAAGATAACGGACGACAAGCGAATCATTGAGTCACTTCCTTCCATCAAAAAAGTCCTTGAAAATGGAGGCCGACTCATTTTAATGTCGCACCTCGGAAGACCAAAAGGAAAAGTCAATGCCGATTATTCACTTGCCCCTGTAGCAACAAGACTTGCCGAACTGCTCGATTGCCCGGTTACCATGGCGAAAGAGTGTATCGGTACGGAGACCATGCAGCAGGTGCTTGCACTGCAGGACGGAGAGGTGATCCTGCTTGAAAACCTGAGATTTCACCCCGAAGAAGAGGCAAATGACCCCGATTTCGCACGCGAACTCGCATCACTCGGAGAGGTGTATGTCAACGACGCATTCGGCACAGCACACCGCGCACATGCCTCAACAGAAGGCATTACGCATTACGTCCAAACAGCCGTTGCAGGCTTTCTGATAGAAAGGGAACTCCTCTACCTCGGAAAGGCGCTGCAGGAACCCGAACGACCTTTTGTAGCAATCCTCGGTGGCTCAAAAATATCAGGGAAAATTGACGTTCTTGAAAACCTCTTCAAAAAAGTCGATACCGTCCTGATTGGCGGCGCCATGGTTTTCACCTTCTTCAAGGCACAGGGTTATGAAATCGGAAACTCTCTGGTTGAAGAGAGCAAAATTGAATTGGCACTGAAAATTCTTGACGAAGCCAAAAACAAGGGAATCAAACTCCTTCTTCCCGTAGACGTCATTGTTGCGCCTGAAATTTCCGCAACCGCCGACTGCCATTCAGAAATGATTACCGCCATCCCCGAAGAGATGATCGGTGTCGATATCGGCCCCCTCACGGCAGAAATCTACCGGAACGAAATTCTTTCCGCACGAACCGTACTCTGGAACGGACCTATGGGCGTTTTTGAAATCGATAACTTTGCTGCAGGCACCATGGCAGTCGCACAAGCAATGGCCGAAGCAACAGCAGAAGGCGCCACAACCATTATCGGTGGAGGCGACTCTGCAGCAGCCGTAGCAAAAGCTGGTCTGGCGAACGAAATGACCCATATTTCAACCGGTGGAGGCGCAAGTCTTGAATTCCTTGAAGGCAAGGAGCTGCCGGGTATTGCCGCACTGAACGATTGACCGGTTCTGCACACGACAAACCCTTTTACAGAAGTTACCTTTGAGATGAACCAGACCAATCGATGAACTACTCGAACCAGCCATACAGTCCGGGGGGATTTCAGTTTATGCCCCCGGCAATTAAAACCATCATTATTATCAATGTTGCCGTTTTTCTGCTGCAATTCTTTACACCATTGGGTGCAATAATTCAAGCGCTCGGCGCACTCTGGCCAATCGGTTCCAGCAACTTCCAGCTCTGGCAACCGCTGACCTACATGTTTCTGCACGGCAATGGCACCCATCTCTTCTTCAACATGTTCGCCCTCTGGATGTTCGGTGCTGAAATAGAAAATCAGTGGGGAACCCGGCAATTCAACATCTACTACTTTACCTGTGGTATCGGCGCTGCAATCATCAACCTTCTGGCAACCATAGGCGATCCCTATCCAACCGTCGGCGCTTCCGGCGCCATCTACGGCGTACTGCTCGCCTTCGGCATGATGTTCCCCAACCGCTATATTTTTCTCTATTTCCTCTTCCCCGTCAAGGCAAAATATTTTATTGCCGGCTACGCACTGATCGAATTTATCTCCGGTTTCGGCAGCCGCGCCATGGGAAGCGGCAGCAACGTTGCCCATTTTGCACACCTCGGTGGTATGCTGATCGGCTTCATCTACATTACCATCAAACGAGCAGAGTGGTCGTTCTCCGGACTCTTCAGCAAAATCCGCCCCTCCGGCAAAAAGAGAAGCGGTCCGCGCCTCCATACCCGGAACAGCATAACACCACCGGTCTCCGAATCTGAAATCGACGCCATACTCGACAAGATTTCCGAACGCGGCTATGGCTCACTGACCGCAGAAGAGCGACGCAAACTGCTCAAAGCAGGCGGAAAAAAGTGACTGAACAGAAACAAAACGCAAGTCAGGAACAGATGAAAACGACATTGGATGGAGCTACACGCAGGGCAGAAGCACTGATAAAAAACCCCCGGAAGAGAAACAAACTGCTTGATGCCGCAGGCAAGGTAGCCTCTTCCGGGAAATACGCCCTGCAACTCTCAGGCATAACCGAAAAAACAAAGACGCTGATCCGCATGGTACGCAGCACGGCCAACAGGGAGTACCTCGATACCCCCTGGCAGACCATTGTGCTCATTAGCGCCGCCCTCATCTATTTTGTCTCTCCCTTCGACGCACTGGCTGACTTCCTCCCGCTTATCGGGTTTGTTGATGATGCCGCCATCATTACAGCCCTCTTTGCTTCAATCAGCAAGGATGTCGAAAAATTCACCGCATGGGAAACAACAAAAGCAGCGCCCGATACGGCAAGCATCAGCTCTGCGGAGCCGGAGTGACCGTTACCAACCCAACACGCTCAAAACAGGCAACACTCTCGATGTGGCTGGTATGCGGGAACATGTCAACCGGCTGCACCGATAGCAATTTGTAACCCTGAAGGCAGATCTCCTTGCCATCACGGGCAAGGCTTGCCGGGTTGCAGCTCACATAGATAATCCTCCTTGGCCTCAGCCGCAGCATCGTAGAGAGCGCCTTCGGGTGCATACCCGCGCGAGGCGGATCGGTAATAATCACCCCCGGAGCATCATAACTTCCGAGCAGATCGAGCATACCCTGAAAATCCTTGAGATCAACCTGGAAAAAAGCCACATTGTCAATGCTGTTAAACGCCGCATTGGAACGCGCATCATTGATGGAACTCTCAACCACCTCAAGCCCCACAACCTGACGACAATGCTTTGCCAGATAGAGGGTTATCGTACCTGTCCCGCAATAGAGGTCATACACCGTATCCTCCGCCCTCAACCCTGCAACCTCCAGAATGCTCTGGTAAAGCAGCTCCGCCTGTGACGAATTCGTCTGAAAAAAAGAGTTCGCCGATATCCTGAAATCAAGAGCGCCAAGACGCTCGGTAATGTATCCCGCTCCGCTGAGCGTAAACTCCTTCTCCCCGGTAGCAACCGTATTTTTGCGCTCGGTCACATTGTTGACCACCGTCATCTTCTGCCCGGCCATCCCGGACTCAAGATGCATCCGGTAACGCTCCATCAGCGGCTCATCATACCAGGAGGTCACCAGGTTAACCATAACCTCTTCACGGTTTTCACTGAACCGCACCACAAGGTTCCGCAAAAAACCGGTATGCGCCTTGGCCCCATAAGGAACAAGAGCGTTGGCAAGCGCAAATTCACGCGTCAGGGCAAGCACCCTGTTCATCGACTCCTTGGCCAGGTAGCAATAGTCGATATCGATCACCTTCTCAAAATTGCCGGGAGTGTGAAAGCCGAGCGCAAACTCCTTCGGGCGGGCAAGAGTCTCCATCGAAAGCTCCTCCGGCAGCAGGTAACGCATATTTGAGCAGGAGAATTCAATCTTGTTCCGGTAATGAAACGGCTCACGGCAAGCAAGCGCCTCCATAACCGGGGGAGCAACAAAATCCCCGAGATGCTCAAGCGCATCCTTCACCTTTTTCTGCTTGTACACAAGCTGCGCATCATAACGGATATGCATCAGCTTGCACCCCCCGCAAACGCCAAAATAACTGCAAACCGGCTCCGTCCTGTCCGGCGACGCTTCAAGCACCTCAACCGCAATCGCCTCAATGTAGCGCTGCTTCACCTTTTTTATTTTAGCCGAAACCCGGTCACCAATCGCAAGCATCCCGCTCACCATCACCGCCATGCCGTTGTCAAGCCGCCCGAAACACTGCTCCTTCTCCGCCAGATCCGTGACCGTCAACTCAATAGTATCACCCTTCCTGAAAGTATTCCCGTCTTCCATTAGAACCTTTTTATACCTTTTAAAATCAAAATGTTACAGCTCTTCCAGCTCCGTATATCATCTGGTCATCCGGAACAGCAACCCCTGAACATACAAAACCGCCCGCTTTCGGGACAGGAAAAAGCACACCTTACCTCCCCACACCCGCAAATATCCAAAACCCTTGCCCTATTCTGCCGGGATGTGACCGAACACGTATCCACGGAAGCGACTTGCCATGACCGGGTCAGTTTTACGCTATTCAGACCCATTTTAAAAATCTGGACGCCGAAGACATTCCTATTCCACCACGTCAGTTGTCCCGGACACCACCCTCATTCGAAGAGTGATGAGCCAAGCCTTTTTGATTGATACGAATGTTCTCTCTGAACTAATGCGTACTCAGCCAGATCAGCAAGTTATACGCTGGTTTGATGTGCATGTTAAAATCAAGGCAATCGCTCATGAGAAATCAATGCTGCTTGTCACAAATCCGAGGAGCTCACCGCTTATCAAGCAGATTGAGGCGAAATTGGTAGGTAGCAATGAATGACTCTGCATAAGTGAAAATCCACCAAAAAAACTCCTCTCACTGCCCAATATCCGTAACTATCTCAAACTCTTATCTATATTATCACTGGTATTTTCCGGTACTATCCGACACGAACTCGTTCATCAGGCATAACGGTCTCAACTGATATTGCTTTGGAAAGCACGGCTAACAAAAGAAACGCCCCCAACACAAGTTGAAGGCGTCAGACCGGAGATGCTATCTCTGGTGATGATTTGGAACAAATATAATCATTTTGAAATGAATGAGCCAACACCTGTTGCGCTCAATCAAACGGGATGCAAAAATTCATGAGCTATTCCTCAATACGCGACAACCATTCTCATGGCACCGTCGGAGATTTTCTAAAAAAAAACATCACAGACGCCTCCAGCCTCTCCATTGTCTCCGCCTACTTCACAATCTATGCTTTTCACCACCTGAAGGATGAATTAACCAGCATAGAAAACCTTCGCTTTCTTTTCGGTGAACCAACATTTCTCAAATCACTCGATCCCAATAAAGTCAACACCCGCGATTTCAAAATTGAGGACGACCAACTTGTCATTCCTACTGAAAGCCGCCTTACCCAAAAAAACGTTGCCAGAGAATGCGCCGAATGGTTAAGCCGCAAAGCTGAAATACGCTCTATGGTCAAGCCTAACTTCCTGCACGGCAAAATGTACCACATTCTTCAACCCAACGGGGTTGAAAAAGCCATTGCCGGAAGCTCCAATTTCACGGTCAACGGTCTTGGCCTTGGTGGCAACCGGAATATAGAACTCAACATGATCATCGACAGCGACCGTGACCGCACCGAGCTGAAAGAGTGGTTTGATAACCTCTGGAACGATCAATCGGGTATTGTTGAAAATGTCAAAGAGCAGGTACTCAGCTACCTTGAACAGCTCTATGTCGAAAACAGCCCTGAATTTATCTACTACAAAACGCTCTTTCATCTTTTCGAAAACTACCTTGACGAACAAAAGCAAGGCGGCCTGCTCAATGAGCGTACCGGTTTTTTCGACAGTGAAATCTGGAGCGAACTCTATGAGTTTCAGAAAGACGGCGTAAAAGGCGCCATCAATAAAATCCTGAAACACAACGGCTGCATCATTGCTGATAGTGTTGGTCTTGGCAAAACCTACGAAGCGCTTGCCGTTGTTAAATACTTTGAGCTTCTCAATGCAAAAGTCCTCGTACTCTGCCCTAAAAAACTGTCCGGAAACTGGTCAATTTACCAGGCAAGCCAAAACAACGCACTCAACCCCTTCGCAAAAGACCGCTTCAGCTATACCGTCCTGTTCCATACCGATCTGACAAGGGTAAGTGGTCGTTCCGACGCCAACGGTATTGACCTCGGCAACTTCAACTGGGGCGCTTACGATCTCATTGTCATTGACGAATCCCACAACTTCCGTGGCAATCCCCTTGAAAAAACAAGGGAAGATGGCTCGACGCAGATGAACCGGGCTCAATGGCTGATGGAAAAAATCATCCGCTCCGGAGTCAAAACGAAGGTGCTCATGCTCTCTGCAACACCCGTTAACAACTCACTCAGAGATTTGCGAAACCAGATAGCCTTCATCACAGAGGGTAAGCCAGACGCCCTTTTTGAGTGCTGCAAAATCAAGGATATCCCCTTTACCCTGAAAAACGCCCAAACCCATTTTACCAACTGGGCCGATACAAAAAAGAACCCCAATCGCAATATGAAGCAGTTGCTTGAGCGACTCGATTCAGGATTCTTTAAGCTGCTTGACGAATTGACCATAGCCCGATCGCGCAAGCATATTAAAACATTTTACAAAATTGAGGCTATTGGCAAATTCCCCGAACGCCAGAAACCACAATCAGTCTATCCTGATATTGATCTCAAAAACCGCTTTCCCTCATACGACCGGCTCAACAGGCTAATTCTCGATTACAAGCTCTCGATTTTCAATCCATCTGCTTATGTCAATCCGGAGCAACAGCAGAAATATGAGGCAATGGCCGGTACTCAGGTACTGAATTTCTCACAGGCCTCACGTGAAAGTTTCTTGATCGGCATGATGAAAGTCAACTTTCTCAAACGCCTTGAAAGCTCCATCAAATCGTTTGAAATTTCGATGGACCGCACCATTCAAAAAATCGAGCTACTCGAACAAAAAATACAAAACTTCATCGCTCTCCCGAACGTGTCTCAGGAAGAAAACCTTTTGACTTATGAGCCCGGAGATGATGAGCTTGAGGAAAACGGCGATGAACAGGAGCAGTGGCAGGTAGGTAAAAAACTCAGGTTTGACCTTGCCGACCTTCGGCTTAATGACTGGCTTGCCGATCTTCAGAAAGACAAGGAGGCTCTTGTCGATCTGTACAACAATGCAAAATCAGTAACGCCCGACAGGGACGCAAAGCTGCATGAAATAAAAAAGCTTATCGCCGCAAAATCAATAAAATCCAACAAAAAGGTTCTTGTCTTCACAGCCTTTGCCGATACCGCCCAATACCTCTACGAGAACATCAATACATGGTATCGTCAGGAATTCAACCTCCACTGTGCCTTGGTGTGTGGCAGCACCACAAAAACAAGCTATGGCAAGAACGACTACAGCGCCATACTGCTCAACTTTTCTCCCATTGCCAAAAACCGTTCAAAGTTTGTGGACTATTCCCAGGAGAGAGAAATTGACCTGCTCATAGCCACCGACTGTATCAGTGAAGGCCAGAACCTTCAGGACTGCGACTACCTCATCAACTACGATATCCACTGGAACCCGGTTCGCATTATCCAGCGCTTTGGCCGTATCGACCGGCTTGGCAGCAAAAATGAAACTATCCAACTGGTCAACTTCTGGCCCACACGAGATCTCGACAACTACATCAATCTCCGTGAAAGGGTAGAAGCCCGCATGGCTCTTGTCGACGTTACCGCCACCGGCGAAGACAACATCCTCAACACCGAGCAAATTGAAGAGCTGATCACCGACGACCTGAAATACCGTAACCAGCAGCTCAAAAAACTTCAGAACGAAGTGCTTGATCTGGAAGAGATGGACGAAAGCGTATCACTGACCGATTTTACCCTCGACGATTTTCGGATTGAACTCCTCAACTACCTTGAGAACAACCGAACCAAACTAATGCAGGCCCCACTTGGCCTCTATGCCGTTGTGCCCGCACCCGCAGGCGAACATGCCGAAGCCTCCGCAAAAAAACAGTTCTCCCAAAGTGAGCAGGATATCATCAAACCCGGTACCATTTTTTGTCTTCGCCAAAAAGGAGAGAGTGATGGTAACGAGCAGGTCAACCCCCTGAACCCCTACTTTCTAATTTACATTCGCACAGACGGAACAGTGCGCTATAATTATGTCAATGCCAAGCAGATACTTGAGGTTTTAAGGATACTTTGTCAGGGAAACGCCATGCCTTACGAAGAACTTTGCGGATTATTCAATACCGAGACCGACAATGGCCAACACATGGAGCAACACACCCTGCTTCTAACAAAGGCAGTCGAAGAGATTATCCGTGTCTTTAAAAAACGCACAGCACAAAAACTGACCACCGACCGTGGAGCCATAATACAGCCCCGGAAAAAACAAATTGAACAACTCAGCCACTTTGAACTCATTACCTGGCTTATCATAAAGTAACCTCATGGCAAAGACCGACACCGAAATCAAATTCAGCATTGAACATGCAATCAAGGCATTCAGTTGCGGAAATTTGACTGATAATTCGCTCAAACTCTTTCAGGCACTTGGCTACAACACCGACCGCCAGCAACCACTACCCGACAAAACCTTTGCCTGCTTTAAAGAGTACTACATCGACTCCGATAGTCGTTTCAACTCAGAGAAGGCCCTTGCAAAAGAGTGGCAGCAGATTGACTTGCTCTTTCAGTTGACCAAAGAAGAAGTGACCGGCCAGAACTCTCTTTTCGATACAATCCAGGTTGACCGTACCATAATAGAGGCCTACCTCTTTTTCTGCATTGAACTCAACGACAGGGAATACACCAGAACCGCACTCAGCCAGATCACCAGAGAAATCAACAAGGTATTTAAAATGCCGGTCATGGTGCTCTTCAAGCTCGGCGACAAGCTCTCTCTTGCGATCATCAACCGGCGGCTACACAAAAAAGATGCAGAAAAAGATGTACTCGAAAAAGTTACCCTGATCAAGGATATCAACATCCAGCAACCTCACCGGGCCCATATTGAAATTCTCTTCGACCTCACCATTGAAGAGCTTCGGCGAGTACACAAGTTTACCAACTTCGTAGAACTGCATGAAGCATGGTCAGAAACACTTGATACAAAAGAGCTGAACAATCGCTTTTACAAGGATCTTTCAAACTGGTACTTCTGGGTGAGGGATTCAGAAGATGTCGTATTTCCGAAGGATGTCAAGAGCACGGAGGACAGGGCACTGTTTCTTATCCGCTTTCTCACGCGCTTTATTTTTTGCTGGTTCCTGCGCAAAAAGCGGAATCCCGGAACCGGGCAAAGCCTGTTGCCACAAGAACTTTTCAAAAGGGAGGGGATTGGGAACTTGCTCCTGGACGCTTCACCTGGAGCGTATACCTATTATCCTGCCATTCTTCAGAACCTCTTTTTTGCCACTCTCAATACAGAGATGGATAAGCAAGGATTTCCGCATAATCGTCGGTTTATCGACGAGGGGGATGGGCGGAGCAGTGACGATCACATGATTCATTCGGTGTGGCGGAACGCCCATATGCTGCAAGACCCGGAGGGATTCGCGAGACTCTTGCGCCAGGTTCCATTTCTTAATGGAGGTCTTTTCGAATGTCTGGATGATCGCGTGACGAAGGGCAAGTCGAATTTCACCGAAGAAATCCGAATCGACGGATTCTCGAACATACCTAAAAAGCATCCAAAGCTTCCCAACTATATTTTTTTTGGAGACGACCAACGCATTGATCTCTCTGATGCATATGGAGATACAAATCGTCGGAGAGAGACCGTGCGACCACTCCTTACTATCCTGTCCAGCTATAATTTTACACTCACAGAAAACACCCCTCTGGAACAGGAGATAGCCCTCGACCCGGAGCTTCTTGGCCATGTTTTCGAAAACCTTCTGGCTGCCTACAACCCCGAAACGGGCACTGTGGCTCGCAAATCCACAGGTTCTTTTTACACTCCGCGCGTTGTCGTGGACTGGATGGCAGACCAAGCGCTTGCCATTCATCTAAACAAGGTACTCTCACGTTTGACTGGTGTAGAGTCCGAACGAACTGATCCGCGTCTCAAGGTTCTCCTTTCATGGGAAGAAGCGGGCCTCGAATTCAACGATGAAGAAAAAGAAGCGCTCATCGACGCTATCGACAGCCTTAAAGTTCTTGATCCAGCCTGCGGCTCGGGTGCTTTTCCCATGGGGGTACTACAAAAACTCGTGCACGTGCTTCGCAAGCTCGATCCTGAAAACCGTGGATGGCGCCGGAGGCAGGAAGCTGCGCTCGAACGTATCGAAAGTCCCACGGCCCGAGAAGAAGCCTGTCTGGCTATAAAACGGGCCTTTGCACATGATAACGACGATTATGGCCGCAAGCTTTACTTGATCGAGAACTGTCTCTATGGCGTGGACATCCAGCCTATTGCCTGCCAGCTCGCCAAGTTGCGTTTTTTTATTGCGCTTATCGTCGACCAAGAGATCGACGATGCATATCCTAATTACGGCATTCTGCCGCTTCCCAACCTGGAGACCAAAATAGTTGCGGCTAACACTCTACTTGGCCTACAACGTCGTCTACTGCTGCTTGCCAACGAAAGCATACTTGACTTGGAAACTGAATTGCAGCAAGTGCGTCACAACTATTTCACCGCGCGCCGCTACAAAGATAAGAAGGCGTTACGGGCCCGCGACAAGGAACTTTGCGACGCATTAGCGGAACAATTGGCAGAAGCCGGGGGGTTAACGCCCTACGATACTCAACGCATTGCTAGCTGGAATCCTTACAAAACGAATGTGGCAGCAGCTTTCTTTGATCCTGCTTGGATGTTCGGCCTCGTTAGGGAAGGCGGATCTTTCGATATAGTTATTGGCAATCCTCCATATGTCCGGCAGGAACAACTCCGTAACATGTCTGTCACAGGAAGCGGCGGCCAGTTTCACTCACTCAAGGAGGTCTTGAAAGAGCAATATGAGTGCTACACTGGTACCGCTGACCTCTACGTCTATTTTTTTGAGCGCGCACTTCAGCTTCTGCGGATTGGTGGGACACTGGCTTACATAACAAGTAACAAATACATGCGTGCAGCTTACGGTGAAAAATTGCGCACCTATCTTGCCTGTTCGACTCGACCACATGCCATCCTAGATTTCGGTGACGCACCAGTTTTCACCGCCATCGCCTACCCCTGTATTATGATCACAGAGAAGACCTTGCATGTTGAAAAAGGCCAGCTTCCTTCCGCGAGTGGGCTTGGGCGTATGCTGTCCGGTGTTGATAGCACCTTGCCCGTGTTCACTTGGAAACCCTGTGACGATGTGACCGGTTTTCCGGAGATTTTCGAAAGCCATTCCCATTCCCTTGCTCAGCGCGACCTCAAATCCGATGGTTGGCGACTGGAAAGTCCCGTACGCTTGCGCTTGCTCGAAAGGCTACGCCTAGCTGGAACGCCGCTGGACAAATCCGTGCAAGGGCGGTTTTATCGAGGCATTCTCACAGGCCTTAACGAAGCCTTTGTAGTTGATCGTGACACGTACGACCGTCTTATCGCCGCGCACCCTTCATCGGCGGAGGTGCTAAAACCGTTTTTGCGCGGGCGAGATGTGAAAAAGTGGAGGTGTGAGTTCCAAGACCGATGGCTCATTAAAATTGGATCTTCCGAGAATGAACGGCATCTTTGGTCAGGCGAATCGGAAAGGGAGGCCGAGCGTAAGTTCGCGAATATCTACCCGGCCATTCACGGCTGGTTCGAGCCGTTGCGAGATCGGCTCATACAGCGCTATGACAAAGGCAGATACTTCTGGGAACTCCGCTCATGTGACTACTGGCGCGAGTTCGAGCAACCGAAGATCATTGTCCCAGCGATCGAAGACGATGTGAACTATGCTCCTGATGCAGGAAGTTTCTATGGTAATGATAAGACGAGCATCCTGATTCCGTCTTCTGTTCCATTTACAATCGCAATCTTGAACTCGACGATTTCGTGGTGGATTACGCGCCAAGAGTTTGCATCCCGTCAAGGCGGTTATTACGAGTTCAAACCAATGTATGTCTCGCGTATACCTATTCCTAATGCCACGCCCAACCAACAGCATTATTGTGAGCTGCTGGCGGATGCGTTAATCTGGCTATATAGTCCAAATACGGTGAGCAAGAAAGATGACATGCCGCTTTCCTTGATGAAAGCCTACTTCGAGCAGTGGTTGAATGGGCTTGTCTATGAGCTTTTCTTCCCTGATGAACTTCATTCCCGCAAGATCAAGCTATTTGCAGAGACCGTGCGCTTTGTACCTCCGGATTTTTCCACGCTTTCGGAAGAACAGAGGATCAAACGTTTAAGCGATTCATTTGAAAAAGCATATGACAGCAACGCGACAATTAGATCTATGCTCTTTGACCTTCGTTCGTTGGAAGTCGTTCGCATCATCGAAGAACCGACAGAGCGCAACGCAATGACACCTCTAGCTGACCTATGAATATGACAGTGCCACGCATCGGTAAGATCGTTATCCGCGACTTCCGCTTTTTCCCCGGCAACGAAAACTATACCTTTGAGTTGGGCGATGAGGGGAAGAACTTGCTACTGTTCGGCGAGAACGGTTCGGGCAAATCCTCATTCTTCCAAGGCCTGCGCGTACTCTTGAGCGAATCGCCTCCACCCAGGCCCTTCGATGCTTATCGAAACCTCTTTTATCCGGGTGAGGAGGGGACGATTGCCATTGAGCTTACCTCAGGCATGCCCCAAGACGTGACTTGGGCATATGGTGAGCCGCATCCTGCTGAAATCGGTGAATCAGCTTTTTTCGACCTGGCGAGGCGAGCTACCTTTCTCGACTACAAAGCACTGCTCCGCACGAATGTGTTTCATGAGGATGCTGAGTGCGTCAATCTCTTTCCTCTCCTGGTAGAGACGTTGCTGCGTGATGCGGAATTACCGGACGGACGAACAGTTCATCAGCATTGGAATGCATTGCGCACATTCTTACCAAAGGATGCAACACTTTTTGACGACGCCGATGAGCATGACGCGTGGCCAACCCCTGAAGAGCAAGTCAACGAGTCTGCGAAGCAGTTTCGTGATCAGCTCGACGATTTTCTGAACAAGAGCGCTGGCGGTGACAAGAGTATCGTTGAGCGAGCGAATGCGCTGCTTTCCAGGTTTACAATCGGTCTGGAGATCAAAACGGTGGTGGGAGACCTGAAAGTCAGCGATGCATCTTCGAATCCTTTAGTAAAACAGCACTCTTTTAACGGAGCTGAGGTACGCCTGATCGCCACCTATGCAGGAAAGGCAATCGAGCATCCTGCCCTGTTTTTGAATGAGGCGCGTCTTACCGCCGTTGCCCTAGCTCTTTACTTGGCAGCTGTTCAGGCGACTACTCCCAGAGACGATGCAACTAACATTCCGCGTCTTTTGGTTCTAGACGATGTGCTGATTGGACTCGATTTATCTAACCGTCTTCCCATACTAAAGATCCTTGAACAGGAGTTTTCTGATTGGCAGGTGTTCTTGATGACATTTGACCGAGTCTGGTATGATTTAGCAAAAGAGTACACCGAACATACTAAACAGTGGAGCTATTTAACATTGCGCGTATTGCCAAGTACGCCAGACAAACCAGGTAGTCCAATCATTGAGCCATGGACTGACATGCTTAAAAAGGCTGATGTGCACTTACAAAATGGCGATCTTATGGCAGCCGCTGTATACATCCGCGCTGCTTTTGAAACCCGGATCAAGAACGTTTGTAGGGATAACGGAGTCAAAGTTGCTTACAAACCCGATCCGAAAGACGTCAAGTCGGATCAACTTTGGAATGAAATTTGCGATCGCCAGAAGTTAAGGAAGGAAAACGGACAGCATGATTTTCTTGATCCGAATCTCATGCAAGACGTTGAAAAAGTACGCTCGACTGTGCTTAATCGTCTAAGCCACAGTGGGCCAATGGGCTTAACCACTACCGAGGTGAAGGATGCATTGGATATCATCCGCAAATTGCAGATCCACGAATTCAAGAAAGCTTAAATAACAAGCTTTTTGTGAGCATTGTTCCGTTATCATCGGCAACCTGGGTGGGGGGGGAGTGCAAAAGTAATATATGAACATCCGTGGTGAAGAGAAGTAAGGATATGATTCTACTAAATTCCCACCCCACTTCTATAAATGTGAAAAGGCGCAGAAACTTTTTTGATGAATACCTATCCGGTGAACAACGCCAGACTTGTTTTGCCTCAGCTGGCAATTAGTAACAGGTAATTATAAGGTTATCTTATTGAAAAAAAGATAATTAGTCATGTAATATCTGTTCAATACTTGCAGAGAATTGAAAAACCGACATAAAGGAGAGGCCATGACACAACAGGACAAAATCAAACAGATACTTGACTCGCTCAATAACCTTCAGGAGAACCTGCTCTCCCTGCCTGACGACATGCTGCTCAGTATCGACCCGCGTGACAACGAATCACTGGCTCAGGGAACACAGTTCATCATGGCATATAACGATAACCTCAGTCAGTTTACCGGCAGCTCCGCCAAAATAGCGCAGATGATAAAGGCACATTTCGGCATAAATCCCGAAGAAGATGATGTGGTTAAAGAGTCCAGCAACCGCCAGCAACGAGAGCGCCTTATCGCTGAACTCGACAAAACAGAACCCCATTATCTTGGCGAAAACTTCACCTACAAACGCCCCTATGGCTTCATCCTCGGTGAAACCGCCTACAAAGGCCTGAAGACCTGGAAAACCCTCTACCTGCTTGTGCTGAATATGTTGCAGGCCACCGATCCAGCAAAGTTTGCCGCCCTCCCCGAAACCGAACGCTTCATCAGCAACCGGGGTAAACCCCTGTTGTCATCAAATGAACACGATCTTCGCCTCGGTGAAAAGCTCGACTCCGGCCTCTACGCCGAAATCAACCTCTCAGCCAACGCTCTCCTCAAATACATAAAAGAGCTACTCGAACACTTCGGCCTCGACCCCCGAACCATGAAAATCTATCTCCGCGAAGACCGCGATGCCGATATAGTATTTTCAGATCAAGCAAACTCAAATCAGCACAGATGAGCCTTCCGTATCATCCAAAACAAGGCACCATTGTTATTTGTGATTTCAAAGGTTTTGTTTCTCCTGAAATGGTTAAGCGAAGACCGGCAGTGATCGTTTCTCCTCGGTTGCGTAAAAGAGAGGGCCTTTGTACCATTGTTCCTTTAAGTACTACGCCACCGAAGGTTATTGAGGCTTATCACTACAAGTTGTACATTGATCCGGTTCTTCCTGAGCCCTATAACGCTGAATTTCACTGGGTAAAAGCCGATATGGTCTATACCGTATCATTAGACAGACTTTTTCTGCCATTCGTCGGAAAAGATCAGGGTAAAAGGAGTTACGATATAAGAGTAATAAGCACAGATGAACTTGTTACTATCCAGCAATGTAATTTTGGCTGGATTATGAATAATCCCTTGACGATCACTCCACAAAAGAGGATATTGCAACCGTACCCGCTCTCCTGACTTGTCAGGATCGGGCTTAAGTCCACCTCGGTGGCCGCCATGCAAGAGAAAATCAATTTAGCATGGTGTCTTATTAAGGCCCATTATTCGTACTGGGCCTTTTTTTTGCCCTTATCACCACGGAGCAATTAAAAAAGCCCATCATTGCACTGAGAAGGATACCCTTCAACGGCCAGAGGCCGACCTTCATGCAAAACAGGCTGATGATATTTCAAAGCAGAGAAGAGAGAGAAAACAAAAAGGCCCCGGAAAAAGTCCAAAGCCCCATTGTCGACCGGGAAAAGCCCAATCCTTTGACATATTTTACCTGAAACGTACTGTTCTTGCAAATGATTTCTTTTCAAATTCAGGTACCAACACCCACCCTTCATGTAGCAAGACGCTTCGCTCCGTTTGCGCAGCCCGGACGGGCACACGGGCAAACTGTCGCTGGCCCGCACTGCCCTCATTCTTCGCAACACCCGACCCCAAAAGCACACAACAGTGCACTGCAAGCCTTCCTCCACCTTCGCGGGAAGAATTCGCTACGGCTCCGGAAGGTGCAGAGCGCTGCATCAATAATCCGGGAGTACCCTGACAAAAGCAAAGGCCCGACAGAATCGAGCCTTTGAGTAATATCGGCTTGCTGCTTAGCGCAAACCCCGGGGCAAAGCCCATATGAAACACCCAAGAATGTAGAAATTTTTTTTGTTTGTGTTAAAACAATCACGCCCCTGAGATCATGTTTTGGATGGCAGTAATCATTGGTTCGTCTACAGGAGCCAATCGACCTGTCGCATTCAGTGACTCGAGAATCGACAAAGCACGTTTCAGATGCTCTTTTTCAGCAGAATCATGTGCCTTTGCAAAGAGGACGAGAGATACTGCGAGGTCGCGCTGGTAGTCGGCACGATCCGGCTCGGACTGCGCAAGACGCTGCCGGATGTCGAGCGCCTTCAGAAAGGCATCGCGCGCTTGCTCACCCTGACCCAGAGCACTGTACAGGTCACCCATCTTGTTGTACGACACGGAGAGGTCGCGCTGGTAGTCGGCACGATCCGGCTCGGACTGCGCAAGACGCTTGGCTATTTCAAGCGCCTTCAGAAAGGCATCGCGCGCTTGCTCACCCTGACCCAGAGCGCGGTACAGGTCACCCATTCGCTCATACGACACGGAGAGGTCGCGCTGGTAGTCGGCACGATCCGGCTCGGACTGCGCAAGACGCTTGGCTATTTCAAGCGCCTTCAGAAAGGCATCGCGCGCTTGCTCACCCTGACCCAGAGCGCTGTACAGGTCACCCATCTTGTTGTACGACACGGAGAGGTCGCGCTGGTAGTCGGCACGATCCGGCTCGGACTGCGCAAGACGCTGCCGGATGTCGAGCGCCTTCAGAAAGGCATCGCGCGCTTGCTCACCCTGACCCAGAGCGCGGTACAGGTCACCCATCTTGTTGTACGACACGGAGAGGTCGCGCTGGTAGTCGGCACGATCCGGCTCGGACTGCGCAAGACGCTTGGCTATTTCAAGATCCTTCAGAAAGGCATCGCGCGCTTGCTCACCCTGACCCAGAGCGCTGTACAGGTCACCCATCTTGTTGTACGACACGGAGAGGTCGCGCTGGTAGTCGGCACGATCCGGCTCGGACTGCGCAAGACGCTGCCGGATGTCGAGCGCCTTCAGAAAGGCATCGCGCGCTTGCTCACCCTGACCCAGAGCGCGGTACAGGTCACCCATCTTGTTGTACGACACGGAGAGGTCGCGCTGGTAGTCGGCACGATCCGGCTCGGACTGCGCAAGACGCTTGGCTATTTCAAGATCCTTCAGAAAGGCATCGCGCGCTTGCTCACCCTGACCCAGAGCGCTGTACAGGTCACCCATTCGCTCATACGACACGGAGAGGTCGCGCTGGTAGTCGGCACGATCCGGCTCGGACTGCGCAAGACGCTTGGCTATTTCAAGCGCCTTCAGAAAGGCATCGCGCGCTTGCTCACCCTGACCCAGTGCGCGGTACAGGTCACCCATTCGCTCATACGACACGGAGAGGTCGCGCTGGTAGTCGGCACGATCCGGCTCGGACTGCGCAAGACGCTTGGCTATTTCAAGCGCCTTCAGAAAGGCATCGCGCGCTTGCTCACCCTGACCCAGTGCGCGGTACAGGTCACCCATCTTGTTGTACGACACGGAGAGGTCGCGCTGGTAGTCGGCACGATCCGGCTCGGACTGCGCAAGACGCTTGGCTATTTCAAGCGCCTTCAGAAAGGCATCGCGCGCTTGCTCACCCTGACCCAGAGCGCGGTACAGGTCACCCATCTTGTTGTACGACACGGAGAGGTCGCGCTGGTAGTCGGCACGATCCGGCTCGGACTGCGCAAGACGCTTGGCTATTTCAAGCGCCTTCAGAAAGGCATCGCGCGCTTGCTCACCCTGACCCAGAGCGCGGTACAGGTCACCCATCTTGTTGTACGACACGGAGAGGTCGCGCTGGTAGTCGGCACGATCCGGCTCGGACTGCGCAAGACGCTCGTAGCGTGCAACAAGTGTTTCGTATCGCCGGAATGCTGTGCCGGTCTGTCCGAACGCAAGGTGCGCTTGCGCCTCTTGATCGGCAATTGAACCGAACCCGGAATGCTCTATGGGCAGGGTTTCCAGTACCTCGGAGGCAAATGCAGCAACATCGAGGGAGCGTTGGTTCCGGCTCAGAAACGCCAGGCAAGCGTTCGCGAGTTCCGAAGCTCGGTCGTAGTCAGCGCCGGAGAGGAAGTTGCGCACCGCCTCCACCAGATCGTCCAGACTGTGGCTCTCGTTTTGCACCCGCCACATCCGGTAGCGACCTGCCCGGAGGCAACGTTCTGCGTGATTGGCCGGGTCAAGCTGTTCCAACCCCTCCGCCGTCCACCGATGCACCCAGGCAGAGCGGTCATCAGGATCAAGGTGAAGGAGTGCCATGTTGTGCAGGCGAACCAGCGCTCGATCAGCGGCAGCAACGTCACCGGGAACGGCAGCATCATCGCTTGCCAGCATTCTCGCGACGCCAGTTGGTGTGACCGGCAGGTTCGACACCGCGACCTGAAGCAGCACCTGTTCGATCCGCTCTTCACGTGCGGTCTCAAGTAACTCGTCGAGCATGATATCGCGTGCCGCTATCGACAGGGTGTGCTGAAGAGCCTGATCTGCGTCACCGAAGGTGCTGCCTGGAGCAAGGCCGACCTCTTTCAGCAGGGTATCGAGCCGCTTCATCATGTGACGCAAACGCCGCTGCTGACCACCCAACAGGGTATTGATAAACTCAAGGGAACGCGGGTGCCCGCCGAGTATGCGCAGTATCCTGCGCCGTTGCTCCGGCTCCAGACCCGTCGCAGAGTCCGAGCGGTTGAGCGCGTCGAGGCGTAGTGCCAGTTTGCGGGTTTCGGCCGGACTGAGTGCACCGACAGGAATGTGCCGGAGAAATAAACTCATCTCCGGAACCGGATTCCGGCAGGTGATAAGCAGTCGTCCGCGTTGGGCATGTTCAGCCAGGAATTGCATACTGACTGCGATGTCGGGGTTGAGAAAAGCATCACCGCCCGGATGCAGGTTCTGCTCGAAGTCATCGAGGAGCAGCACCACACGCTGTTCATCGAGAACTCGCGCGACGAGCCGCAGGCGATCGCGGTCATCGATACCGGGGTGGTCGAACTGAGCGAGTATACGATTTGCCCAGGGTGGATTACAGGCAATAAGCTCATCACGCAATGCCGTGACAATACCGGAGAGATCGAAACGCCCGGCGTGAACCGGAACGAGATAGCCATCCTGACGAAGGCGTTGCATGGCACGTCCTGCCAAAGCGCTCTTGCCGATCCCCCCGATTCCGGTCAGCACCACACCGGAGAAGGCTCCGGATTCTGCACGCAGAGTGCGCAGTGTCTCCCTCAGCTCCTTGCGCCGACCAATCAGATCACCGATGAGCAGTTGCGGTACGGCTCCAGCCGCGTCGTGCACCGGCTGGAGCTTGAGGGGATCATTGTTGAGAGCGAAGTTTGCCAGCGGCCGTTCGTCACCCCTTATGAAAAGTGCTGCAGTTGCGTACTCGGGTTGGGTCGCATCAAGTGGTTCGTTCCGCTCGATAGCGGCAAGCCGCTCACGCTCAAGCTCTTTGCGGGCTTGCGCGAGCGCCCGACTCGCAAGCAGATGCTCGCCATCTGCCAGATGTTGGTAAAATGATCGGGCGAGACGGCTTGCGTATTGATCACTGACTGAGGTCTGCATGGCCAGTATTGCCGGCACTCCCGACTGCAGCAAGGCTTCAGCCAGGCTAACTGTGTGGCCATCCTGAACGGCTCCGTGGCAGGTATTGAGGAAAACAAGAGGGAGCGGTCTTCCCTTTTCCCTGAGCGGAACGATCAGTTCGTCTGCTGTGACCGAGACGGCTTGCCCCTCTTCATCTTCCAGTTCCAGCATTCCCGGACGGCCGTGGCAGGAAAGATGGAGCACATGGTAGGCATCGCGCTCAATCGCCCTGGCGATCTCGTCCGGATGGCCAACCTCAAGAATATGCACCTCGACATTTTCATGCCGCTGCAGCGGTTCCACAGCATCGAGGATGTTCTGTACCTCACGTTCATAATCGAGCACTGCGGAGGAGGTTGTTCCCTCGTCAGGGGCTCCGACCGCAACGAGAATCTTCAGCGGCCCTGCCAATGCCGGGCTTGCGGTACCTTTCAGATCAGGTGGTCGTCGCAGCAGGATGCAGGCGGGATGGGTAGCCAACAGGCGATCATCGGGCAGGCGCAGCGCATCGTAGGGCAAGCTGAGCAATGCGGATCCCGAAGCTTCCACCCGAACCTCGACCAGCGTTCCAACCGGACTTCCGTCGAGAAGATCGGCCAGAGCCTGCCCTGAGGATTCCGGTAAGCAGAATGCCCGCAACTGTCGGCCAAGATCCACGAGGCTTGATTCCTGCGCCGCCCGTTCCGCAGCGACGGGATTGCGCCCCAAGCCAGTGACATGGCAGGTCAGAAAGTTGCTCCGGGCCTGGAACAAGGCTTTCGGGATTGTTGGATGAGAGGCTGTTCCGTGGACATCGTCACCGATACGCACCTCGACCGTGATCCCATGGTTCCCGTTCTCACCCGACGTTTCCCGGAGCGAAATCGAGACCAGCTCGATCCCTCCATGCTCCGGATGCCGAATCGGCGATGGTAAGGCCTGGCGGTAGCGCAGCGCATCGATGATCGCGTCGATCTGGTCGATACCCCGGCGTGCCAGGGGACGAAGAAGCGGAGGAACCCATGCACCGTCGCCGACGACTACCGGAATGAGCAGCTTCCCTTCCTCTATCCGCGAGTAGGTCAGATAGCTGACCTCTGCCTCCACCCAGCGGCTCGATCTTGTGTGTGACGAGAAAACGATGATTCCCGCATGTGCAGCATCCAGACCGGCGTTGATGCTTGCGACAATATCATCGCCGGGGCCGATCTCCCACTTGTCCAGCCACGGTTCGAATCCGTGTTCTCGTAATAGGTGGGCTAACAGCTCAACCTGCGGCTTGTCCTCAGAAGAGTGGCTGATGAATACCTTCATACGTGTGACTCCTGAGACAATCTCTTTTTATGTGCTCTCATGCTTCTTTTTTTTTGCCCTTTATGGCGCTACACAGAACTGATCAGGCTGAGGATCAGGAGTGATCGTCTGAACGGTCCCGATACTCTGAACGAAAAAGCCGGGAAAGGCTTGCGAAAAAAATAACAGTAATATAGTGATTATCGGCTACGGTATGCACCGCGCTTTTTGGCAAGCACGATACCATTCAGATTGATATCCCTCCCTCACTTTTTCACATCCGCAGCAACCCGCATCCGCACTATTTTGGTGGGATTGGTAACCATGCCATTGTTGTATGACGCTCCTGCCTTGACCTTTTCGACAAATTCCATGCCGGATACCACTCGTCCCCAAACTGTGTATTGCCCGTCAAGGAAGGGTAACTGGTCGAAACAGATGAAAAACTGGCTGTCGGCACTATCGACACCAGAGGCGCGTGCCATAGAGACGGTACCGCGATTATGATGAACAGGCGAAAATTCGGCTTTAAGCTGCTGGCCGGAACCGCCGGAACCGTCACCGAGCGGATCGCCGGTCTGGGCCATGAATCCGGGGATAACACGGTGGAAGCTAAGCCCGTCATAAAACCCTTTGCGGGTCAGCACCTTGATGCGTTCCACATGGCGGGGCGCAATATCAGGACGCATCTGGATGACAACTCGTCCTGAGGGAAGGTCGAGATAAATCGTGTTTGCGGGATCAAGTGAGGGTGACGCATGAACGGCCAAGGGAAGGATTCCAGCCAAAAGCCCGAAAAAGAGGGCTATAGCGATAGATGATTTTTTCAGCATGGGAGAGAGGTAACGGTTGGTTGAACAAGTTTGTGTATGATAACGAATCTTTATGGCTTGCGTGCCAACAATGCCGCTCCAAAAACTCCGGCGCTGTCGCCGAGAAGCGGACGGAGCAGGGGAATGCGGAGTTCGCTGTTGAACAAATGCCTTTCGATTGCCTGAACGGCCTCTTGTGCATACAACTGCTCTATCTGCCCGACTCCACCGCCAATGATGCAGAGATCAGGATCAAGAATATTGATGACTGTAGCGAGCGCTTTTCCAAAATAGAAGAGCAGTCGTTCGATTGTTGCTGCGGCGGCATCATCGGAATCGCAGGTGGCCGCAATCCGCTCCAGGGGCTTGAAGCTGCCGCTCAACTGGTGATAGTAGCGCTCAAGTGCCGGACCGGAGATAACGGTTTCGACGCAGCCCCTCCGACCACAATAGCAGGGTTCTCCGCCAGGTATCAGTTCATTGTGCCCCCACTCTCCGGCAATGCCGTGGGCGCCCCGGCGGGCTTTGCCTCCACAAACAATCCCGCCTCCAACGCCAGTACCGAGAATAATACCGAACGCCACCGTTGTATCCTCACGCATCAGTGCCGCACCAGAGCCAAGCAGGGATTCAGCAAGTGCAAAACAGTTGGCATCATTTTCAAGCACAACGGCCCTTTTGAGGAGTTGCTCAAGATCATCTTTCAGATTGCGGCCGTTCAGGCAGAGGGTATTGGAATTTTTCATGACGCCACAGGCAGCATCATAGCGTCCGGGTGTGCCGATACCGATTGTTGAAGGGAGCATTATACCGGACTCAAGAGCGATCATCCCGATCAGTTGCTCGATACGCTGAAGAATATGGTTGTAACCTTCTGAGGCCTCTGTGGCGATTCTGCGGCGCATCACGGGCTTCAGGTGATTATTGATCACCACCGCCTCGATTTTGGTACCACCGAGATCTATACCCCAAAAGTGTTCAACCATGGATGCCGCTCCCTTTACGCATCAGACGGGGCTGGATAATATTTTTCAGGAGCCATGAAAAAAGCAGATAGACAAGAAGCGCACTGAAGATTCCGATAACCATACCTGCAAGAACGTCGCCTGGATAGTGAACGCCAACGTAGACCCGTGAAAAGGAGATGGCTAAAGCGTAGAGAATCATGGTGCCGATGAAGAGCTTTTCAACTACGGCTCCCCGATGAAAGCATATCCAGGTGATGACAGCGACGGCGGCGGAATTTGCAGCATGGGAGGAGGCAAACGAATAACTCCTTGGCTGACTGATGAGCAGTCGGACGTGGTCGAGGGCAAAGCAGGGTCTGATACGCTGGACAAGGGGCTTGAAAACTCCTGATGCTACAAAATCAGAGAGGCCAACAGCAAGAAGGGCAAGAAGAATCACCAGAAAGGCGTTTTTTCCCTTTCTGGCAACGATGAACAGAGCAATAAGAACAAAAATATGCCAAGAGAGGCGCCCGTTGGTCAGAAAAACCATGAGGTCATCGGCTGCCGGGTGAACCAGTTCACGGTTCAGCAGCCGAAAAAGCCAGACATCAGCCTGCTCAAGGGGCGCCATCATTGTGCCTACTTTTTAGCTCCCCCTTTTTTCTGTTTCCTCTGCGCACCGGCAGGAGCCAGGCCAAGGTTCACCTGCGGCATGTCGGCTGCGGTCGTCGTCTTGTTGATATAAAACTGCTGCGCAACGCTGAAAATGTTGAACATCAGATAGTACAGACCAAGACCGGCTGGCATATTGTTGAAAAAGAGCAACATCATGGCAGGGAACATGTACATCATCACCTTCATCTGCTCATTGCTCTGTGTCGTCGGTGTGATCTTCTGCTGCAAATACACGGTCACCGCCATAAGAATGGGGAATACCGCGATATGACTCCCGTACATGGGGATGGCAAAGCCAAAATCAAAAATGGAATCCGGCACGGAAAGATCCTTTGCCCAGAGAAAGCTGTGCTGACGGAGCTCGATCGATGAACGGAAAACATAAAACATGGCAAAAAGAAGCGGCATCTGCAGCACGACAGGAAGACAGCCTCCTATAGGGTTTACACCAGCCTCTTTGTAAATCCTTCCAAGCTCACTTTGCAGTTTTGCTGGATTATCCTTGTACTTCTCCTGAAGCTCCTTGAGCGCTGGCTGCAGGGCCGACATTTTTTTCATGGACTTCGTTGAAGCCATGGAAAGGGGATAGGTCACCAGCTTGATCAGAAAGGCAAAAATGATGATGATCAGACCATAGTTACTCACAAAGCCATTCATCCAACTGAAAACAGGCAGAATGATAAACTCGGCAAAGGGTCTGGTCAGCCAGTCCCATCCGAAGTCCATGATCTTTTCAAGACCGACTTTCTGTGCCTTGACAATGTTGTAATCAAGCGGCCCGAGGTAGAGACTGAATTTGTCATCAACAACACCAGCCGTTGAGGGAACCGCAATTTTCAAGGCTGCAAGGTAACTCTCAAAATCATTACCCGTCTCTCTTTTGCCATCAAGGTAAATCCCTGCTGATTTTCCATGAGGAATCAGCGCGGCAACAAAATATTTGTTACGGACAGCAACCCACTGCGCTTCGCCTGACTGCTCTTCGCGATAGGACTGTTTTTCCTTGCTTGCATCAAGTTTTACAAGGCTCCCGCCAAGATAGGCGCTGGCCAATGCACTCTGGGCTTCATCCGGACGATTTTTTTCTGAAAAGGGCACCCCCCCGTCCCACTGCACCTGATATTCGTTTCCTGCAAGCTCGCTGGCAAAGCCTGTCAGCTTGACATCGTAATCTACCTTATAACTGTCTCCGGTAAAGCCGAAGATAATATCGATAGCCTGCTGTGGCGCAACATCAAGGTGGTAACGAACCGCATAACTCTCTTTGCCTTTGATGGTGCGAAGAGTGTCGAGTGTGACATTACTGAAATAGAGGTCGCGGGTATCGATTTTCTTACCCTCACGTGTCAGAAAAAGCAGCGAAAGGGCTCCGTTTTTTCCATTGCTGACCAGATCAAAGGGGAGGCGATTGCCATCCAGATGCTTTTTAAGCACCAGTGACTTCAGTGTCGCTCCCTTGGAGGAGAGTGTTGCTCGAAAAAGATCATTTTCTACCTTCAGGAGTTTTTCCTGACCTCCGGATGAGGATGCAAAAACACCAAAATTATCGGCTGCAGGGATCGAAACTGCAGGAACCTGAACATCGGACTGCACCACAGTCTCTGTTTTCACCGTCTTTGACGGCAGCAGCGGTTTTTTCTCTGGCGACATAAACTGAAGCCAGACGATCATGATTACGGCAATAATTGCAAGGCCGGTTACCGAATTTCTATCCATTACCACTCTCTTTAGTTTTACCAGAAAACTTGTTTTTGTTTACGGATACAGGGGGAACCGGATCAAACCCGCCCTTTGAAAAAGGATTACATCGCAGAACACGCCAAACGGTCAACCATGAAGCATAAAAAAAATTATGCCGCTGGAACGCCTCAAGAGCGTAACTTGAACAGGTAGGAAAATATTTGCAGGACGGACCGAGCAATGGAGAAAGGAACGCCCGGTAAAATTTTATCAGCACAATCGGCACCTGATTGAAAAACTTCCAGCTACTCATGCTCATCATACCATTCTATCCGGTAAAACAACTTTATCCGTCATGTTTGAGCTGACCATCAGAGTTCAGGAAAGTATCATACCCTGCAACAACCCTCTGATCTCCTCCCTGAACGCTTCAAGGCCTGGGGAAGTCTTTCTTCTGCCCATATAAAGAAAAGCAATGCAAAGCATTCCGTCGGCACTCCCTTCGTGCTGACCCACCTCTCGACTCTTTAACACTGATTTTTCATGTCGGTAAGCTTCTCTCATCATTCTTTTGATCTTGTTGCGCCCAACAGCAGAATGGACCGTTTTTTTACTCACCGCAAACAAAATAGACGGAAATGGCTGAAAACAAGCGTTGTCAAGCTGAAGAGAAGCGTACACAATTCTTAAAAAATCACCCTTCACACTTTTTCCATTCTTGAAAAGGAGTGAGATCGGCAGCTTTTTCCTCAAGATCTCTTGCTTGCGCAGGGAATGACTGTGCACCATATTCAAAACTTGAAAAGAGCAATTTTTTTGATACCGCCAGTCTCACGAACAAGCTTATTGACCAGCCGTACCCATCGCGCTGCTTACTGAAAGCGAATGACGTCCCTTTGCCCTTCTTGCAGACAGTACTTTTCGTCCATTCTTGGTAGACATTCTCTCACGGAATCCATGCTTGTTCCTTCTTTTCCTGTTCCTCGGCTGATAGGTTCTTTTCATCGCTTATAGCTCCACACTTGTTTAGGTACAATTCAAAATTATAGGGCGCGTAATTTAGCATATTGAACGGTCAATAACAAATGGTTCCACTCACTGACCATTCTATCGACAAGAACAACCACCCTCCAACCCTGAGTAATCAACACTATAGGAAGTAAAAAACAAGCACGCCACCACAAGTTGTCAATAATGTTGATAACTTGTGGATAAAATATTTCAAACCCCGGAAACCCCAAATAATCCGCACACTCAAAAGAATCAACACATGTTGACTACTCGAACAACTATTTTATATAACAACCAATTATATAATAGTTTAAAGTGTTGAAAAGTCTCCGGGCAAACACCCCTCCATACAACGGAAATTTCATAAAGGAAATTGTTTTTTATCCACATAAAACACTAACTTGTGAACAGTAAATGTTGATGGCGCTAACTATGAAGACCCTTACTCTTAAAAATACCGTATTTT